>JAESUM010000058.1 GCA_016763075.1 Pseudomonadales bacterium
CAGCTCTCGGCGCAATCAGCTACAGAACAACCTGCCACAACCAATGAGTTACCTACATTAGAAATTAGCGCTAACGCCAACCATACGGCTACTGCCATTGGTACGTTGGTGCACCGTACCCTTGCTCAAATTTGCGCCGATGGCATAGAGCATTGGTCCAGCGAGCGAATCGACAAACAAATACCCGTATGGCGTGCTCAACTGCAGCAACTAAGTGTTTTTGATGATTTAAGTAGTGCGGCAGCAACTATTCAACGTCATGTGAGCCGTTGTTGTGCAGGGAAATACGGGAAGTGGGTTTTAGACAATACGTATCAAGATAGCCAATGTGAATGGCCGTTAACGGTTAAAAGCGCTACTGGCTATAAACAGTACCGAGTAGACCGTACATTCATTGATGAGTACGGCACGCGCTGGGTTGTTGACTACAAGTCATCCCAACCTGCAACACAGGCTGGAACACAATCTAAAGAGGTGCAACTACAGCAGTTTTTGAATGAACAAAAACTGCAATACCAGAAGCAGATGTTGGCCTATGGTGAGGGCTTTCGTAAATTGGAGAACCGCCCGGTAAAACTAGCGCTGTATTATCCGGCGATTGATTACTTACAGGTGCTTTAAGAACGTATTCCGCGACCTGAATTTAACAGGTGCAGCGCAAACATAAAGAATCCAACAATAAATACGATGATCGCAATAAACGCCCAGGTCACGTTAATATCGGACACACCTAATATTCCATACCGGAATGTGTTCACCATATACAAAATTGGATTTGCCATAGAAACCGAACGCCAAAAATCTGGCAGCATATTGATCGAGTAAAAGACTCCGCCAAGATACGTTAATGGAGTAAGAATGAACGTAGGCACAATCGAAATATCATCAAAACTATTGGCAAACACCGCATTAATAAAACCAAAAATAGAAAACAATATTGCAGTAAGAAAAACCACTGTAATTGTAATGGGTATGTTGTCTACCGATAAATCGGTGAAGAACAGTGACATTATGGTCACGATGATTCCGACGATGATGCCACGACTGACCCCACCCAAAATATAACCGACTAAAATAATGTAATTGGGTAGCGGTGACACCAACATTTCTTCAATATGACGCTGAAACTTAGTGTTGTAAAAAGAGGCTACAACGTTTGCGTATGAATTGGTGATGACCGCCATCATAATCAGGCCCGGAACAATATATTCCATGTAGTCGAACCCGCCCATTTCACCAATACGACTACCAATAAGGTTGCCAAATATCACGAAATAAAGCCCTGTAGTAATTGCAGGGGGCAGCAATGTTTGCAGCCAAATACGCATATAGCGTCTAATTTCACGACTTAATATTGTGTTAAATGCGATCCACTTTTCACGCCAGCTCATACTGATACTCCATCTTTTACGTCTTCTTTTTCACTTACCGAGGTATTCTCTACAAGCGAAACGAAGAGTTCTTCTAATCTATTTACCTTGTTACGCATACTGACAATATCGATACCTTTTTGATTCAACTGCTCAAAAATATTATTTATATTTTGGTCTTTCTCAACTTCGACTTCAAAGCACTTTGAATCAATCTGTTTAACTGAATAGTTCTCCAATACAGGTGCTTTTTCCAGTTCATTACGGGTATCCAATATAAATGTTTCAGCAGAAAGCTGAGTTAGCAGGCTGCGCATATCGGTATTTTTAACAATTTTACCTTGGTCTATAATCGCAATATTTCGACATAAGCTTTCTGCCTCTTCAAGGTAATGTGTGGTAAGAATAATGGTGGGGCCAGCATCATTGATTTCTTGCATGAACTCCCACATGGAACGCCGCAACTCGATATCTACGCCTGCAGTAGGTTCATCCAAAATCAGTAGCCGTGGCTCATGCACTAACGCACGTACAATCATTAACCGGCGCTTCATACCTCCGGATAAAAACCGTGCTTTCTCGTTGCGTTTATCCCACAAACCTAATTTTTTAAGGTAGTGCTCACTTCGCTCGAGTGCTTGGCTTCGCGTTAATCCGTAAAAGCCAGCCTGGGTAGCTACAATATCGATGACCTTTTCAAACATACTAAAGTTGAATTCTTGCGGCACGACACCAAGATCTTTTTTAGCCAGTGAAAAATTTTTATCGATATCTTGGCCAAATATTTCGACCGTGCCAGAGCTCTTATTCACCAGCGAACAAATGATCCCAATAGTGGTGGACTTCCCTGCACCGTTAGGCCCGAGCAAGGCAAAGAAATCGCCTTGTTCAACCTCTAAATCAATACCTTTAAGCGCCTGAAAACCGGTATCGTAGGTTTTTTCAAGATTCTTGATAGAAAGTGCAATAGCCATATTTTTATACAGTGGTTGAATGTGTACGTTAGAAATAGAGCCTAAGCTCCTTTATATACCGGTGATGCAAGACAAGCTTGATTCACCATACCAATCAGGCCGGATTCATCAAATAATTTGGTTTCGACGATACCCACTCCGGTTGTAGCTACTTTAGTTTCGGCATCCAAACAAATCCATTCACTTTCAGGCATACGGTACAGGTGCATCGATATATCAGCGTTAATAATACCTGTATCGTCATCAATACGAAGTTGTGACATACCATTACCAAGGTCTGAGATAGCTGCAACAATCATCAGTGGTGTGTTGTCGACCCCAGCGATAATACGAGTCGGGATTTTGATCCAAACCGTACCTTTCCCACCACCAAAAGTATTGGTGGTGGAGCGAATTTCCATCACGTTATGGAAACCCGGTGGCAGTTTCTGTATTTCACCAATCGCTTCAGCGCGAAACGAATGTAATTTTATACCCGCTGGACCTTCGGGTTTTTCTAGTGAAGGTACCCCGTGGGCCGGCACCTTGATCGGATTTTTGATGAGCAAAACGGCAACCGCTCGACAGACTTCAACTTCAGCACATAACAGCGAAACTTCAATCACTTGAATTTTTCGCCCTTGGCGCAAAACCTTGGTGGTGAAATTCAGCCTATCTCTTGGCACAGGCCGAAACAGATCAATGGTTAAACGCGCTAACTGCATTTTTTCAGTATCTGCTGCCTGCTCTACGGCATACCCAATTAACCCTGCTGTTGCTGCGCCGTGTAGCAGTGTGGGCCCCCAGGGGCTGCTAGCGTTTACAGAGGGTATGAAATAGTCACCGTCTTGTTCGAAAATTGCGTCGGACATATTCAAAATAGCCAATCCAAATGCGATACACACTACTTAAAGTGCATACTAGAAGAATAAAAGGAACCGGTGATGGTACTACAGATTGCGCTAGGTTTGAGCAAAATGTATTGAGAGGAAATTAAAGCGATAAAATCAGAGCGTTTGCCAAATACAAGGTATGTTTGATCACATAAGGTTGATGTAGAACAGGGGGTTGTCAGGCTGACTGACGGTCCATTTATTCACCACTGTCTGGGTATGGATTTTGGGTCCAGCACCATCAATTACGATGACATCAAACTCAGGTTAAAAATAACGTACGAATTCGATTCTAAGGAAATCTTCGTCCTGTAAGTACCCTAGCTTGTTCTGTGAATCTGGGCTGCTTAGCTCTGCTAGCACGGAAACCAAATCATGAGGTAGTGGCTTACCGCCAACAAAGATTCGACTTTCAATGTAAACCTTCCAATATTCGCCAAGCCGCTTACTGGCTTCAAGAAAAAACACCAGCTCGTCACTTTGGCTATCAACCACTACGCCAAGCAATGCTTCGCTTGCGTCAACATCGTTGAGAGCCCAGCGTGTAGCCACAGTAAGGTCATGCTCGGGTACGCCAACGGGTGCGCTTTCGTCGCGGCCATCGTAAGAATATTCAACCACCCAACCAAGATCAAGGCGGGTGTCGTAGAGTCCGCTTTGGGTAAACTCAAAGCCAAAAGCAGTTGCGCTGTATCGTCCTGCATGGCCGTAGTGACTGATCGCCTCTAGTTTAAAAGCCCAACCCTCATACATATACTGCATTTCAATACCGGTTTGATCTACCACCGCATACACCGGGGTCACCAATCCGTTAGGGACAAATGTGACGCCAACTACACTGCCGGCCAACTCAAAAGTTGGCGCTCGACCAATACCAGAAAAATGTGATAGTGCTATATCGAAGTCACCAAAATATTGGTGCCAACGAACAGCCCCTTCTATTCGGCTACGCTTGTTTGACGACTCAAATTTAGGGTTATCGACATCAACGACCAAGGGGCCTCTTAGGCGGCCATCGGGACCTATAAAGGTTCTGTCCCGAAAAAAGCTCATCAGGTAAAAGTCTAGCGTTCCCCAGCTTTGGTCTATCGATAAATTAATCATCGGTTGACCTAGTTTATCTTCGCCGTCGAGGTTCATCACTTGATCAGTTTGGTTAATGATATCTACCAAATGACGTGTTTCCATAACGCCCCAAAATACGGTTCGTATTCCGCCACGCAGCTCCCATCCGTCGTCGACATGAACCCACGAAAACTCACGAATATCAAAATGGCTTCGTTCACCATCCTGCACGTCTACAACCAAAATCGGGCTGAATGTGAAGCTCTCAAGGCCGTCTTTCCAGCCTTTGTAATATTCACCTTCAAAGCGTAGAGATGGGTGTATTTTTGCTTGTCCTTGAGGGCCAGAATGTTGGTAAATACGAGATTCGTAACCAACTTCAGCAGACCATTGTGACCCGTTCACAGCCGATGGCAGCGAAATAGAAGCGGCTAAAAGCAAGCCAATTTTAAGATAACGATTCAAAACTTTTCTCTTATCCGTACTGTTATTATTATCATGATATTTCATCAATCATACTCACCGAGCACGTTTAAGGCGGTTGACACTAAAATCAATCTCCTTCAGCCCCGTTTTAAACTCAAAGTCTGTAAACCTAAGCTCAGTACTCTTTCCTGTTTGGTGATTGTTCATCAACTGAGTACTCGCTCGCCAAAAAGCCCCTAAATAGAGCTCGTAGTCACTCACTTTAAGTGTTTTCAACAAACTATTTTTGCGATCGTAAAAATCGATTTTCCAAATACGGTATTCCGTCTTATCCAGCCAAACATGTTGGCGTCGATACCCTGAATATTTATCAACTGGGTCTCGTTCGACAACATAGCAATCTCGCCCCAAATACTCTTCATCACGTAAGTATTTGTAACCGTATTTTTCAACCTCAGGGAAGTTAAAGTCTTCGTATGCAAATTCGCTTCCAACGAATGGCCCTGATTTATTTCTAGACGCAATTCGCTTTACCCGTTTTGCGGCAGGTAAATATATCCATTGATCATCTGGTTTAGTTTTATAGGAATAAGTTAGAAGAGCTGAGCCTTTTTGATCACGCGGGCTGTCAAAAATCATCAATGACTTGTCGCCATTGGCGCTGCCCTTTAAACCTTCTAAAGTACGAACTCTCAATAAACGAGTATTGGATTTACCTTTCTTGTTTCTTAGGGTCATCGCTAAATTCGCGCGGTTATCAACAAACCCATCATTGCGCTTATCCGCTTCCGTTGCTATTTGAAGCCCTCGTTGTTGAGCATCGGCTAGTAGTGGAGCACTACTCATCACGATGTATAACAGTATTAGTGATTGTATCTTTAAAACTATGCGCACGTTAACTCTCTATATTCACAACCGGCTTACGGGTATTACACCCCACAGGAAGTATAGAATGAAATGCGCAAACCAACCAGAATCATACGTACATCACAGAAGTTGCGCTCGAAATAGACTAGGTTTTTCACTGGAGCGAATAGAAACAAGCTTTTGATAGCAGGGAATTCATCTGTAACGCTATTAACGACGACATGCCGATTAGCGGGTGCTAAAACAGATGAAAAATAACTTTATTTAGGTAAATCAGCCAACTCACGCCGACGTATGTCGCGTTAGAATTAACGCAACGGGTGGAACAACTACACTTCAGTGGGTCTTTCTAGTGGATAACGGCGTTTTTTCCGTCTGCCGACTCGGGGTTTTCCCCTACGATATCACCGATCATTTTAATGCCTTTCTGCATCATTTCTTTTGCCACTATAGGATACGCACCTTCAAGAACACTCATAAGGGGCTTGGAAAACTGAATTTTTATCACCATTGGATCTCCCCCCTTATCAGTCCTCTTAAGAGCGACTTCACCATCCCCAAGTTCTACAATTTCGTAAACGGATGTACTCATCAACTTTACCTGCCTCTCGATCGAGAGGTCGTCAATACTGAAAAACCTCAGCGGAGTATACCAAAGCATATATAGACATCCAACCATACTGCAGGTTGGTTATAACCATATTATGAACTACCGATCGGATTTAAAAATTTTGGTGCGGGTAAATAGAAAAATGAGAAGGAACTTGGCGGGGGTCGGCGGGATAGGAACCCGTTACCATTCGACCAAACCGTCGCGGTGCCGGTCTATCAAGTCTGAAAGCTCAGCCAACCACAGTTTAGAGCTAGTTTTTGGCGGCTTGTTTATCGGTATCGAATCACTGATAAAGCGCAGTGGCGCTGGTTCGTGAGTAACAATTGAAACACTTTGATGGCCGTTGCAGTTGACTTGATGCTCGGAAAGCAAGGCAGCTATCCACCCGTCGTTGGTTGTTGATAGCAATATCTCATCGACCTCGGGCGAAATAATACCCTGTTGTTTGAGCGCCGATGAAAGCAGTGACGCTTCGCAATAATTAGGGTCAATGCCGTAGTTATCGGCGATTTCACTCAGAAAAGCTCGGAGTGTATTTACCAGCTCAAAAACAATAGCCTCTTGCAGCGCAGCATGTTGTGCAAATCCATCATTAGAATGCGTAGTCTGTGCTGCTTCATACAGAGACTGAAAAAAACGTGCATGTCCAAGGCGCTGACCAACCAAAGGGTTGTATCGATAGCTCACAGAAAGAAAAACTCAACGCGAGACAGGAAAGATAATGCTTCTCTCATTTCGTTTTAGTCTTTGCTTTGGGTTTCGCCTTTGCTTTTGATTGACCCGCTGCTTTTGGTTTTGGCTTCTTCGCTAGCTCTTCGACCCATTTGTTATCCCTAAAAAATGCGCGCCAACCGGTTGCTTTACTGTCAACCTCAGTCATTACGTACTGTTCTTTCGACTTACGGCTGAAGCGAATAATAGAACGATTTCCGTCTGGATCTTTCAATGGTGCGGACAACAAAAACGTGTACTTCACATCAAGTTGGTCTTTCACTGGTAAAACTTCGTCAACGCAAGGCGCGCGCGTTTCTCGGTTTTTCGGGAACTTACTAGCCGCTAAAAACATACCGGATGCACCATCGCGCAACACGTAATGATCTTCAACCTTTACACAGGCTAGATCTGGCATATCGATGGGGTCCATTTTTGGTGGAGCCGCTTCACCGCTTCGAAGTAACTTACGGGTATTTTTGCAATTATCGTTTGTGCAACCGAAGTATTTCCCGAACCGACCGGTTCGTAGCTCCATATCTTGCGTGCATTTATCGCACTCAATAATTGGCCCGTCATAACCTTTAATTTTGAACAGTCCGGTTTCAACTTCGTAACCTAAGCAGTCAGGGCTGTTGCCACAGACATGCAATTTACGATTTTCATCAATCAAATATTGATCCATCGCACTGTTACAAAATTCGCACCTGTGCTTAGAAATCAATAAGCGCGATTCTGCTTCGTCGTCCTCGCCTTCGGCAATGGCTTCTTCACCTTCAGTAAGGTTGATCGTTTGCTTGCATCGCTCTTTAGGTGGCAACGCATAACCAGAACACCCCAGGAACACGCCAGTGCTGGCGGTTCGAATTTGCATGTTGCGTTCGCAGGTTGGGCACGCAATATCTGTTTCAACCGGTACGTTAGGCCGCATACCGCCTTCAGCTTCCGATGCTTCTTGCAGTTGCGCGCTAAAGTCACGGTAAAAGTCGTTCAGCACGTCCTTCCAGTTTTGCTTACCTTCGGCAATACCATCAAGAGACTTTTCCAAGTTGGCGGTAAAGCCATAATCCATCAGTTCGCTGAAGCTCTCAGACAGGCGATCGGTAATGATGTCGCCCATTTTTTCTGCATGAAAACGTTTATTTTTCAGGCTTACATAACCGCGATCTTGGATCGTAGAAATAATAGCGGCGTAGGTTGATGGCCTACCAATACCTTGTTTTTCTAGCTCTTTAACCAGGCCAGCTTCAGAAAATCGAGGCGGCGGTTTGGTGAAGTGTTGTTTAGGTTCCAATTGATTCAAATTTAGCAGATCGCCAACTTTCATGTCTGGCAGGATGACATCTTTGTCATTCGCTTTTGCTGCTTGCACTCGTAAGTAGCCATCAAAACGGATGATACGACCCTTCGCTTTGAGTTCGTAATCACCGGCAGTTACTGCAACGGTTGTATTGGTGAACTCTGCAGGTGTCATTTGGCATGCTACAAATTGATTCCAAATCAATGTGTACAGACGCTCAACATCACGCTCAAGGCCGGTTATGCGCGTGGGTGTGGCGCTAACGTTTGATGGACGAATCGCTTCGTGAGCTTCCTGAGCGCCTTTTTTGCTGGAATAGCTAATCGGCTCGGTTGGCAGGTAAGCCTTGCTGAAGTTTTCAACAATGTAATCGCGGCAACTGGCTACGGCGTCGGCACTCAAGCTTGTTGAATCGGTTCGCATATAGGTGATATGCCCCGCTTCATACAGTTTTTGAGCCAGCGTCATGGTTTTCTTAACCCCAAAGCCCAAGCGCGTACTGGCAGCTTGTTGAAGCGTAGAGGTTATATAAGGTGCGGAAGGCCGTGACTGGGTTTTCCGGTCGTCTCGTGCAGTGATTTTGTATTGCTCACCACGAAGGTGTTCCAACGCCTCTTGAATCTGTTCTTCATTGACTGGTTTGTAGGCAGAACCTTTATATTTCCCTACTTGGAATCGGCACATCTCGGGGGTTTGCGTTGCAAGATCTGCAAACAGGTCCCAATATTCTTCGGGTACAAAGGCTCGTATTTCGCACTCGCGCTCGACCAGCAATTTCACTGAGACAGACTGTACGCGCCCTGCAGACAACCCGCGTGCAACTTTAGCCCACAACAATGGCGAGACCATAAACCCAACCACACGATCTAAAAACCGACGGGCTTGTTGCGCATTGACTCGGTCGATATTCAGCTCAACCGGTTTTTCGAAAGCAGCTTTAACCGCTTTTTCGGTAATTTCATTAAAAACCACACGTTTGTATTGGCTTAAATCACCACCGATTTCTTCACGCAAATGCCAGGCGATAGCTTCTCCCTCTCTATCCAAATCAGTCGCGAGATAGATTGCATCTACCTTACTGGCAGCTAATTGCAGATCAGAAACCACTTTTTCTTTGCCGGGTAATACCTGGTATTGGGCAGCCCAATCATTGTCAGGGTCTATTCCCATTCGCTTAATAAGCTGAGCTTGGGCTTTCTGTTTTTTATAGCTCACTTTCTTCTTATCGGTCATCTTGCGTGTTTTGGCGGCTTCTGCAGCACGCGCTTTAGGGTCTACCGGCTTTGCACTTCCACTGGTTGGAAGATCGCGGATATGCCCTACGCTAGATTTAACAATAAAGTCTTTCCCTAGGTATTTATTGATCGTTTTGGCTTTTGCCGGTGACTCGACGATAACTAGTGACTTGGTCATGCTTGCTTAAAAAATTCCTAAAAATTATTGAGTTGCCGGGTATTTTCCCGCCCATGCAGAACCCAGTTGGTTCGCGCAATCTGTACTTAAAATATGAAAAAAGGTCGACATATATATAGCGAACCGCTGTTGCGGTCAAGCTTATGTAGCGCACAAAATTCGTGAATATTGACTTTATTTCTCACAATACAAGCTTTTTTTGTCTCTATTATTCTGTCCACAACCCTGAACTTCTATAGGTTAGAGCAAGAGAAGCCTCCTTCAAATACACTAATTCACCTCTCAAAGCGCAAGCAACATTCGTTATAAAAAAGACACTAAAACCAAATTTTGGTTACATATGACTTGTGTCCGCTATAACAAAAACAGTACATTCAACTATCATAGTTATTAGACAGAATAGTTTTTAGTTTATTCATCTATTTCAAATTTGCTAACGGGAGTTAGGAATATGGGAAAATACCATCACATATTAATTGCGGTTGATTTAACCGACGAAGGCAAGCAAGTCATCGCTAGAGCCGCAGAAATTGCAGATTCTGAGATCACTAAACTCAGTCTCGTTCATGCTATCGAACCACTTAGTTATGCATATGGTGGCGATATCCCGATGGATTTAACCAGCATTCAAGAAGAGATTGAGCAGCAGGCAAAACTAAAGCTAACTGCACTTGCAGAAAGCATGGGCATTCCTGAAGAGCAACAACATATCGTTTATGGCCGCCCAGAAGTTGAAATACACAAACTCTCCAAAAAACAAAAAGTAGACCTGGTCGTTATTGGTAGTCACGGCCGGCATGGCTTTGCGCTGCTTCTTGGCTCTACCGCAAACGCTGTGCTACATGGCGCCAGTTGCGATATTTTGGCCGTAAGAGTTAGAAGCGAGTAACAGCTATTGTTATAATCCCCTAACTCACTGGCAAAACCAATTGCCTCAGCTAGTCTTCCTGTATGCGGGCCAGTCAACCGCATTTGACGATACATACTGACACTGATTTCTCCGCACAAGCGGTCACAATTAGCCAACAGGGTTATTAGTTATTGAAATGAAGGCATCCACTTCCGAACACCCAGACTTAGACTGGAGTCAAGTTAGAGAAACGCTAACGATGGTCGCATTGGCGGTCGTGCAAATAAAGGCGTCTATGACGGAAAGTAACGAGTCAGCCATACGGTTGAGCACCGCGGTAACGGAGATCTCCTCCAACCTTCAAAAAATACGGTCCGCATACCTACAAGACAATCACAGCAGCGATGAATTCGAACAAATCGAGCGGCAGATTCAACAAAGCGTCATATCGCTTCAATCCAATGATCGCCTCAACCAGCGCTTAGAACACGTAGCGGATAGTTTGGTTAACTTAGGGAACTTGATAGAAGACCCTGCTCAACTGTACAACCCATCGGCATGGAAAGGTTTACAAGAAGAAATCAAAAGCAATCACAGCATGGAAGAAGAGCGCATCATGTTTGAACACATTATGATGGGCGCTACCATCGACGAAGCATTAGAAATTTACCAACATCATTTTGATAACAAACCCGAAGATGATGACGATACAGATGATGAAATCGAACTCTTCTAACGTCCTGTATTAATCCGAAATCAACACTTCATCCCCCACATGAATGGTGCCTTCACCCTGGTTAATTAAATTCTGACCAAGGTAAATTTGCTTATCTTTTGCGCGTCTAAATTCAGCCAAACCTGTCATGATTTCACGGTCTATTTCGGCAGTATTTTGGTCAATCGTCGGCATCGAACACCGCGCGCATGCTTTAGCTACACTGAACTCAACCTCATTGATGCGAATCGACTTCCAACCATCTTCGGCAAAAGCATCACAACCTGAAATCACAATATTAGGCCTGAAACGGCTCATCGAAACCGGACGTTTTAGTCGCGTACTGAGTTCAGCAAGTGAAGCTTCTGAAATCAGTAATATCGGGAAGCCGTCGGCAAAAGAAACCGTATCGGAAACGCCGCTGTAATCCGCATCGATGGACCGTCGAGTGCTTTCCGGCATAAATACCAGCCGGCACGGCACGTTCAAATATTGGCTGAGCCAATGAGCGGCTTCATCGCCCATATCTTCTGCCTCACATTGATCTGACCATACCGTTACCTGCATGGCTACGCTAGAACCATTCTTAAAGGGCACATCAATTGAGGGCATAGACGGCGCACTCAATTCCAATGAAACACCCATCAGCTGAACGCCAATAAGAGCTATCGCGGGGGTCTGCCTTTGTGTGATGAATTTCCCACTCAAATCAACAATCATCCAACGCCGATCGTTACTCAAACCAAAACGATCCATTGCGCTGCTTTCAAGTGATATTTGACCTGCGGATTTGATCGGATATATATTCAACTGCGAAACCAGTATCGTCATTAACTCGCCTATTCCATTTTCAACAACACTTACAGGATAATTTATGCGCCATCTACATGGGTTGAACCCACTAACCGCTACTATTTTACTCGCAACTGCGATGTTTCTAAGTGGATGTAGCGGAACTATTCCAGATACGCTGGGGGTCATCAATGAAAAATTACCTGCCTGCCCCGATAAACCAAATTGCGTCGTCAGTCATCTATATGATGATGAACATCAAATTGATCCACTCACCTATTCCGGTGAGTTAGCCGCGGCTCATGCCCAACTTGTGAAGAGCATCGAGCAAATACCAGGAAGTAAAATCATCACCAACAGCGAACGCTATATTCACGCCGAGTTTACCAGCCAAATCATGCGTTATGTGGACGACGTAGAGTTTTATTTTAATAACGAAGAGAAGATAATTGATCTGCGCTCAGCATCTCGATTAGGGCATTCAGATATGGGAGTAAACCGCGAACGCATTGAAACATTACGAGGGTTTTTCAAACCCTAAAATCTAGCGGGAATTATATTGCGCGCTGAAACAGCTTTCAGCGCGCTATCAAGCGTTACTTAAGATTCTGCTTCAATGCTATCAAGCAATTTTGCATCTTCAGAATCCGGCAGCAACAACGCGCGAATCCGGCCCATTAGCTCACTGGCTATTTCAGGGTTTTCAATTAAGAATTTCGTTGAATTGGCTTTACCTTGGCCTATTCGGTCACTACCGTAGCTATACCAGGCTCCGGCTTTTTCAACCATTTCATGCTTAACACCAAGGTCGATAAGTTCGCCCAATTGGTTAATCCCTTTACCGTACAAAATTTGGAATTCAGCCTGCTTAAACGGTGGTGAAACTTTGTTTTTCACAACCTTTACGCGGGTTTCATTACCGATAATTTCATCGCCCTGCTTAACTGCGCCAATACGCCGGATATCTAGACGCACGGACGCATAAAACTTCAGTGCATTACCGCCGGTGGTTGTTTCTGGGCTACCAAACATCACACCAATCTTCATCCGAATTTGGTTAATGAAAATCACCATACAGTTTGAACGACTGATATTACCGGTAATTTTACGCAGTGCTTGTGACATTAAACGTGCCTGCAAGCCAACATGGTGATCACCCATTTCGCCATCGATCTCGGCCTTCGGTGTTAACGCAGCCACCGAGTCAATAACCACAAGATCAACCGCACCCGAACGTACCAACATATCGGTAATTTCTAGTGCTTGTTCACCTGTGTCTGGCTGAGAGACTAATAAATCGTCAATGTTCACACCAATTTTTTGCGCGTAAGAAGGGTCAAGCGCGTGCTCAGCGTCTACAAACGCAGCCGTTCCACCGGCCATTTGGCACTGAGCAATCACTTCCAACGTCAGTGTTGTTTTACCTGAAGATTCTGGCCCATAAATTTCTACGACTCGTCCGCGGGGCAAGCCGCCTATTCCAAGGGCAATATCTAACCCAATCGAGCCTGTCGAAATTGAAGGGATACGTTTAATTTCGGTATCGCCCAATCGCATGACCGCGCCTTTACCAAACTGCTTATCAATTTGAGAAAGTGCTGCTTGTAGTGCTTTTTTCTTGTTGTCGTCCATCTATTTAACCCAAATTATGTACTTAAAATTTCCATCCAAAAAAGCCAACCATCATCAATAGATGTTCAACCATCACAAACTGCTAATAAACCCACCAAAGCCTGCTCCAACGCTTGCGCCCGAATTTGATTCCGGTCACCGCGAAAGCGGTAACGCCGGGTCTGGGTTTTCTCCCCTTCTACGGCCCAACCAAACCAAACGGTTCCAACTGGTTTTTCTAACGTACCGCCACCTGGCCCAGCAACACCAGTAATTGAAACCGCTAGCTGTGCGCCGGTTTTTTTAAGCGCTCCTTCGGCCATTGCGCGCGCCACTGCTTCGCTAACTGCGCCAGACCCGTCGATAACAAACTCGGGAATACCCAGTAAGTTTTGTTTCGACTGATTTGAATAGGTCACAAATCCGCATTCAAACCAATCAGAGGAGCCAGAAACAGAGGTGCAAACCTCCGCTAGCCCTCCGCCAGTGCAGGATTCCGCCGTTACCATTCGAACATTCTTAGATTTAAGCGAATGCCCCAGATTTACAACCAGTGATTGAAGGTCGAGGTTTTTCATAGTCCCTTTTGATAACTCCAAATGTCGCTGGTTTGGCCTCAGATTAAAAAATAGAATACCAGAAATCCCATTCAATAGTTTATCTGCCTAGCCCAAATCACGTAAAATCAATCTATTTGATTTACGAGCATTTCTGATTCGCTATGACTGTACCAACTACCCACACTCCAATGATGCAACAATACCTTCGAATTAAGGCAGACCATCCGGATAAACTCGTGTTTTACCGCATGGGCGACTTTTATGAGCTGTTCTACGACGATGCAAAACAAGCCGCTGCATTACTGGATATCACGCTGACAAGCCGTGGGAATTCAGGAGGCAAACCTATTCCGATGGCCGGGTTACCTCATCACGCCGCTGAAAACTATCTGGCACGGCTGATTCGCCGTGGTCAGTCGATAGCCATTTGCGAACAAATAGGCGACCCTGCTACATCAAAAGGCCCCGTCGAAAGGAAAGTAATGCGCATCGTAACCCCTGGCACGGTAACCGATGAGGCATTCTTGGATGAAAGCCGTGACAACTTCCTAGCGGCGGTCTGCGGTACCACCAAGACCATTGGGCTTTCAGTGCTTGATATCAGCAGCGGTCAATTTGTGGTTTCCGAGCCTAAAGACCTTGACAGTTTACTGGCCGAACTTGAACGCCTCAAACCTGCTGAGCTGCTAATTCCTGAATCCTTACCTATCGAACTACCCGCACGCTGGCTTGCCATTCACAAGCAGCGTCCTGAATGGGAATTTGACCAGCAAAGCGGTTACGACAATCTGTGCAGTCAGTTTCAGTCGAAATCATTAGAAGGTTTCGGCTGCGAAAACCTCGCCGCCGGAATTGGCGCTGCGGGCTGCTTGCTTGAATACGCAAAACTCACGCAACAGACCGCCCTACCCCATATCAACCGCATTAGCTGCTTACACTCAGCCGATTACGTACACCTGGATGCCGCCAGCCGTCGCAACTTAGAGTTGGACCAAAACCTTTCCGGTGGTCGCAGCAATACCCTGCTTTCAGTGATCGACCACACCGCAACATCCATGGGAAGCCGTATGCTTGGCCGCTGGCTTAACCACCCAATATGCGACCTCGATACATTGCAGTCACGCCAACGCAGCATTTCAACGCTGGTAGATGGCTACTTATATGAAACCGTTTCGGAAATACTCAAACAAGTAGGTGATCTCGAGCGCATTATCGCGCGACTAGGGCTACGGTCAGCGCGGCCGCGAGACTTAGTACGCTTACAGCATGGGCTTTCGCAGTTACCTGAATTACAAAAAAAACTAACGGTGGTCGAATCACCTCAACTTCGCGAATTACTTAATCAAGCTTCAGAGTTCCCAGCGCTTACTGAGCTACTGAACCGAGCTCTGATTGAGAACCCACCGGTTCTAATTCGAGATGGTGGTGTCATCGCCGATGGTTTTGACGATGATCTCGACGAACTACGAAACATCAGCCGCAACGCCGACCAATTTTTAATAAACCTCGAAGAACGAGAAAAGCAGCAAACCGGCATAAAAACGCTCAAAGTAAACTACAACCGAGTCCACGGATTTTATATTGAGATCAGTCGCTTAAATGCCGACCAAGCGCCCGTGCATTATGTTCGAAAACAGACGCTAAAAAATGTCGAACGTTACATCACACCTGAGCTTAAAGAGTTTGAAGACAAAGTACTGAGTAGCCGCAGCAAATCGTTAGCCCGAGAAAAACAGGTGTACGAACGACTACTCGAGCAACTCAATGAACAGCTCACTGAATTGCAAAACTCTATTCGTGCAATATCAGAAATCGACCTGCTCTCCACATTGGCTGAACGATCAATAACACTCAATTTAATTCAACCTCAACTCACCGACACACCCGGCATAGAAATTAAAGGCGGACGCCACTTAGTCGTCGAGCAAATGCTCGATAAACCTTTCGTAGCAAACGACCTTCAGTTCAACTCAGAACGAAAAATGCTAGTGATAACGGGGCCGAACATGGGCGGTAAATCCACCTATATGCGCCAAAACGCTCTGATCGTGTTACTTGCACACATTGGCAGTTTTGTCCCAGCGGGTAGCGCAACCATTGGGATTGTCGACCGTATCTTTACGCGTATTGGCTCTTCAGATGACCTCGCTGGCGGCCGTTCTACCTTCATGGTAGAAATGACTGAAACGGCGAATATCATCCACAATGCGACCCAAAGAAGTTTAGTCCTGATGGATGAAGTTGGCCGCGGAACCAGCACCTTCGACGGCCTGTCACTTGCCTGGGCCTGCGCGCGCTATTTAGCCGAGAAGATCCAAGCATACACACTGTTTGCGACTCACTATTTTGAACTCACAAGTCTTGAAGAAGAAATCCCATGCGTCGTGAATGTACATGTAAAGGCCGTTGAATACGCAAACCAGATTGTATTTTTACACGCGGTTGAAGATGGCGCAGCGAATCAAAGTTACGGATTAGAAGTCGCACGGCTTGCCGGCATTCCGAGTAAGGTTATTGGCCTAGCACGAACAAAATTACAGCAACTGGAGCAAGAAAGTGTATCTGGGGCATCAATTTCAGTTGCCCCACAGCAACAAGAACTGTTTAGCGAACAACCAGATTCTGCTCTTCGAGAATGGCTTGATGCCATCGATATCAACGAAATCACGCCGATGGAGGCGATAATACTGCTCAGCGAGGCAAAAAAATTACCTTAATCGCGAAATCAGAGCACATAACTGATTTCAGTCACGCTCAAATTTGTTAAACTGCCCCGCTGAAATTGCCCGACTCTCTGCATCAAATGACAAACAGAGGTCTCGATTAGTAACTGGAGTAACGAATGACCTTTATCGTCACCGACAATTGCATCAAGTGCAAATATACTGACTGTGTTGAAGTATGTCCCGTTGACTGCTTTTACGAAGGCCCCAATTTTTTGGTAATTCACCCAGACGAATGTATCGATTGCGGACTATGTATTCCTGAATGCCCTGCAGAAGCCATCTTTGCAGACGATGAGGTTCCCGCAGATCAAGTACAGTTCTTCGAGATCAATGAAGAGCTCGCAGAGATCTGGCCAAACATCACTGAAATGAAGCCAGCACCAGATGACGCGGCTGAATGGGATGGCGTTCCTGATAAGCTCAAACATCTAGAGCGCGAAATAGCGTCATAAGCATCCAGTTTGAACCGCATTAAAAAGCGGGCATAAAAAAAGGCGGTTTGAACCGCCTTTTTTTATGCCCGCTTTTTAATGACCAATTAATTACGAGCTAACTGCCAACTAGGCAAATACTAGCTCGCTGGAAAGCCCTTGCTGCTCAATAATCTCTTTCATGCGACGCAGAGCTTCGACTTGAATTTGGCGAACCCGTTCTCGGGTTAAGCCAATCTCGCTGCCTACATCTTCTAGAGTACTCATATCGTGCCCTCTAAGACCAAAGCGACGAGAGATAACCTCGCGCTGCTTCTCGGACAACTCGTCTAACCAGCTATCGATGCTGCTTTTCAAATTGCTGTCTTGCAACATTTCCGCAGGATCAATTTGATTATCATCAGCAACTGTTTCTAACAACGTTTTATCTGATTCTGATGAGATCATGCCATCAACCGATGCCACTCGCTCATTGAGTTTCAGCATCTTAGATACTTCTTCAACCGGCTTATCTAACAGGTTGGCAATATCTTCGGGAGTTGGATCATGATCTAGTTTTTGAGTTAGCTCACGCGCAGCGCGCAAATAAACGTTTAGCTCTTTTACAACATGAATCGGTAACCTAATGGTACGGGTTTGATTCATTATCGCCCGCTCAATAGTTTGTCGAATCCACCAGGTAGCGTAGGTAGAAAAACGAAACCCCCGTTCAGGGTCAAACTTTTCAACCGCGCGAATCAAGCCAAGATTTCCTTCTTCGATGACATCAAGCAACGTCAAACCGCGGTTGATGTATTTTCTCGAAATCTTTACGACTAAACGCAAATTACTCACGATCATATGATCGCGGGCTTTGGCTTCACCACAAATAGAGCGCCTAGAGAGAAACACTTCCTCCTTAGCGGATAGCAGCGGCGAAAAGCCAATTTCACCCAAGTATATTTGAGTGGCATCTAGCGTTTTTTGAAAGCCATCCCCTTCAGGAGTGCGGCGGTCTTGTTTCTTACGCCGATCAACTGTTCTACGCTCACTACCTGACTTTTCGCTATCAGAAGCGTCTGACGCATCACCTACCAATTCTCGCATACCACTACACCATTTTTTTCGACGGATATATCATCGATTTAATCAAGTAAACTAAGTTCTATTGTTGTGATCTTGCGCTAGCTTGTCAAGCTAACCGACTGACTCTACAAGTTAAGTGCCTAAATCAGGTTGTGGCTATTCGACGATGCCGCTTGAAGTCGGTTTGATCGCTCTATGTTGCCACTTAAGGGAGATATTTTTTCGGATCTACCGAGACCCCTTTACGCCTAATCTCAAAATGCAGCATAGCTTTTCCACTTTCGTTACTACCTGTTTCGGCAATTTTCTCGCCAGCTTTAACTGTTTCGCCTTCTTTTTTAAATATTTTCCGATTATGCGCGTAAGCACTCAAAAAGCCATTCGAATGCTCGACAATAATTAATTTCTCTAACCCCCGGATACCCGCACCAACATACACAACACTACCCGCCGCCGCAGCTACAACCGTTGAGCCTTTTGGAAGACCAATTTTAAGGCCCTGATGCAGCGGACTGTTACGTTTAAAACCTGATAAAACCGTACCTTTAACCGGCCATAGCCACTTATTTTTGGATTGGTTTTTAGAGACTATAGCGGTGGATCGCCCAGTCGCACTCTTTAGCTGTTTCTTTTTTGTAGGGAAATTTTGATTGGAGTTACGGCTTGCGGAACGCCCTGTAAATGCCTTCTTCGCTAAATACAATTTGATTCTTTGATTTGGAAAAATTACATAAGGTTTTTTAAGTCCGTTCGCGCTCGCCAGCTCTTTATAATCCCAGCCATAGCGCCAGGCAATTTGAAAGATCGTATCGCCTTCTTTGACGATGTGATAACCCCGCGTAACAAGAGGCATCCGCTGGTCGTAGTGAGATTTAAGCGGCGTAGCACAGGCTTGCAACATTAAAGAAAACAACACCCATACCACCATGCTGGACGATGAACATCGCGCTAATGGTTGTGACAACAGCCGGTAATATGTGCCCTGCAGTTTAGCGGTCATGCTATGTTTTCGGGTTCTTCCTGATCAACAACTCTGGCATAAATACAATCATCAAACCTACCACCATCATCACTACTGCCAATATGAGTTCTGGCTCATTACCCGTAATTTCACCAAAGGTTGATGGCATCAAATTACGGTGAACAATCGCAATCTGCTCGCCATTCGACTTAATTTGGTACGCCAGCACTTCTTTCCAGGGCCAAATTCGGTTCAAAGAACCCAACATAATGCCTAATAGCAAAGCCATGGTAATGTCGTGAGCACGGTGCAGTAGCCACGTTAGCAACTTCGAAAAGGCCAACAACCCCACCAAACACCCGCAACAAAAAACTAAAATCACAGGTATATCAAAGCCTTTGATCGCCGCGAGCACATTCATATACATACCCAGCATCAGGAGTATAAAGCTCCCAGAAATCCCAGGCAGTATCATTGCGCAAATGGCTATTGCTCCTGAAACGAACAAATATCCATAACTGAATTCAACATCGACGGGCGCGATATCAGTTAACAAGTACCCTGCCAGCACACCAAAGAGCATGTAGACAAACACAGAGCGCCACTGGGTAATGGTAGCGCCAAGGCGCAATGAAGAAGCTATGATCAACCCGAAGAAAAAGGACCAAACTGGTATTGGGTAATGATTTAAAGCAAATAAAATAACATGTGATAATAGTGCTGCACTGGTGACCATGCCACTAAACAGAACCAAGAGAAACCAACCGTTAATGTGCCGCCAGGCTGCGCCAAAGCCCTCACTAAATAGAAGTTTTAATGGGGCCAATCCAATGTTACTGATCGATTCAAGCAATTCACGGTAAATGCCGGTAATTAAGGCAATGGTTCCGCCAGAAACACCCGGGACAACATCCGCTGCCCCCATCGCCATTCCTTTTAAATAAAGGACAACCCGTTCTTTATTCGTCCGGGAAGCGCTCATTCAATCACCCCACGCAGCATGGGAACAAAATGAGCAGGTTCAATAAGCTCCTGGGTAAACCCTGACTCAGTTCGCTGAACAAGGCACAATGCTTGCTCGCCTTCTTGCTCCACAGGAATGACCAAACGGCCGTTCTTGGCAAGTTGGTTGGTGAGCGATTTGGGTAATGTCGTAGATGCAGCGGTAACGATGATGGCATCAAATTTCATAGACGTTGGCCAGCCGCCATTTCCATCGGTATGGCGCAGGCTAACGTTGTGTAATTTGAGTTGATCCAATAACAACGCAGCTCGGCGATGCAACGCACCGATTCGTTCAACGCTGAAAATACGATTTACCAATTGCGCAAGAACAGCGGTTTGATAGCCCGAGCCAGTACCCACTTCTAATACTGTTTTTAACGGCCCCGCTTCGAGCAATAGCTCCGTCATTCGAGCCACGGTGTAGGGCTGGGAAATGGTTTGGTCAAACCCTATGGGCAGCGCAGTATCTTCATAGGCTTTATGCGCCATTGCCTCTTCAATAAACAGGTGCCTTGGCGTATTTCGTATCGCCTCGAGCGTGGCAATACTGGTAATACCTTGCTGCTTTAGGCGTTCGATCAGACGATCTCGGGTTCGTGCAGAGGTCATGCCAATACCTGCGTGACGCTGCTCCTCTTCAAACTGCTTATTTAACATAAAATTTCTAGAATAATTTAGTAAATGCTAACCAACCAAGGCTCAGACAAAACGCCTAGCTGGGGTCCAATAAATTGTGTGTATCCAACCAAGCGCTAACGTTGTCGAAGCTTTTATGGTGAGTCATATCAAATTGCAATGGTGTAATCGACACGCGTTTTTGACTAACGGCAAAAAAATCAGTGCCGCTACCGCCGTCATCTTCTTTGCCAGAACCAGCCAACCAATAGCTTTTTGCGCCACGCGGGTCTTCAACAATATGCGGCTGTTCAGCTGGGCTTCGATGCCCCAACCGAGTAATTTCAATGCCGGTGATATCAGCAAGCGGGAGGTTGGGAACATTAATGTTCAAAACGGTCTTCGGAGCAAGTACCAATGGGTTAGCTTGCTCTAACAAACGCCGTACAATCACCGCTGCAGTATGGTAGTGCATGGCGTCATTGGGCTCTAACCGAACGAGAGAAACAGCGATCGATGCATGCGATAACCGACGCCCCTCCATAGCCGCAGCTACAGTGCCAGAGTACAGCACGTCGTCGCCCAAGTTAGCCCCGGCATTGATGCCAGAAACCACTCTTTGAGGTTCATTATCAACAAAACAATAGGCGCCCAAATGCACGCAATCGGTCGGTGTTCCTGGCAAGCTAATGAAGCCGTTATCAAGGTAGGTTGGTTTTAGCGGGCGGTCTAAGGTTAGGGAGTTGCTGGCACCGCTGCGATCTCGGTCTGGCGCAACCACTGTGATGGTTGCAATTTTTTGCAATTCATCAGCCAGTGCCTTTAACCCCGGTGCTGTGACACCATCATCATTTGAAATCAATAGTTCCATGGTCACCCTCTATTAGCTTGTTTGTGGAACAATGAGCACCACTGCGTGTGCCGCAATGCCTTCGCTACGTCCTTCAAATCCAAGCCGTTCTGTTGTGGTCGCTTTGACGTTAACCTCGCGAAAACTAACTCCCATATCTTTGGCCAGCTGAGTTCGCATGGATTCAATGTAGGAAGCTACCTTGGGTTTTTCCGCTACCAAGGTCAAGTCTGCATTACCTAACGCATACCCTTGGGTAGCGAGTTTTTTGATGACTACTTGGAGTAATTTTCGGCTACTGATGCCTTTATAGGCTGGGTCAGTATCTGGGAAGTGATGTCCAATATCGCCTAAACCAGCTGCGCCAAGCAGCGCATCGCACAGCGCGTGAATCATTACATCGCCGTCAGAGTGCGCAATGATGGCACACTCAGAAGGAACTTGAACACCGCCCAAAGCGATCATTTGTGGCTGCCCATCGGGTTCAGCAAAACGATGCACGTCATACCCGTGACCAACCCTTATCATGTTTTCATCGCCGCTGTATTCGACATTCTTATCCCATTCGCTCTAAGTAATACGCTGCTAACTCAAGGTCTTCTGGCTGAGTGACCTTAATATTTCTATCGCTGCCTTCAACCATCACCGGGTAACAACCTAATAACTCCATAGCGGAAGCCTCATCGGTAACCAATTTTTGTTCGTCGATGGCGCTTGCCACAGCACGGGTTAGCTTAGCCACTGGAAACATTTGTGGGGTTTGCGCACACCACAAATTTGTCCGGTCGACGGTACTGGAAACCATATTACCGTCGGTTACCCGCTTCATCGTGTCTTTTACCCGAGCACCAAGCAGTGCCCCGTTAACGCCTTGAATACCAACTTCAATAAGGCGGTTTAAATCAACGGGTGAAAGGCATGGCCTAGCAGCGTCGTGTACAAGCACCAACGCATCAGGAGTGATGTTTATTAAATATTGAAGCGCGTTTAGTACCGAATGGCAGCGTTCTTTTCCGCCTGCCACTAAGTGAATTTTTGGGTGAGCGGAAATAGGCAAGGTGTTCCAATAACGATCATCTTCGCTAATAGAAATCACCACCTGCTCAATTTCTGGATGATCGCACAGAGGCTGAATCGCATGCTCAATAACTGTACGGCCACACAGTGGAAGATACTGCTTGGGAATAGCTGCACCCATACGCTTACCAATGCCAGCAGCCGGTACGACAGCAACTAGCCGCGGCGCAATACTAGATGTCATAGGTGTGATTCAAAGTATTTAAAAGGTGTGCAATCAAAACCAAACCCTATTCAGAGCCGGTGAACAGATAAAAGGTTTCGCCTTCTTTTATCATCCCTAGCTCTTCACGAGCAAACTGCTCTACTTTAGATGCACCTTGCTTGAGTTCCAACACTTCATTCACAAGCTGTTGGTTTCGTTTGATTTTTTGATCAACGCGGCTTTGTTGCTGAACCACTTCATTTTGTAGTCGGCGGTTATCTTCAACACTACCTGGCCCGACCCACAATTGATATTGCAGGCCGATCAGCATCAAAAATAGAACCCAACGAAACCATTTCATGTCAGTTCAACAAGTTACCCGCTCCGCTAAAAACACGTTTTTTAAAGAATTAAGCGCGTTTAAATTCGCTGCGACCACGGTATGGCGCTTTGCCTTCAAGTTCTTCTTCAATGCGAAGCAAGCGGTTATATTTTGCTACTCGGTCTGAACGACACAATGAACCCGTTTTAATTTGGCCAGCCCCTGTTGCTACCGCTAAGTCTGCAATGGTGGTGTCTTCAGTTTCACCTGAACGGTGTGAAATAACCGCTGTATAACCGGCATCTTGAGCCATTTTAATCGCTTCAAGCGTCTCGGTGAGGCTACCAATCTGATTAAATTTAATCAGAATTGAGTTGGCCACGCCTTGATCAATACCTTGCTTTAAGATGCTGGTATTGGTTACAAACAAGTCATCGCCAACCAGCTGTATTTTGTCGCCCATAATTTCAGTGTGGTATTTCCAGCCAGCCCAATCGGCTTCATCTAAACCATCTTCAATTGAAATAATCGGGTAGCGTGAGGTCAGCTCTTTTAGGTAATCTGAAAACTGATTCGATGAAAATGTTTTACCTTCGCCCGCCAGGCAATATTGACCATCTTTATAAAACTCGGATGCCGCACAATCTAAGGCCAAGGTAATGTCTGTGCCTAGTTTATATTCAGTTAAACCAATCGCTTCTTCAATGATAGCCAACGCTGCTTCGTTGGAAGGAAGGTTGGGTGCAAAACCACCTTCGTCTCCAACCGATGTGCTTAAACCCTGTTTTTGCAACACCGATTTAAGCGCTTGAAAAACTTCCGCTCCGCAACGTAATGCTTCACGAAAGCTCGAAACGCCCACGGGTTGAATCATAAATTCTTGAATATCAACGTTGTTATCTGCATGTTCACCACCGTTAATGATATTCATCATCGGTACCGGCATAGTGAATTTTCCATCTATACCGTAAAGCTCGCCAATATACTCATATAAAGGGATTTTCCGGTCAGCTGCAACGGCTTTAGCCAAGGCTAAAGAAACTGCTAAAATCGCGTTTGCGCCCAAATTGGCTTTGTTTTCAGTGCCATCAGTTGCAATCATTTGACGATCTAGCTCAGCTTGCTGCTGCGCTTCTTGGCCGATAAGCAAGGATGCAATTTCGTTATTAACCGCAGCCACTGCTTTAAGTACGCCTTTCCCGTGATAGCGAGCGGGGTCTTTATCGCGTAATTCTAGCGCTTCGCGCGAACCGGTAGATGCACCGGAAGGAGCGCAAGCTGAACCTTGCGCTCCGGATTCAAGAATCACATCCGCTTCAACCGTAGGGTTACCACGTGAATCTAGAATTTCTCGGCCTTTAATCGCTACAATTTTTGACATACTTTCAACTACTCCAATCACTCATTTTTTTCAGTGTTTTACCCGAACATGTTTTTAGCTGGGTAAAACATTGAACAATACTGCCAAGGGTAATTACCCTAATTCGTCTTCAATAAAGGGGTTACGTTTAACGCAGCTGTCAAGCTCGCACAATGTTTCTAGTAACGTCTTCATTTTATCCAATGGCCAAGAATTTGGGCCATCGCTTAATGCTTTATCTGGGTTTGGGTGGGTTTCCAAGAATATGCCAGAAATCCCAGCTGCAACCGCTGCACGGGCAAGTACAGGTACCATTTCACGTTGCCCGCCAGATACGACGCCCTGCCCACCGGGCAATTGCACCGAGTGAGTGGCATCGTATACAACTGGGCAACCGGTATCGCGCATGATAGATAACGAACGCATATCCGAAACCAGGTTGTTGTAGCCAAAGGTGTAACCACGGTCGCACACAGTGATATGTTCGTTGCCGGTGGCGCGGCCTTTTTCAACCACATGGGTCATATCCCAAGGTGCTAAAAATTGACCTTTTTTGATATTAACCGGAATACCTTGAGCACATACGTTTTGTATGTAATTGGTTTGACGGCACAAAAATGCTGGGGTTTGCATCATCGATACCACTGACGCCACTTCATTTAACGGCGTGTCTTCGTGTACATCGGTTAATACAGGTACGCCAATTTGCTTCTTTACTTTTTCTAAAATGGCTAGGCCTTTTTCAACACCCAATCCACGAAAGCTTTCATGTGATGAGCGATTAGCCTTATCAAAAGAAGACTTGTAGATAAAAGGAATACCTAACGTAGCGGTGATCTCTTTCAACTGACCGGCGGTATCTAAAGCCAACTGTTCACTCTCGATCACACATGGGCCGGCTATTAAAAAAAGAGGCTGGTCTAATCCAATTTCAAAACCACATATTTTCATGTTTTTTCCTGTTGTGTAATGTCATTCTGGTTCAAAGCAGCTTGCACAAAACCGTTAAATAATGGGTGCCCATCGCGGGGAGTCGAGGTGAATTCCGGATGAAACTGGCAGGCTACAAACCAAGGGTGATCCGGCACTTCTATCACTTCAACAAGCGCATCATCAATAGACCAACCACCAACTCGTAACCCAGCCTGCTGCAACTGATCGAGGTAGTTATTGTTGACCTCATAGCGATGGCGATGGCGCTCTACAATGATATCTTGCTGATACAAAGACTGAATGATGGAATCGGCGGTTAACCGGCATTGTTGTCCGCCCAAGCGCATGGTGCCACCCAGGTCAGACTCTTCCGAACGAGTTTCGGTTTTACCTGATTCAGTAGTCCACTCTTCAATTAAGCCAATGACTGGGTCCGCTGTTTTACGGTCAAACTCAGAGCTATTAGCCGTCTCCAAACCCAATATATTTCGTGCGTATTCAATAACCGCGACTTGCATGCCAAGACAAATACCAAGGTAAGGTATTTTATTTTCACGTGCGTAACGTACCGTTGAAATCTTCCCTTCAATGCCTCGTTTTCCAAAACCACCGGGCACTAAAATTGCATCTAACCCTTCAAGGGCTTCGGTGTTGTCATCGGTGATGCTTTCACTGTCGATATAACGAATATTGACTCGTGTACGGTTGTGAATACCTGCATGTATCAGCGCTTCGATAAGGGATTTATAAGCTTCAAGCAGCTCCATATATTTCCCCACCATCCCGATACACACTTCTTTTTCGGGGTTTAAGTGGGCATCAACAACGGTTTCCCAAATCGATAAATCAGCTTCTTTACACTCCAAGTTAAGAAGGTCCAACACCATAGAATCGGTACCTTGCTCGTGCAGTTTAAGAGGGATTCTATAAATAGTATCGGCGTCTTCAAGCAAAACAACGCCCTGCTCCATGACGTTGGTGAACAGTGCAATTTTCTTTTTAGCTTCTTGAGAAATTTTATGATCCGAGCGACAAACCAAAAGATCGGGCTGTAAGCCGATGGAGCGTAACTCTTTAACAGAGTGCTGTGTTGGTTTGGTTTTTGTCTCGCCAGCGGTGGCAATGTATGGCACCAAGGTAAGGTGAATGAGCAGGCTTTGACCAACGCCAAGCTCAATTTTAAGCTGCCGAATGGCCTCAAGAAAAGGTTGGGATTCAATATCACCAACCGTACCGCCAATCTCAACCAAAGCGACATCGTGATTGCCAGCGCCTTCAATAATGCGGCGTTTAATTTCGTCTGTGATGTGTGGAATCACCTGGACTGTGCCACCAAGGTAGTCACCGCGGCGCTCTTTACGCAGTACCGTTTCGTATACGCGGCCGGTGGTAAAGTTGTTTAACCGGCTCATTTTGGTATGTAGAAAACGTTCGTAATGCCCTAAGTCCAAGTCGGTTTCTGCACCGTCTTCGGTAACATATACCTCACCGTGCTGAAACGGGCTCATTGTCCCTGGATCAACGTTAATGTAAGGGTCGAGTTTCAGCATCGTAACGCTCAGCCCTCGGGACTCCAACACAGTCGCAAGGGAAGCAGCGGTGATCCCTTTCCCGAGGGAAGAAACCACACCGCCAGTAACAAATATAAACTTGGGCATAAACACCTGAAATTAGTCAGATTTGAGAGAAAGTTTGATCAACCTCCCGCAAATTAGGAAGTATTCTTGCTGCAGCAAGAACAGATGCGGGATTTTACCAAATCGGCCCTTAGGATGAAACGAATAAAGAGAGTCAATCTGACTCAACCTATGGTTTGTGGCGCTATTTGTGCCCACCAATCCAATTCAACAAAACACCGGGCTCTAAATCACCTGCTGCAAAGCCTTCACAAATAAAATAATTGGCAACCGCGACCAACTCTTCATCATAATAAATAAGCGGAACCCGGCTGCGCAACCAAGGCTCTACTCGGTATTCATTGAGCAGTTTTTTCAACGTGCGCGAACCTGAACGCCCGGACGGATGGCAACGCTCACCGCCTTGTCGGTATCGCACCGATACTCGCTGTGTTGTGGGCAGCGTTAATCTTTGGCTACCCTCTTCGAGCGTATTCTCAATATTTAGAATACCGTTGCCGTTAAGGCACATTGGCTGCTTTAAATCCCACTCAACATTCACTGAACTATCAAAACTTGATGGCTCGCCAAATTCACTACGCAATAAAAAATGGATCGCTCCGTTATAGCGCCGTACCTGCCAAACACTGACTTCAAATAATGGTGCTGCATCTGCCGCGGCACCAATCACTTCGTCGATAATGGTTTCAACCCAGCCATGTTCGGGTTTGTTGGTGCCGTTTAACCCCAACCAATGCCGAATCACATTTTGCTGCCGAAACCGATCCAGTTGTAATAATGGTGCCACTTGTAGTTGCGATACGCTTGCGCCTGCCGCCCCAAGCTCATCTCCCTTTGCATTAGCATAATCTTGCTGTGCAACTTGCTCCGCAAGGTTCGCATAATCAGAGAACACCCCCGCTGTACGAGACCAGGTTTTACGGTAGCCTGGCCAGCGTTGCTCCAACAACGGCAGTACATCGTGTCGTAAATAATTACGGTCATATTTCACTGAAGCATTGCTTGGGTCTTCAATCCAACTCAAATTTTGCAAGGTAGCAAAGCCTAACAATTGATCACGGCTTACGCTCAACAATGGCCGCAGCACTAGTGAGCAACCCATAGCCCTGCGCTGCGGGATACCTGCCAAACCTGTTGCCCCCGCACCTTTTAACAAACGCATGAGCATAGTCTCCATTTGGTCATCTAAATGGTGCGCCATGAGCAATATGCCCGAATCACCCAGAATATGCTCAAACACGGAATAACGTTGAACTCGCGCTTGCTCTTCGATGCTAAACCCTTGACCTGTGACCACGTGTATGGACTCACACACCAAAGCAATACCCAACTCGCCGCACACAGATTCACAATGGGCTTGCCATTGATTGGATTCACGCTGTAATTGATGGTTGATATGAACCGCATTCAAACTCAATGTTCGATCAGAAAACGCGCTATCGAGCTGAATTAGTTGTAGTGCTTGCTGCGCAATGAGCAGCAGAATATGAGAATCCATCCCACCGCTGTAGGCGACATGTATATTGTTCAGTGAAGGGTATTCAAGTAAAACTGCTCGAAGCTGTTGCGAACAGTCTTCGACCTGGCATTTATAAGCACGTTCGACATAGGCGCCTTCGACATAAGCGCGTTCAATATAGCCGCGTTCAATCAACGGATCACCCATTAGTTTTGAGCTGAGCCAACACCCATGCTGGCTCGGCCACAAACTTTATTATTTATAGATCCCGTAAGACATATAACGCTGGTAACGTTTTTCTAACATTTCGTCTTCAGAATATGCTTCAACCATATCGAGCTTTGCGGTAATGGCCAATTTAATACTACTGGCCATATTATCGATATCCCGATGGGCGCCGCCCAAGGGCTCTAATATACGTTGATCAACCAAACCTAAATCGACAAGTTTGGTAGAGGTCATTGCCATCATTTCTGCGGCATCAGAGGCTTTCTCAGCCGTCTTCCACAAAATAGTCGCGCAACCTTCAGGCGAAATCACTGAATACGTTGCGTATTCAAGAATCATCAATTGGTCACAAACCGCTAGTGCTAATGCGCCACCAGAGCCGCCTTCACCAATAACCACCGAAATAATTGGCGTTTTGAGTCGCGACATGACCGCTAAGTTGTGTGCAATGGCTTCACTTTGACCGCGCTCTTCTGACTCTACACCCGGGTATGCGCCGGAGGTATCAATAAAGGTAATAATGGGTATTTGAAAGCGTTCTGCAAGCTCCATTAAGCGGCAGGCTTTGCGGTAGCCTTCAGGTTGTGGCATACCAAAATTACGGTAAACCTTCTCTTTTGTACCCCGGCCTTTTTCATGCCCGATAATCATCACCGGACGCCCATCCAATTGCGCGATGCCACCAACAATAGCCGGGTCATCTCTAAAATGACGGTCGCCATGAAGCTCGTCAAAATCGGTGAATATTCGTTCAATATAATCAACGGTATACGGACGTGCCGGATGACGTGAAAGTTGAACAATTTCCCAGCTACCAAGGGATGAGAAAATGTTCTCGGTGAGTTTGCGGCTTTTCTCTTCGAGCTTAGTAACTTCTTCTAAGACGTTAATATCGTTATCGCGGCCTACTAGCCGAAGCTCTTCAATTTTGGCTTCCAGCTCTGCAATCGGTTGTTCAAAATCGAGATAGTCGAGGTTCATTCAAATGCCTGATTATTTACTAAATATTATTCATGTGGACGAGAGTCTTGCCCTTATTTCCGGAATTGTACCAGTCTCACCCGATAATCAGTAGAGAATCGAGCGGTAATTATCTGCGCTCTAGCTTTACGCTTACTTTAATAGACCAGCCCAACGTTGTTGGCACCAACCAACTCTGCCAGCTGTGTTAACGCTTCGTCCGTCGGCAACATGCCTTGCTCTAAATTGATGATTGTTTTCGCCGCTGCGCCGCAATAATTGATTTTCACTCGGCACCGCCCTTTGGGCAAGTGCGACAACAAGGCTTGCAGATTACCCAGTTGCGTCTCGTCAATATTTGACGCATCTAACTCAAGCAACAAATGACGAGAAAAATGTTGCCGCGCTTCATCTAACGACAGCACGGTTTCTGCCTGGGCTCTGATACCATCGCTGTATTCATCAAAACTAACATCGCCTTGAATGACTAATACAGTGTCTTTGATCAGCTTGTCTTTATACAGTTGATAGGCTTCGCCAAACAGCCCAACTTCAACCCGCGCGCTACGATCATCCAGTGTTACAAAAGCGATATCTTGCCCGCGTTTACTCTTCATAGTACGAGAGGCAACCACTAAACCTGCTAATGTTTGGGTGCTATTTTTTGCAGTCAAATCGACCAATGGCGCGGTTGCAATTTGCAGCAGCTCTTTTTCATATTGGTCAATTGGATGACCTGAAAGGTATAAACCTAGGGTTTCTTTTTCAGCGCTTAAGCGCTCTTTAGATGTCCAGTTACGGGCGGCTTTGTAGTCAATCAGGTCTTTCTTGGGGCCGTTATCAGCCGGCGGCGCTGCGAACAAATCCATGGTGCCGCTAGCAATGCTTCGGGCATTTTGATCCGACAGTTTTAAACCTTCGGGAATGTTAGCCATCAACACTCCTCTATCGATACCAAAACAGTCCATAGCGCCGGCACGCACCAATGCTTCCAAGCCTCGCTTATTCACTTTACGAGTATCCATTCGGGTACAGAAATCAAATAAACTGCTGTAGGTTTGCCCTCCTTCGCGGCCTTCTACAATGGCTTCAACCGCAGCTTCGCCCAAACCTTTAATTGCGCCCAGCCCATATAAAACCTGATGATTTTCATCAACGGTAAAACGAAAATATCCGGAGTTAATGTCCGGTGCATGCAGCTCTATCCCGTTATTTCTTGCATCCTCAATAAAGATCACCACCTTTTCGGTATTGTGCATATCAGCCGACATCACCGCGGCCATAAACTCTGATGGGTAGTGATATTTCAACCATGCGGTTTGGTATGAAACCAATGCATAAGCGGCGGAGTGAGATTTATTGAACCCGTAGCCTGCGAATTTCTCCATCAAATCAAAAATTTCGGTCGCAATTTTTGGGTCGATATTATTTTCAGCGGCGCCTTTATCAAAAATTTCGCGCTGCTTGGCCATCTCTTCTGCTTTCTTTTTACCCATGGCCCGGCGCAACATATCCGCCGCACCCAACGTGTACCCCGCCAGCACTTGAGCAATCTGCATCACTTGCTCTTGGTACAAAATAACACCGTAGGTGTTTTCCAGAATAGGCTCTAAACCTGGGTGTAAGTACGTGACTGCTGCCCCGTGCTTACGGTCAATAAAGTCATCTACCATGCCGGATTGCAGCGGCCCAGGCCGAAACAACGCCACTAACGCAACGATGTCTTCAAAGCGATTGGGCAACAACCGTTTGATCAAATCCTTCATACCACGAGATTCAAGCTGGAACACTGCAGTGGTATTGCCTTGGCTCAACATCTTGTAAACATCCCCATCATTTAGCGGAATACGGTCGATATTGATGGCGTCCAAGCCTTCTGCTTGGCGCTCTTTATTGATGGTTTCCAGCGCCCAATCGATAATTGTCAGGGTTCGTAAACCCAAGAAATCGAACTTAACCAAACCCACTGATTCGACATCGTCTTTATCAAACTGAGTGACTACATTTTCGCCAGCCTCGTCTAAATACACTGGCGAAAAATCGGTAATTCTGCCCGGCGCAATAACAACACCACCGGCATGCTTACCGACGTTACGCACAACGCCTTCAAGCTTAAGCGACATCTCCAAAATTTCAGCTGCTTCTGCGCTGGTCTCTACAAAATTCTTGAAGTCGCTTGATTCTTTTAAGGCTTTATCGAGGGTCATACCCACTTCAAAGGGAATCAACTTAGACAGTTTATCGGCTAATCCGTAGGCTTTACCCTGGACCCGTGCGACATCTCTCACCACCGCTTTAGCCGCCATGGTGCCAAAGGTGATAATTTGAGAAACCGCTTCGCGGCCGTAGGTATCGGCCACATATTGGATTACACGGTCGCGGCCATCCATACAGAAATCGATATCGAAATCTGGCATTGAGACTCGTTCCGGGTTAAGGAACCGCTCGAATAGAAGCTCATATTTAATGGGGTCTAAATCGGTAATTTTTAGCGCCCAAGCCACAATAGAGCCGGCACCGGAACCACGGCCAGGGCCAACCGGTATACGGTTGTCACGTGCCCAACGGATGAAGTCCATCACGATCAGAAAGTAACCAGGAAATCCCATTTGGGTAATAATGCCGACTTCATAATCAAGCCGCTCGTAATACTGTTTGCTATCAACTGGTTGGCCTTCAACATCAGTCGGGGGGATATCTGCAAGGCGCGCATCCAGCCCTTCAAGACAAACTTTTTTCAGAAATTCATGTTCGGTCATACCCTCTGGAATGGGGTAATCTGGCAGGTAGTTTTTCCCTAATGTCAGCTGTAAATTACACCGCTTGGCAATTTCCACACTGTTTTGCAGCGCTGCGGGAACATCGGCAAACAGCTCCTGCATTTCTTGGGTTGAACGCAGGTATTGCTGTTCTGAATGGCGGCGCGGTCTGCGCGGGTCATCTAATGTTCGCCCTTCATAAATGCAAACCCGTGCTTCATGGGCGTCAAAATCGGTTTGCTTTAAAAAACAAACTTCGTTGGTGGCAACCGGTGGGCACTCGAATTCCGATGCCAGCTCCAATGCTTTGGAAATATATAACTCTTGATTGGGCCTGCCATTACGCTGTAGTTCAATATAAAAACGATCGGGGAAAATGCTCATCCACTCTCGTAGTATCGATTTAGCTAAAGGGCGGTTGCCCTTGATGAGGGCATCACCGATTTCACCCTCTTCGGCGCCAGAGAGTACTATTAACCCTTCGGCGTGCTGATGTAACCATTCACGTTTCGCGACGGCTTTTTCTTGCTGCCGCCCCTCCATAAACCCCAGCGAAACAATACGCGTGAGGTTTTGGTAGCCAACGGAATTGGTTGCAAACAAAACAAGCTTGGTGCAGTGACTCGAGTCGTTTTGGCATTCAACCCACATTTCGGCCCCAACAACAGGCTTGATACCTTGAGCAAGGGCGGCGCGATAAAACTTAACTAAAGCAAACAAGTTGCTGACATCAGATATCGCCACTGCGGGCATCTGTAATTCAGAGACCGCTTTCATCAGCGGCTTTACAGAGATCAGCCCATCAACAAGTGAGTACTCAGAGTGAACGCGTAGATGAATAAAATCGGGTGACATAATCCGTGGCAGTGTAAAGCGGTTAAAACAAGATGGTTTAAAATCGCCACGTGATGTGGGCAATTACCAGCGAAAAATTCTATTTTGGTCTTACAAATGATCGAAAATTACTGGCTACATACGCAGTAGTTGGGCTCCTTAGTGTATCAATAAGCACTCAATACGTTGCCCTCCAATACCTGTTTCGCTAAATATCCGAGCACGCCCAATACCCAGTTGTGACAGACCCGTAGATTACCATATCTACGCCCTTAAACCGGCAGGTAATCGCTGCAAAAAACCAAATTTAATCGATTGAAAGCGGGTGTTTTATATTCATCATCCAGCGCTTGTATCCCTTCGGATGGTTATCAAAATGACGACCGCGATCAACCACCCAACCCCTTACCGTAACGTGCTTTCCAATAAGATTATGTAGCTCGCCTTCATCAAAGTATTGGGTATTGTGTTTACTCACTTTAAGCACCAACTCACCTACAAGCTCCACCCACCACGCATTTTTGGTTTTGGTTACCTTGGCAACTTTACCGGTTACCAAAGCAAAGCCGCTAGTTAAACTACTAGTTAACGCACGGGCTAAACCATTTTGATTATCCGCAGGTATCGCTGAAAAGTCCTTCCAAACACCCAACCGTTGGGCACGTGCAAGGGACTCCACGCGCTTGAAGCAACCCACCTGCTTTAGGTTCGGTGGAAATACAATATAGAAACCCAGCCCACGCCGGATGATCTGCGCTGCAACGCTGTATAGATGAGTGCTCTGCGCCTCTATGGGCTGAACATAAAGGTGTGCGAGCGTGCGATTGTATCGATCTTTTCGCTCCTCACCCGGGCTCATATAAACCTGCGAAGAGCCTTTAACTATGTCTTTTAAATACTGTTTAGCCCGGTGTGCATAAGGTTGCGGGCCATGACTATTAGCGTTTTTACCCGCATTCATTTCTGGTGTATTCACACCAATAATACGAAGGTGGCGGCCATCGGCAAGTATTACCGTGTCGCCGTCTATTACCTTTTTGAGCTGTACGGGAATTAATACTTCAGAAACCAACGTTTCGGAAATTAACGCCTGTCGAACCGTACATAAAGGCTCAAGATTTGGCCCATTAATACCGGCTGCGAATACTGAAGGAATAACCATCAGGCATAAAAAAGCAGCCGCTGAAATACTGTTCCAGGGGCTGCTTAATATCGGCATCAGACGCTTGCTGCGTGCAGCTTAAGCGCAATGAGTGCCTGAGGTACGGATACTAAGAAGTAGTACGCGAACCAAAACGTTTCTTGAAGCGATCAACACGGCCGCCAACGTCAACAGTCTTCTGTTTACCGGTATAAAACGGGTGGCATGCCGAGCAGATATCAAGGTGGAGATCTTTGCACAGCGTAGACTGAGTTTTAATTTCGTTACCGCAACCACAAGTAGCTGTAATAGCTTCGTACTTAGGATGAATATCGTTTTTCATTGATTCGTCTCTGATAATAGGGGTATCGCCACCCTAAGGGACCTTCAAATTCGGGGCTTCAAATTAGAACCTTCAAACAATGCAAAATTTACGCTGTTATCTGCCGCTAACTTCTACCACAATGGAAGATGCTTTAGGAACCATACCCATCGTCGCTTAACTAACCGCGATTGATTAAAAATGGTGCCGCATTCTACAAGATAAATGCTTATTCACAAAGCACTGTTTTTAGTATATGTACAGCCCCGACATACTGCCAACGGATGTTGACCCAAACACCGCCACCTGCGCGAATTGGATAATGATAAGATACGTCGCCACATCTTAGCCAATAGACCAACCGCTGCCCCATGAAACATACCCGCCAGATACTCAGCGTTGCTGTACCCGTACCACTGACGGGGCTATTCGATTATTACCTCGAGGACCTCGATGACCCTACGCAAAGCTGCTTACCGGGGCAGCGAGTATGGGTATCCTTTGGTAACCGCCAATTGATGGCCATTGTCGTTGAAGTCAAAGACAACAGCGAGCTAGCGGCGGACAAAATAAAACCAGTACTACGGGTTTTAGAATCTGACAACATCATACCAAGCTCAGTGATGCAGCTGTGCCGCTGGGCCGCCAGTTACTACCACCACCCTATTGGCGAGGTATACAGCGCTGCCCTACCCACCCTGTTACGCGGCGAAAAGCCCCTGCCAGTTTCGACAACAACATGGGTTTCACTAACCGACGCTGGCAAACAAACCGACCCTAAAACAATTACGCGCTCACCCAAACAAAGCCAGCTGCTAGACGTTTTACTCTCGCAAAACCCCTGCTCATTAGCCTTTATCAAACAACAGTCATTGGCCGGCAGCCCGCTGCAATCACTAATAAAAAAAGGTTTAGCTGAGAAAATAGAAGTTAAGGAACAGCTCGCACAAAAAAATGAAAGTAGCGCATTATTAGCCGAGCCCAACCTCCCTTTAAACGACGAACAGCAACACGCTTTTGATCAGATAAAACAGGAGCTGGGCAACTATCACTGCTTTTTATTGGAAGGTGTAACCGGCAGCGGTAAAACCGAGGTATACCTGCAAGCGATTGAAGCTGTGCTAAGCAACGACCAGCAAGTATTGGTTCTAATACCTGAAATAGGCCTAACGCCGCAAACCCTTAGCCGCTTCAAAAATCGCTTTAATTGCCCACAAACAGTGCTGCATTCAGGCCGCACCGAAAGGCAACGTCTGCACGGTTGGCAGCACGCTAACAGTGGCCATGCTCGTATTGTCATTGGCACTCGCTCGGCGATTTTCACCCCTTTTAAAAACCTCGGGCTAATCATTGTCGATGAAGAACATGACAGCTCTTTGAAACAACAGGAGGGTTTTCGGTATTCCGCACGTGATTTAGCCATTACCCGCGCTCACCAGCAAAAAGTACCTGTTATTTTGGGCTCAGCTACACCCTCACTGGAAAGCCTGCACAACGCTGAACAAAACCGTTATACCAAGTTACCGCTGACCCAGCGCGCAGGCAATGCATCACTACCTATTTTTAGACTACTCGATTTACGCGGACGACCACTTGAAGGTGGGCTTAGCCAACCACTGGTTAAACTCATACGGCAACACTTAGACAAACAAAACCAAGTACTGATATTTTTAAACAGGCGCGGCTATGCGCCGGTTTTAATGTGCCACGAATGCGGCTGGATATCCGAGCGCCGAAACTGCGACACACGAATGACCTTGCATCATTCGCCACGTTATTTGCATTGTCATCACTGCGACGAAAAACGCGGCATCGAAACCAGCTGCCCTACTTGTAAAGCAAAGGAACTAAACCCGGTTGGGCTGGGCACCGAACGTACCGAGCAAGTACTACAAGAGCTATTCCCAGAAACCCCAGTAGTACGGGTTGACCGCGATAGCACGCGAAAGAAATACGCCTTCGAAAACATGATTGCAGAAATACAAACCGGTAAACCGTGTATTTTAATTGGCACACAAATGCTAGCCAAAGGGCACCATTTCCCCAACGTGACGCTGGCGGCCATTCTCGATGCTGACGGAGCGTTATATAGTTCAGACTTCCGGGGAATGGAAAAAATGGGGCAATTATTAACCCAGGTGGCCGGGCGAGCCGGGCGCGAAAAACAACAAGGTGAAGTTGCACTGCAAACCCTTGAACCAGAGCACCCTCTTTTGCGTTGCCTGTTCAACGAAGGCTATCCAACCTTTGCGAGTCACCTATTGCGTGAACGAAAGTTAATTGGCTTACCGCCCTATGGCTACATAGCGCTGGTACATGCGCAGTCGCCATTTCGTGAAAAAGCCCAAAACCTTTTGCAACAACTCAGCGACTATTTGCCAGATAATTCTGAAACCGAAGTCCTTGGACCTATCCCGTCTACTATGGAGCGCCGGGCAGGTCGGTATCGGTTCCAATTGATGCTGAAGTCAGAGCAACGCCAAACATTGCATCAAAGCGTATCTCAATGCCGACTATTTTTGGAAAACCTGAAAATGGATCGGGATATTCGCTGGCAGCTTGATATCGACCCTATTGAGCTGTTTTAACCAAACCCAATGTCATTTCTCGCAGCAAATAGTCGATACGCACTACCAACTACTTCAATTTTTCGGATCGATCTTCGGCAACATTGGATGCGCTTCAAGGCCAGCTTCTGCTCGACTAGAAAACATAAAATTCAACCCTTCAATAGCCGGTGGGATTTCAGAAATTATGATATTTTGGTCAGCTTGTAGTTTTGGCAAACTAGGGTGCCCATGAAACAACGTATTGACCCCACGTCGCTCCATGATAATCAAATTATCATGGAGCTTAACCTGATTCACGGGGTACTTTCGGTTCTCTAACCCGTAACCGATCAAATCTTGATTAGAAGATCCAACCCCCATTTGAAGTACTGAACCTCTGACGATGAGTGTTCCGCCGTCAGGAATATCGATCAAGCGGCTATCCTTTGAAGAAAATGAGGCTATCACGCTGTTTTCGATGATCGTTATCGCTGCCCGACTCTTAACTTCATGGCCTTCGTTTTTCCCCGCAAGTATCATACTGTTACGTATAATAAGTTCGCCGCCATCAACATATATTCCGTGTGCGCGACCATTCAACCCTAGTTGCTCGAAGCGGCTATCTTCTATTAATACGGTTCCAGCCCAGCGTCCAGTCAACAGCCCTTGTTCGCTATGATGAAAGTACACGTGGGACAGCGTTAAATTTTCCCCTTCATGCCGTACGCATGCGCCATTTCTGTCGCGTACTCTTATCTCTCGGCATTCAATGTTAATGATTTTTGTATTGTTGCCTTTAGTAATAATTGCACCCTTGCCCTCTGCAGAGGCTTGTTTTATTACTACATGACCAACCCCAATTACGGTGACGTCGTTCGCCTTTATGACCAATGGCTGGGTATAGGTTCCTGCGCCAATTTTAAGCACATCTCCATTCTTTAAAACTCTACTAGCGTGACTTAACGAAAATACAGATTCGCCATTAACCCAAATCCCTTCAATTTGATTTTTTGCGTCAACGGGTAGTGGTAGCCACTCACCAAAATTTAGCTTAATTTCCTCTGCAACCGATAAGCCCGACTCCCTCAATGAAAAAGCAAATTTGAACAAAGGTATTTTAGTTTCAAGTAGTGAGCACCCTCGATAATACACTTCGCGCAGCTGCTCTGGCGCCAGCACATAGGCACCTGCAAATGCAAAATGAACGGATACTCCCGCTAGAATTAAATACTGCTTAAGAAACGTTTTAAGTCTATGCATATTTAGGGTTAACAACTTTCCAACTAGTTACTTACATTTGCAGTAATAATACACAACTCCAATTAAGAAACAAAAAAGCCCCGACCAATGGCCGAGGCTTTTAATATGCAGGTAACGCTCTCTGCTAACGATGAGCTAGCTCATCATTATTTAGCTCACTTTTTCTAAGATATGAATAGCGCACGCATTACCAAGTCCTACCACGTGAGTCATGCCAATCCTTGCTCCTTCTACTTGTCGAGAACCCGCCTCACCACGTAAGTGAGTGGTAATTTCATAAATCCCAGCAATACCGGTTGCACCAAGTGGATGCCCTTTAGAGAGTAAACCACCGGATACGTTCACAGGTACTCGGCCGCCGTGTTGAGTAGCGCCAGAATCAATCAATTGACCACCCATGCCTTCGTCACAAAGGCCTAGGTTTTCGTAATGCATGATTTCTGCAGTCGCGAAGCAATCGTGCAGTTCAACCAAGTTCACATCGCCTGGGCCAACGCCTGCCATTTCATAGGCTTGTTCCACGCACATTTTGGTACAGGTATTAAAATCAGGTAGCGTCAGGTTGTGCTCGGTGTATGGGTCACTGGTCAATGCAGAGGCTTTAACCCGAACTGCACGGCCCATTAAACCAAGCTCTTTGACCTTCTTTTCAGACATAATAATGGCCGCAGCTGCACCATCCACGTTCACTGAACACATCAGCTTAGTGTTTGGATAAGAGATCATCTCTGCATTCATAACCACATCAAGCGGTGTTTCAATTTGATACATCGACTTCGGGTTTTGAACTGAATGAAGGTGGTTTTTTACCGAAACCTTAGCGAACTGCTCAAAGGTTGTACCGTATTTACGGTGATGCTCCATGCCCAACTCGGAAAACATGGTTGGCATGGTGTTGGAGCCAAGAATTCCTTCGGTAGGAATCCCTTCTGCAACATCGCCACTGCCCAACAGGCCACGGCCCATTTGCTCAACGCCGACACACAATACGGTATCGTACAAGCCTGCTTTAATAGCCGTCCAACCTTCGCGGAAAGCCGTAGCACCGGTTGCACAAGCATTCGCGCAGTTCACAACTGGGATTCCAGTTTGGCCAATTTCAGCCAAAATTTTCTGGCCAATGGTATTACCGGACTGCATTAGGTTTCCGCAGTACATGGCTTGCACATCTTTAATAGATAAACCCGCATCCGCCAATGCTAGCGAAGCCGCTTCGCCGCCCATTTTTGGTACGGTTCGATCAGGAAAACGACCGAATTTAATCATGTCTGTTCCAACTACATATACGTCACTCATGGTCATTCTCCTTATGCAGGTTCAAAAAAGTAGGATGTATAGCTATTGCCCTTCGCATCTTGACGGCCCGCATCGGCGAACACAACCTTAACGGCTATATCGGTTTTGATTTTTTCTGGATCAGGGTCGATATTAATCAAGTTACCTTTAAGCGTACCGCCGCCGTCAAGGACAACAACCGCTGAAACAAACGGGACTTTTGTACCCGGAAAACTACGATAAACCACGGTGTAGGTATAAAGCCGGCCAGTACCGGCAAGTTTAATCACTTCCATTTTATCCGTTGCAAAACACTTACTGCAGGTGTTTCTTTCACCTATATATACAGCGCTGCATTCTTGGCATTTATGACCTTCCAAATAGGGCTCAGCACCCTCTGGCAACTTTAAAAAAGGCACTATCGGTAAAGGACTAGTGCTAGTGGCTTGCTCAGTCATTACTTTTCTCCCGAATCTACAATGTTGTACCGGCGTTTATTGGCTAAAGCACCAAGTACGTTTATTTTTGGTCGCGGAAATAGTATGCAATTGTATAACGAGGTACAAGCACTCAATTGATGGGTGGCTTCCATCATTTAGAATCCCTACTGCCCTCAGTATCGCCGTGATAGAAAACCAGCTAGACAACCCGCAATGCACACCATTGCACGCACACACAGTAGTCAGAATTACGGTTTTTTATTGGCCACTCCCCACGAAATAACTACTGGCGACCAAACTTCAATGACACACAGAAATTACCCTATTCACAACAGCCTCGGAGTATGAAAAACTACCCTACTATTGTTTAAGGCCATCTTGTTTAAAATCATCTCGTTTGAAGCCATCTCGATAAAAACCATCCACCCATACTCAGAGACTCCCAACATGAACTCACTTACCGCCG
>JAESUM010000059.1 GCA_016763075.1 Pseudomonadales bacterium
AGTCGTATCAGTCGTATCAGTCGTATCAGTCGTATCAGTCGTATCAGTCGTATCAGTCGTATCAGTCGTATCAGTCGTATCAGTGTTTATCGTCACACCAGCTCTTAACTGCTGGCTCAATTGGTTAAAATAAAGCTCAGCCCCATCAAAGTTAGTTTGGGCTAATTCAGCTAACTGTTGTTTTTTCTGCTGCGACAGTGGCGCAACTTGACCATTGTTTAACTTGTTATTAACAGTACTTTGAAGAACCTCAAACAGGTTAGGGTCGTCATAATTTATTGGGGCATCCCCAGCCATCAATTCCATCACCCCATGTAATTTTGGCGTATTGCTGTTCAACAGAACATAAGGCGTATCTAACATGGCCGCCGCAAGGGTATGGTGAAAGCGCCCAGAAACCAGTAATTTTGCGTTGGCTAAGCATTGCAGCCATTGCTGTAAAGAAGAGGCTACCAATACCGTAACGTTCCCTTCTAGCTGTGCATACAGGTCATTCACGAAGGTCACATCATCCGATGCAATGTTATCCCGCGCGCCAATTAACACCGTTACTTCATAAGCTTGTTTTTGTAAGTATTTAACTAGTTCAGATAACGCACCCAAGGATTCTTTCAGCCAACTGACTGAGCCGGCCAGCACAACCCCTTCGCGGTCCGTAATAGTGAGCTGGTCACGATAGCGCTCAACATATAAAGGCATGCAGTCAAAGCTCAACGCACTGGTAATGCCGCCATCAGCTAGTAGCCGACGACTTACCGGCTCGCGAATTGCAACATAATCCAACACAGAATAAACCTGTTTATAAAGCGCGAACTCAACAGAATCCTGCCACAGAGCTGATTCTGCCGGGTAGCAAGAATGGTTAATAATTTGAACGTTTTTACCAAAGCGTTGCTTGGCAATGTACGCAATGTACAGCAATGAAAGCGAGGTAATACTGGTTCCATGCAAAGAACCTTCACCATTAATCACAATAAGATCGTGGGATGCCAACTGGTCCATAAGCTCTCTGTTATCTACCACAAAGCGCTCAAAGAATGAGTCGGAATCCAGGTCTTCAACCTGCTCTACGCAGGGCTGAATATTGGTAACTTGTTGAATGCCAACGGCGTCTACCGCATAGCCAATTTCTTTTAACTTCCCGCGAATAACGCAGCTGGTTGCAGTACAACCCCAGTGATACCAGTTACTGGTATCGTTTACAAAAAGCGCAGTTGGCGCGCACTGAGGCAAGCTATTTTGGGATGTTTGTTTGAGCTGCGCAGTCACCTGGCTTATTACGTCGTTCCAATCACCCGCACTGGACTGCCGAAATAGCGTAATGCTGGCATACCATGGCGAGTCATCTCGCTCAAGAAACCAACGCCAATCTGGCACTAGGGGCAGCATCACCCATGTTTCAACACCCAAAGCCGCCGCTAAATGAACGGTAGAGTTATCGATAGAAATAACTAAGTCTAAAGCGGCTACCTTGGCTGCGAAGTCGTCCATTTCAGATAGACCATTGGTATCGGCCCAGTCCATCACTTTAACGCCGGTTTCCATTTCTAGCGCTTTAAGCTCTTGCGTGTGATCACCGTATTGGATGTTAATAAATTGAACATTGGCGGTATCTAACAAGCCAATCCAACCGGTAAGCGGTATTGACCGGCCGCGCTGTAGCGCAGCAGATTTACCACCAACCCACGATACTCCAACCTTAAGGCTGGCCCCCAGTTCTTCATAACGTTGATGCCATTTAGCCATCAATGCCGGTTCGGGTATTAGGTAGGGTTGTGGGTTTTTGAAATCAGATAATTGCTTACGGTTGTGAATAAGGATGTCACCCATCGGGCAACAAAGGTCAATTTCGTAGGTTTCAATATATTGGTTTAACCCCTCTAACGTATAACCCGGGAGTATGGTGGCGTGAGGGAATGAGCGCTTAAAGAGCTGCGCCAAACGTGGCTCACATGCTATGTATGTGTTTGAAGGTTGGTCAAGTAGCTCTGCAAAACACGAGGCGAACATGATTTCATCGCCTATACCTTGCTCGCCGTAAATTAAGAAGCTACGCCCAACCAATGATTGCCCGTGCCACCGCTCAATGGCTAAGTCAAAAATTACTCTGCTTGCGCCTGTTGAATAAGGCTCCCATTCGTAGCCCTTCCAACCGTCTTCAAGGTCACCAATAAGCCTTAGCAATATGCCGCGAAAGTTATGCAAATCAGCATCTTCAGGGTATAGCGATACCGCACGGTCAAATAAATCTACCGCATCAAAAAACTGCCCCAAACCTTTGAGGGCTCTTCCCCAGTTCGAAAGCACAATGGGTGGCTCTATATTTCGTACCGACAATTTACTGCATAGTTCGACTACTTCGGGGTAACGCTCAAGTTCCAGCAATGCAGAGCTCATATTCACTTGTGCTTCGGCATACCCCGGCTGAATAGCAAGTGCTTGCTCGAAATAGGTCATGGCGTGTTCGGGGTTGCTTGCGGCCAAATAAATGGTACCCAAATTGCTAATAGCCGCCACTGCTTTTGGGTCTAGTTCAACGGCGCGGCGGTAGCATTCTTCTGCGTTTTTAAGTGCTCCGTTCGCCTTAAAAACATTGCCAATATTATTGTGATAATTGGGTTCATCGGGCTTGATGAAAATGGCCTTTTTAATCCAGATTTCTGCACCTTCAAGCTGTCCGGTGTTCAGTGCCACTACGCCCTTAAGGTGGTTTAAGTCAGGGTTGTGTGCATATTCTTCAAGCTGAGCATCAAGTACTTGATCGGCCTCTATATATTCTTCAGATTGGATCAAACTGATAATTTTCTTGATCGATAACAGGACAGGATGCTGATCTTTAGAGGAATTTATTTGCGGGGTTGTCATATAAACCAAGCCCTCTGGGCACACGTATGTTTTTTATTCATGCCTACAATTGTAGGCCAATTTTTATTTTAATAACGCTCGTCCAAACCAGACGCCTGATATAAGCAACCTGAAAACAGCTAACACTGAACGAAAATTATCTGAACCGTTAAGCCAAAAGCATGTGTACGAAGTACATAAGAAGGGAATATTGCTGGGTCTTCCAAAAACAATAGGCGCTGCAATTGGGTTATGTGCGCCTAACAAACAAACTAACGAACTAACGACACTGACTGATAACTACCTACTGCCTTTTTGTTTTTTTGCCTGCCATTTATCTCTTGCTGCAAGCTATTTTTTTGCTCAGTAAACGAAGCCACCGCTTCACCATACCATTTGAGCAACTCTTTAAGTTGGTCAATTTGTTCGGGCTGGGAAGCTAATTGCTCCAAATTCAGCTTAAGTAATTGGTTATGGAACTGCTTGTCCAACCGAGCGATTAACTCTAGGTCATTGCTATCTTGCGCGGCTTGCATTTGCGCGCGGACCCCATCAAATTGTCCGTTCACTACAGACATTAGGTGGTCGCCTGTTCTTTAATACCCTGCCAACTTTCACGAATCTCATTCAACAAAGTAGAAACCTCATCGAGAATAGTCACATCGTTCTCTGCACCTGCACTAAATAAGCGCTCGCTCATATAGGTATAGAGTGCATTCAAGTTTCCTGCTATTTCACCGCCTTTCTCCAGGTCTAGCGAACCTTGTAAACCACCAATAATTGATATTGCTGCGCTTAGGGCGCGGCCTTTTTCTTCGTGGTTAGCGCGCTCCATAAACCCTTTGGCTAACGCCAAACGCCCTAACGCACCGTCCAGCAACATTTGAATTAACAGATGTGGGCTAGCGTTTTCTAAGCCGCTTTGAACGCCGACTGACTTGTACTGATTCATTGCATTGGTTGACTGCATGACGATATAGCCCTACTAAAATAAGAAGTTAGTTTCTCTTACGGTTGAACAAGCTGTTTAGCGAATCTAGTTGAGATGTTAAAAATGTTCCTGTGGCACTTAACTGTGCCAATAAGCCATCTAAAGCAGAAAACTTTGCGGTGAGTTGAGCTTCAAACTTCGCCAAATAATCGGATAATTGAATTCGGTCTTCGGTAATACTTTTTAGTTGCACAGCTAAAGAATCGGTTTTTTCTGTGAGTATTCCCTGGAACCCAAGGTAGCTATCAGTCAAGTCACCAATATTTGAAGCAATACCCGTAACACCGGTACGGGTCGATGCTTGTAACTCAGTGATATTAGTAATAGATGATTCAGTATCATAAATAAGCTGCGAAAGCCCTAAAGAATCGGTTTGATTACCGTCACCGTCGTTTGCCACCGTGATGGTCAGCGCCGAATCTGCACCTGCTTTGTCCGAGCCTAGCAACAACTGGTAGCCGCCGGTTACGGCTACCACGGATGCAGTAACGCCCGTGTTATCCCCAGCGTTATTAATAGCATCTGCTATTTGCTGAACGGTGTCGTTTACGCCATTGGTAATGTTTACCGTAAAGCTAGAGGTACCTACGGCTATGGTTAAATCACCATCACCTATAACCGTTGAGGTTGCCGCAAAAGTTGCGGAGCCAAGGGTATGTTGCTGTGCAATTGCTTTGCCAGTGCCAGCAAAAAACAGGCCTATATCGTTAAAGTTATCCGCCAGTGCCGTGTTAAATATATCGCTATCAAGAACTAAATCACCGTTATCAGCAAAGCCAACGCCAATTTCGGTCAGGGTATCAGCATCTTGTGACACTCCTGAAATTCTACTCGTGAGTAAATTATAAATTTGGGAGCTAACGCCACGCACCAACGAATCACCTAACAGTGGCCCAGCTGACCCAGTGGCTGCATTAAAAGCAGTAGAGTCCGAAATGCTTTGCCGTAAAGCGTTGTAGGACTCTATAAAATCATTAACTCTATTTGTTACTGCGCTTGTGTCTAGCGCAACAGTTAACGTCTCCGAGCTGGTGGTAACTTCTACCGCACTAATGGTGACGCCTTCAAGCACATCACTGTAGGTGTTGCCAGAGGTATTGGTGACCAGTTGACCGTTAACATTAATTTTACCGTTTATCGCAGCGGTAGATGTCATATTGGTTAAGCGTGACAAACCACTGGTATTGGTGTCATCGCCATCATCATCATCTGTGGTAACGGTTATAGACTCTGCTGTGCCCAAACTGTTTGAAGTTAAAATAAGCTGCGCTCCGGCATCGGTATTAATAACCGATGCTGTAACACCAACGTTATCTTCATCGCCATTAATAGCATCTCTTATGTCATTAAGCGTGCTGGCACCGGAGGCAATATCAAGAGTGAAGCTATCTGCGCCCAGCGCAATGGTTAAGGATCCACCGCCAATATGTACGTTTGTGCTGGTTTCTTGCAAACTGGTTAATGTATGGGCGGTTGCTAATGCAACAACATCAATACTTACCGATGTTGGGGCTGCGGTGATTGATGCTGAAACCGTGAAGGAAGACGTACTGGAAGAGGTGGCTTTACGAGCCTGAAATTTATCAATATCTGCTAGAGCAGCAATAGAGCTTTGAAATTCTGACAGCGCGCTTTTGAAGTTACCGTATGCAGAAATATCGGTTTGAACGCGGAATTCGCGTTGATCAAGAATAGCATTTTTACCGTAGCCTTCGGCGCCTACTAAGCCAGTGACCAACTCGGCTAACTGTAATCCTGAACCTGCACCTAGTGCTGAAATGGGCATAAAAATACTCTTTAATCTAAGGCTTTCACTATACAGTAATGTTTAGCAACGCTCCGGTTGCTGCATCTGTTTTGGTATCGCCACCACTTGTTGGGACGGCATGTACCAATGACTGCAATTTTTTAGCCAACTCGACAATTTCCTCAGAAGGAATTTGCCTAATTACCTCTTGGGTAGCGGTATCAATGACCGTAATTATGCTTTGGCCGGTATCCTCATCTACTTTGAAGTTGAGGTCTCTGTGTAGGCTCACCGCTACTTTGTTAAGGTCTTCTACGGCTTTTCCTGCTTCTGCCCGGTCAATTTTTTTCGTTTCGCGTTGCTCTACAGGCGTTGTCTTTACACGCGTGTTTGCGTCGGTATTTTCAGCTACTGATTTTATCGACGTCGGCAATGCATTGCCGCTTGGTATTGCCTGGGCTTGCTTTGGCGGCAACTCTTGCGATCCAGCAGCCGGTGACGTTGCGTTTGAGGAATAATTGTCTGCCGACACTTTGGGCCGGTAGGCAGAACCTATGTTTAAATCATTCACGATGATCACCTGCAGTTAACGTTTTGTTCATTGTAGATATTTTATTATAAAGGTATCAACTAAAAAACCACAAAAGGCCGGGGTAAAAACCCCAGCCTTCCATGGCGTTTAGCCAGATAACGAGCCGTTACTGAAGTAACGACAATACTTGTTGTGGCGCCGCATTGGCTTGACCTAATACAGAAATACCTGCTTGTTGCAGAATTTGCGCTTTAGTCAACGCTGCGGTTTCTGCTGCAAAGTCAGCATCCAGAATACGTGAGCGAGAAGCCGCTACGTTCTCAGCAACACTGGAAAGGTTAGCAATGGTAGATTGCATCCGGTTCTGAACCGCACCAAGTGAGGCTCGTGTAGAGTCAATTGCTTTGATCGCTGAATCAATCAATCCCAATGCAGTATTGGAGCCACTAACGGTTGATATATCAACATCTTTAATTCGTGCAGTTTCTTCAGTGATGGTACCCGCGTTAGCAGTTGTGCCAGTCATGAAGTTACCTGCACCAGCAGACGTATGCAGCGTCAAAGTAGTTGTCGATGCTAGCGCCGTAGTGAATTTGATATCACCCGTGATTTTCACACTATCAGTACCGCCTTGTGTCAGCGTAGTAGCACCATCTGTTGCATCAATGGTAGTACCATCATAGTTAAGCGCACTTACTGTAACCGTAGAATCACCACCACCACCCGTCGACGTATAAGTAACGGTTATGTTGTCACCCGTATTGTCCAGAACATCCACAGTACCATCGGCGTTATCTACGACAGTAAAACCAGAAAGGTTAGAAGTGCCTTGAATGGCCGCTGTCAATGCAGCACCTTGAGCCGCCGCGTTACCACTCAAGTCAACTGCGCCGAGGGATACGCCATTGATGGCTAATGTCGCGGTATCACCAGCAGAAGTACCCGCACCAAGCGTAATTCGGGCACCTGATTTAGCATCCGCTGTGACACCACCAACCGCTCCGTTAATCGAATCAGCGATGGTACCCATTGAATCGCCAGCAGTTACTGAAACGGTAGTTGTTTGCGCTGCTACGTTAAAGGTTAAGGTTTGTGCTGCGATATTGTTAGTACCGGCAAGGTTAGCTAAGGTAACCGCAGCAGAATCAGTTGAGTTAACCTGAGTTGCATACGCAACTGAGTTAATTTGACCCAAATCTGCAGTTCGCGCTGAATTGATACTGACTCGAATTACCTCGTTCGCTTCAGCACCAACGTGGAAGGATTTAGAAGTAAAGGTGCCACTCAACAATTTTTCGCTACCAAACCGAGTTGTGGTCGCAATACGATCAAGCTCTGATTTTAGCTGTGTTACTTCATCGTTTAGCGCTTTTCGCTCAGTTGCGCCGTTTGTTGCGTTAGCAGACTGAATTGACAGTGTCCGCATACGTTGCAAAATATTGGTAGATTCTTGAAGCGCGCCCTCAGCGGTTTGCGCCAGTGAAATACCGTCGTTAGCGTTTCGTACTGCCTGGTTAAGGCCGTTGATCTGTGAGGTTAACCGGTTAGAAATCGCAAGGCCCGCAGCATCGTCCCGCGCGCTGTTGATTCGTAGACCAGATGATAAGCGCGCTAGCGCTTGGTTTTGCATGTTGCCAGACATCGTTAAGTTACGCTGAGCGGTTAACGACGCGACGTTGGTATTAATGGATAAAGCCATGATAGACACCTATATAGCAGCCTGTTAAAAAACAGGACTTTGATATTCAGCGGATATATCAACAAGTGATATTTACCGCTCCCAACTAATGTATCGGCGGTCTATCGAGAATGTTTAACTTTTATTTGAAGAAAAACCTGGAGGAATAAAAACAGAGAATTCAGAGGATTAGGGAGAAGAGTCAGTCATAAAACTGGCATGCAACACAAGAATATGCGTCATTAAATGCTCGTAGATGACTCATAAATTTACACGCCTCCATCACTACGAATGCTAATTGGTATCAATGCTTACGCTAATTCTACGGCTGTTGTTAATGACAACAATAAACAACTCGATACTAATAACTAGCACTCGGCATTTATCGGCGGCAAGGCATGCAAATATAAGAAAGGTATTCAGTTGAACATGTTTAAAGAAACTGAAATAAATTCAATGAGCTAATACGCGCATAACTTTGTTGCGCGGCTTGTAATGCAACCGTTTCTAGCGAAAAGCGGCTGATGACTTCGGTGTAGTCAACGTCTTCTAGCTCTGAAAGCGTGGTTTGATTAAGAAGCTTCCAGTCTTCGTTGCTGCGTTGCGCGGTTTCTATCACGTTTAAGCGCGCACCAAGCTGCCCATGGGCTAGGCTCAATGACTCGCTTGCGGCATCTAAGGATACCAACGCATCTGCTAGCATTTCGTCCAATTGGTACTGCTCGCCTGACGTGTCACCAATACTGTTAAGTCCGGTTAAAAATGCATCTACCCCGTTTAATAAGCCTTGGGTCACGATGGGGTCTGACTCTACAAAAAAATCATCGCCGGCTTGGGGTGCGCCACTAAGTTCAATGCGAACACCTTCGAACTCTATGGCTTGGCCTGCAACGTAATCAACTGCATTACCCAGCGTATAGCCATCTTGCGCTCCGCTGATCACACCCACATCAACACCCGAGGGTGTGAGCTTTACCGTGTAGGTGGTAGCGGTTACAAATTCTATTTGTATGTCTTGAGGATGAAAGCTGCTGAAGTCTTCTTGGTTGATAACATGGCCAACATTAATGGCACCGGTGCCTGCATTACCTGCCGCTGCGCGGGTAGAGAAGTTTTCTGGCTCAGGGATATCTGCAAATATTTTTTTGCCTGAGTCGCGGACAATAACGCCAAGCTCAGAGGAAATTTGTAATGAGCGTAAACCTTCATCACCCTGAAACTGGTAACCACCGGTTGGGTCTGTTGTGAAGGGTTTAATTTGGCCTTGGTGGCCGGAAAACATGTATTCGCCGTTTGCGCCTTTGGAGTTTAAATAGTTGAGCATTTCTGCCAAGCGTTGCTCTACTTCTAACGCTACGCCTTTTCTTTCGGTAAAGCTGTACGCGCCATTACCTGCGGTAATCACTAGTTCACGTACACGCAAAATGCTGCTTTCGAGGCTTTGGAAAATGCTTTCTTCTAGCTGTAGCTCACCTTCAGCCAATGTGCTGTTTCGAATATAGTGCTCGGTAGTGGCTATTTGGTTTCTGAGCAAGTAAATAGATGCCGTCGCTGCCGGGTCGTCGGATGCTTTATTAACCCGCTTACCGGTAGAGATTTGTTCTTGGGTGTCCGCCACTTTTGACTGGGCGTTGAGTATCCCCGTTAACGAACGTTGAAATACTTGATGGGTAGATACTCTCATCTCAAGTTACTCTCATTTCAAGCTGCTCTGGTCTCACGTTGTTTACATATCAAGTGGCTATCACTTAAAACTAATTGCGCTACTGTGCGTTGTAGAAACATGTTTTATATGGCGTTTATCAGTGTGTCAAACAAGCTACGAGCAACGGCTATCACTTGCGCCGATGCCTGGTACATTTGTTCATATTGAATAAGCAGTGCGGCTTCTTCGTCTAGGTTAACACCAGAAACTGACTCTCGGTTATTTTGACTTTGCACCATGATCACTTGGCTGGCTTCGCGGTTGATATCCGCAATGCTGGTTTTCACCCCTACCAATGCAATGAGATGCTGGTAACTACCTTCAAATGTAATGGTCGAATTTTCTAATATCGGCTTGCTGTTTAGCGCAGACAAAGCCGCTAGGTTTCGGTTATCAGAAACACCATTACTATTATAGTCAACGGTAAAACTGTCACCGGCGACCGGCACTCCTTGAATCTCGATTTGATACCCCAAACTGGTAGGCAAGGTTTGACCCGGCACTGTTGGCGGCAACGGCAAATTGGTAAAGGCTGCACCCATTGCAGCCGGAGCCGCCGGATTGGTGTTATCCAGCACATCAAAACTAGTGGCTGAATTAAACCGAATTAAAATAGGCGGAGCCAAAGCACCTGCCGTTGTAGTAAATGCAGCGGTTGTGGTGTCTACCGCCGTGCCTTGGGATATAGAACCACTGCCTTGGTTATTAGAGGCATGTGTTGTACGAATAGGTGCAGCAATGGCTAATTCATGGGGCCGAGGGATTTCTACGGCAATGTGTTGCGCACCGGCGTAGGTTGGTTTGATTACAAACCTATCGCCTGCTTGAAACGAACCTGAAGTGAGGTTTATTGAAAAACCATCTGCGGTAACCGCCGCGGGGATACCTGCAACGGGCCCGGTACTTACCACTGCGTTATCTTCAAGTCTTATGAGTAGATAGTCGTTGGCGGTGGGGCCGTCAAAACGTAGCTCGTAGTCGCTGGTGGTAAGCTGCGTAACATCTGCAATGGTTACGTCTAATACACGATCTGTGGGTAACGCGTTACTCAAATCGTGTACGACGCGTTCAGTACTGACTATAGAGTCGTTAATATCGGTAAAGAATCGTCCGCCGAGCTTGCCTTCTAAATCTATTCCAAGCTGATGCTGGGCATTCACTTGGTCGGCAATTGCCATGGCGGTTCGGCCCAATGAATTCACCACAGTGCCAACAATATTGTTGCGAAAGCTCACCAAACCACCCAGCTTACTGCCCAATGATTCTTGGTTCATTCGCTGAATGCTGCCGTTAATATTCAGCGCCACTTCTTTTTTGCCGGGATCAGGGACGCCGTCAATGACGACCAAACCACTTGCGGTGGCGCCAATCACCAGTACTTGGCCAGTTCCGACATACAGGTTGACGCTGCCGTTTGCTTGGGGCAATACGGATAACTCAACGTTTTCAGATAACTCGCGAATTAACTGATCACGGCGATCCAATAAATCATTCGGAGTAGGCCCTGAACCCGCCGCACTGTTATTAACAATCTCGCGGTTTATTTCAGCAATACCCTGGGCCAACACGGTTATGTCGCCGGTTGTACCTATGAGCTCTCGGTTAACGCCATCTTCTAATTGGACTTGCCGTGACAAAAGATCATGAAAGCGCTCAGCCAATGCATTGGCGTTATCTAATACCATTTGCCGGCCAGTAAGGGATGTTGGGTCATCCGAAGCTACTTGCAATGCAGCAAAATAGTTTTGCATCTGCAAAGAAATACTGGTGCTTTCACCTGCCAATAAATTATCTACCTGAACAATATTTCTGTAATAGGTATCCATTTGATGGAAGGTGGATATATCGACACGCAGTTTTTCGTTAACAAAATCGTCAACGATGCGGCCAATAGCAACGGCGTCAATACCTGTACCAAAGAATTGCCCACCCAGAAACTGCGCTCCGCGTGTTGCCAGCTCAACCCGTTGCCGGCTGTAACCCGGCACTTCAGCGTTGGTTATGTTGTGTCCGGTTGTCGAGATACCCGCCTGGTATGCACGCAGCCCAGAGATCGCAATATTTAAAAGATCAGCACCCATTATTTAATACCCTCAATAACTCGATTGAGAAGCTTGCCATCGAAAATACCCATGATTTTTTCAGCGTATTTTGGATCTGTTGCGTAACCTGCATCCATTAATGAATGCGTAAATTCAGAAGGATCACCGGCTTTTTCTAGCGCATGCTGATACCGTGGGCTTTGTTTTAGAAACTGCGCGTAGTCTTTCAAACTATCTTTAATCGATTCATACACTCTAAAACTAGCCTGCTCTTTTTTAGCAATACCACTGCGGTATTCCAGTGTGCCTACCGTTGCTTTTTCTCCAGACCATCGTTGGTCTGCTTTAATGCCAAACAAGTTATGGCTGTTTTTACCTTCAGCGGTCAAAATTGGTTTTTGCCCCCAACCAGTTTCTAACGCCGACTGTGCCACCAGCACTTTGGGTGAAACACCCAGTTCTTTCGCCACCTCTACAGCGGCAGGGTAAACCCACTGAATAAATTCATCCGGCGTTGTGGGAATAAAGAGTATTTGCGTTACTGGTTTTACTGAATTTTTAGCCGTTACATTGGCATCTACAAGAGCTTCAGTCGTGGTGCTGGCTAGTGTCTTTTCTTGTGTATTCGTTTCAAGTGGAAAAAAAGAGCTTGTTCTTTCAGTTGTTTTTATCTCCGCTGTTTTAAGCGGGATAGGGCCCAGCGGTAGCGATGCAAGCGGTTGCTCTTGCAACTCAATTTTTATCGGTTTGTTAACTTTAGGGGCCATATCAATAGGGAAACTATGAGCCAGCGGTATGCCATTTTCTGATGGTTTTTCTGGGACTTTTTTTCCTGCTTGCAATTGTTCAACAATGGTATTGGCTAAGCCAATGCCACGCCCCCTTGTCATACTAAGGCTCAGTTGATTGTCAAACATTTGTTCGTAGGTTTTGGTTTCGTCGCTGCGTAAGTAGCTACCTTCTGCAAACATTTCGTTGGCTTGTCGCATTGATTTTAATAACTGATTAATAAACAACGATTCAAACTGACGTGCGACTTCGTGGATAGCTCCGTCATCGCCTTCTTTGCCTTTTAGCTTTAAGCTATTAAGGCCAGAAAGATCTGTGTAAGAATCTACTGCTCCAAGGTAATCCATTTAACTATTCCTCAAATCACGATCAAATCAGCCTTTAAAGCACCTGCTTGCTTTAAAGCTTCAAGAATCGCCATTAGATCACTGGGGGATGCGCCAACTTGGTTGACCGCTTGCACAATGGTGCTAAGCGAAACTCCAGGGCCAAACAAAAACATGTGCCCGTCGCCCTGTTCTACTTGAATATTGGTACGCGGCACAATCGCCGTGATACCACCTTCGGAGAACGCTTCAGGCTGATTAACTTCGGGCTGTTCGGTTATGGTCACGGTTAAACTACCGTGAGTAATCGCTGCGGGTGCTACCTTCACGTGCTGACCAATTACAATGGTTCCAGTACGCGAGTTAATAATGACACGAGCAGCAGGTTCGCCGGGGTTGACGGTAAGGTTTTCCAATACGGATAAAAACATAACCCGCTGATTTGGGTCTTTTGGCGCACTGACCTTTATAGAAGTGCTATCCATCGCCTGCGCAATACCTGGCCCAAGGTAACTGTTAATTTGATCGGTCACTCGTTTTGCCGTGGTGAAATCTGACCTATCAAGATTAAAAATAATATTTTCGCTGGTATAAAACGGCGTGGGCACAACACGCTCTACCATTGCACCGTTGGGTATACGGCCGGTACTAGGAATATTTACCGTAATACGCGAGCCGTCTGCACCACCGGCATCAAAACCACCCACGATTAAATTACCCTGAGACAAGGCATACACTTTTCCGTCAACGCCTTTAAGCGGAGTCAGCAATAAACTACCACCACGTAAACTTTTGGCGTTACCAATAGAAGAGACGGTTACGTCAATGGTTTGACCCGGTTTTGCAAAAGCCGGTAGCTTGGCGTGAAGAGAAACCGCTGCAATATTTTTTAATTTTGGATCTATTCCAGCAGGAATGGTGATGCCTAATTTATGCATCATGTTAATGAAGGTTTGGTTGGTAAAAGGCGTTTTATCACCGGTACCACTTAATCCAACCACTAACCCGTAGCCAACCAATGGGTTGCTTCGCACACCAGCAACACTGGTAATATCTTTAAGGCGCTCGGCTTTAACAGGAAGCGAATACGTTGTTGAAAGTACGCTTAATGCAAGCACTGAAAGAAGCAGTACTGCGCGTGTATTAACAGAAAATAATTTATGGAAATTCATCATGAGTTACCTAAAATGGCCACCAGCGACTATTAAAAAATTGGCTTAGCACGCCTTGCCGGTTTGAATCTGCCAGTGATCCAACACCCCCGTAGGAGATTCTTGCATCAGCAATTCGGGTGGATGAAACTTGGTTATCTGCAGAAATATCTTCTGACCGGACTAATCCGCTTACACGAATAAACTCTTCGCCTTGGTTTAAAGTGATCCATTTTTCTCCGCGTATTTTTAAAATTCCATTGGGCAGTACATCGATGATGGTTACGGTAATACTACCGGTCAAACTATTACGTTGGTCGCTTAGGCTACTACCTGTGAAATCATTCTCTGACGAGACACCAAGACCCAAGGTATACCCACTTCCACTGACTGTACGGCCGAATAAAGTAGGGTTCGCCATGCTGATATCGCTATCTTTTGATACGGTAGTATCGGCAGATTTTGATGACTCAGTGCTTTCATTTAATGTAACGGTAATAATGTCGCCAATGCGATACGCCTTATGGTCATCAAATAACGTAACGCCAAAGTTTTCTTGATATAACGAGCCACCGCGTGCTGGTGGCGGTATTAATTTATCAATGGCTACCGGTGCATAATTTGGGTCATTGGGTTTTTCATCAAGAGTGCTGCAGGCAGAAACAAGTACCGTTACCAAAATGACGATGCTCGTATAACTATTTCTATACATGCTGTTTATCTTCATAACATCACCCCAACTTTTCTTACTACTTTTCTATAAATTCTGATTAACGTATTGCAACATTTGGTCTGCTGTTGAAATCACTTTTGAATTAATCTCATAGGCTCGTTGTGTTGATATCATGCTGACCAATTCTTCAACAACATTTACATTGGAGTTTTCCAACGCCCCCTGTTTCAGGCTGCCTAAGCCTGCAAGACCTGGGCTACCCACCGTTGCTGAACCGCTTGAAGCGGTTTCAACATATAAGTTTTGGCCCCGTGCTTCTAAACCACCGGGGTTTACAAAGTCCGCAATTTGGATGGTGCCAATTTGAGTCGGTGCAGTGGTTCCCACTTGGGTAACACTGACTATTCCGTCGTCACTGATACTGATTGTTTGGGTGTTCGCTGGAATCGTAATAGCAGGTTCCAAAGCGTAACCATTGGCTGTAACCAGCTGACCGTTTGGGTCTAAATGAAACTGACCATCACGGCTGTAATTAAGCGAGCCATCGGGAGATAACACTTGAAAGAACCCACGGCCATTAATAGCAACATCGGTTGGCTGCGATGTAATTTGCAGCGTACCGTTGGTAAATTGTTTTTGAGTACCTACGGTTTTTACACCGGTTCCCAATTGTAAACCTGACGACAACTGAGTGGTTTGCGAAGACTGCGCACCGGGCTGACGATCAATTTGATAAAAAAGATCTTGAAATACCGCACGGTCTTTTTTAAAGCCAACCGTCGATACGTTCGCCAAGTTGTTAGAAATCGTTCGCAGCGCGGCATCCTGCGCGGTTAACCCTGTTTTTGCTACCCACAATGCACCATTCATAACACCTACCCTCTTTCACTCTTTAATTCTTGATGGACTGAATGCTTAATTTGTTCGTATTCAGTTCTATTTACTTGTCACTATTGCTGACGATTTATTGACGCTTCCAGCCCATTACTAAGACAGTTGCATAATCCGGGCCGAAGATTCAGAATTTTCCTGAACTGTTTGCATCGTCTTTACTTGCATCTCGAATTGACGCGCCGTTGTGATGATTTTGGTGAGCATATCTACTGCACTCACGTTACTGCGCTCAACATAGCCAGAACGTAGCGTGACCTCTGGATCAGCTCGTTCGCGCTTGCCGTTTTCGGTTCGAAATAAGCCATCACCGCCTTTAATCAGCGATTTAACATCCGGATTAACTAATTTAATACGATCAATTTGGGCCAACGTTGCGGCGCTTTGGCCCAAAATTTGAACGGATATCGCTCCATCAATACCGATCGAAATTTTCTCGGCCGGTGGAATTGAAATAGGCCCGCCGTTACCCAATACCAAATCACCTCGGCTAGTCGTCAATAATCCGTTGCTATCGAGCTGTAAATCACCAGCCCGGGTATAGGCTTCTTTACCATCAGCGGCTTGCACGGCTATAAACCCGCTGCTGGCGAGCGCAACATCCAACACTTGGCCGGTTTGCTCGACTTGGCCAATGGTGAAATCACTTTTGGTGCTGATATCGTTCCCAGTGCCTTTGTGAACCTCTGCCAACGCTGCTTCTTCAATCACTATTTTGCGTGCATCTACCAAGTCGCCACGAAACCCAACCGTGCTTATATTCGCAAGGTTATTTGCGAATACCGCTTGGGCTTGGAGGCTACGGTTAGCGCCGACCATTAATGTATAAAGTGCTCTGTCCATTGCTCTAAATCCGGATTAACTCTTTGTGTTGAAGAAGCATGACTGTTTTAACCAACGTGGTACTTTCCACCAACGCGGCTATGGCTATCTCAGGTTCAAGATCGCTTGAGTCACGGCATTTTCAGCTTCAATGGTTTTGGCGTTGGCTTGGTAGTTTCTTTGGGCAATGATTAGCCGAACCAATTCTTCAGAGATCTCTACGTTGGAATCTTCCAACGCACCAGATTGAACCACCCCCAGCGATGAAGTCCCCGGTGCACCTACAATGGCAGGGCCAGAGTCAAAGGTTTCTCTCCAAGCCGTGCCGCCAGACTGTGACAAACCCTGCGGGTTGTTAAAGTTGGCTAAGCCGATTACCGCAAGTACAGTTGATTGACCATTGGTGTACCGTGCAAACAACGAGCCGCCATCGGCTACATCAAGACCTACAAGCCGGCCCGTAGTGAAACCATCTTGAGACAAATCATTGACCGAGAAAGGGCTACCAAACTGCGAGGTACCTTGCAGGTTTACAGTAAAGGAAGAAGGCGTAAGCGCACCGGTGCCCGGCGCCCAATTGCCAAGAGTGACTGGCGTTAAAGGCCCTTGGATAGTGCCATCAGTATTGAATGTAATATTGACGATCTCTTCAGCACCCGCTGCGCCAATGTCCGCACCGTCAATTTGAATAATCATGTCCCAATCATTTTGGGCACGCTTAACAAAGTATTCGGTCAATACATGCGAATTACCCAAGCTGTCGTATACCGCTAAAGAAGTAGCAGAGTGATAGGTTGACTGATCCGTTGCATCAAAAGGCCTCACGGCCTGAAGGATAGCGGTCGCCGTTGCATCCAGATTCACCTGACTGGTAAGTCCGGCAGATGCTTGCGGAGCCTGGTTTGCTGTAGAGATCTGAATATCAGAAAGGCTACCGCTAACATCGCCGGATGCGTTGACTGTAAATCCTTGCAGCTTTGCGCTCACGTCATTGACAATAAAGCCGTTTTTATCCTGCCCTAGCGCACCCGAACGTGAATAGCTAACGGCGCCGGCATTGCTGAATACAAAGAAACCATTGCCGTTCACCGCTAAATCGAGCGCGTTACCGGTAAAGTTAACGGAACCCTGAGTGAACTGCTGGGCAACATCTGCCACAACAACACCACTACCAATCGCGTTTGAGCCAGAGCCAATTTGGCTGTTTGCGTATACATCGGCAAACTCCGCTCGTGAGCTTTTAAAACCCACTGTACTGGCGTTTGCAATATTGTTACCAACGACACTCAAGTCGCTGGATGCGGCGCGAAGGCCACTCAATGCTGAGTTAAATGACATTATTTATTCCTCTTAACTGACTATTTGATTTCTCTAATTTGATCAATTGCTACCGTACCCACACCGCCAATATTCAGCGCAAGTACATTTCCTTGCATTGAAACACTGTCAACATTGCCGTCCATATACGTGGTTAACGCAATGCTTTGGCCGCCAATTTCGGCATTTACATCAAATTCATAAAGGCCTACAGGAACGGCGTTGCCATCTTCGTCTTTACCATCCCATTCAAAAGCAAGCGCGCCTTTTGATTGCGGTCCAATGTAGATTTGTCGAACTAACTGGCCGCTGCTATCGCGTATATCAATATTCACTTTCTGGCTATCTAGCGGCAGGTCATAACTACCTGCCAACACACCAGAGCTATTGAGAACACCGGCATTGGTTTCAACCTGAACGGTTCGGCCAATCATCGATGTGGCTTGTAGGGTTTGGCTTGACTGAAAAGAATTCACCATCGTCGTCACGGTGTTATTCAAGTTTTCAATACCCTCGACCGAGCTGAACTGCGCAAGCTGCGCAATAAATTCACCACCTTTTTGCGGGTTAAGCGGGTCTTGATGTTCAAGCTGCGCGATCATCAATTCCAAAAATTCGTTTTTTCCAAGCTCTTTGCTTTGATCCGCCTTTGAAGCGGTAAGCTCCGCTATGGATCGAACTGCGCTTGTATCGTTAATTGCATCAACCATCTTCTTCTCCCCTTTATCTATAACGCGTCAATTCAACCCTGACCTAACGTCAGAACCTTTTGAATCAGCTGCTTTGCGGTATTCATTGCATCGCCGTTCATCTGAAAATTACGTGATGAAGCGATCATCTCGGCCATCTCTTCCATTACGTTTACGTTGGAGGTATAGATGTGGCCGGTGTCGTCTGCCAACGGATGACCTGGCTCATAGCGCCGGATAATAGGTGCTTGGCTTTCTACGATCTCGCTGGTAACTGCGCCTTTTCTGTTTGAGCCGTCGCCATCAAACCCTTGCAACACCGATTTAAATACCGAGCGCTGTGCGCGGTATGCGCCTTCTTCTGTACCGCTTATGGTTTCGGCATTGGCCATGTTGCTTGCAATGGCGTTTAATCGGCTGGTTTGAGCCGTCATTGCTGAACCGCTGGTATCAAAAATATTGACTAATGACATGCTTATTCTCCTCGAATCGCGTTAATCAGACCGCGGACTCGGCCGTTCAAAAAAGTAAATTCCGACTGAAAGCGCAGCGCGTTTTTTGCATATTCGGAATGCTCAACATGCTCTTCAACGGTATTGCCGTCGACGCCGGGCTCATTGGGAACGCGGTATAAAACATCTTGGTCAACGCCAAATTTAGGGGTTGAGATGTGCCCGCTGTGGGTTTGAGTCATTTTGAAAGTACTGCTGCGTCCTTGAGACTCAGCGTTTAGTACGGCTTTGAAATCAATATCTCTAGATTTGAAATCAGGAGTTTCTACATTGGCGAGGTTTTTAGAAATCACCTCCGCGCGGCGGCTACTTAGCAGCAGTGCGGAATCATGTATTCCAAATGCGTTATTAAAGTTAATTGCCATTGCCGTTCTCGTTGTTTGCCGTATTAATTTTTTACACTGATTTGGCGCTTACACAACAAGTAAAGCAAAGCCCGTGCCATAATATTTTATTGTTTATTATCAATAGTTTAGATTAGATAGGAACAGAAATTACGCGAAATAAGGCAAGCCAATTCCGGCAAGCGGCAAACAACGGCAAGACAAAGTGTGGGCTCAACGTACGGCAGGAATTAAGACTAAAGAAGAAAACTAAAGAGGAAAACTAAAGAAGAAAAAGTAGCGCAGAACGGTTGAGGCAATTTCGAAGGGTTAAGAGCAATCAGAGAATATTAGAGAAACCAACAGTAATGATGCTTTTTGCGAATATGACTACGCGGCAAACAACCCAGGTATACACAAACGATGGCGGGTGATTTCAGTCCAATCTGTAGGTAGGGAGCGCTGAGCACACGTATGAAAGATGCTGGACACTAGCACACTACATATAAGTCGCTGTGAAAGGCGCTGCGTAATCAACAACGCCAATATAAACGAAAGTTAAATTTTGCGGTAGATGATCCCTAATGGACAGGTGATCATTTTGAAATGAGTACCTAGGCTGGACAAGCCTTCGGAAGCGCCCACTAATAAATACCCGCCGGGTACCAAGGAATCGTAAATTTTTTCAAGGATAGCGCGCTTAATTTCACTGGGAAAATAAATTAATACATTGCGACAAAACACTACGTCGAATTCCCCCAAATCATTAAAACTATCCAACAGGTTTTTTGCGCCGAAGCTCACGTGATGTCGCACGTCATCTTCTATGCGAAAGCTGCCATCGGCTTCATGTTCAAAATAGCGTTTTTTGAAAGCATCGGGTAACCCGCGGCCTAATGCATATTCGTCATACCGGCCTTCTCGACAAGCGCTTAAAACAGATTCAGAAACATCCGTTGCTGTAATACTGTAATCCAACCGCAAGGATGAGTTTTGCTTTAGAAACTCTTCAAGGCACATGGCAATTGAGTACGGCTCTTGCCCAGTAGAACATGCAGCAGACCATATTTTTATTGCCGATTTGGTGTTCGCAAGTTCTGGCAGGATAGTTTCAGTTAGATTGGTAAAGGGGTGTTGGTCACGAAACCAAAGGGTTTCGTTGGTGGTCATTGCATCGATAACCTCAGCTTTTACTTTATCTGCAGTACCTGAACGGATTTTTTCAACCAATTCAGACCAGGACTCCAACTCATAGGTGTCCATTAGCTGGCCCAACCGGCTTTCAACTAAATATTCTTTATCGCTTGCCAGTTCAATCCCGCTGGTTTCAAGTAAAAACCCACGGAAAAGATCAAAGTCATCGGTGTTATGTTGAGTATTCATTTACTAGGTATTGCCTTACGGCTACAGCCATTCTTATTATATTTTTAGTGTTTTAACCCCAAAATTAGCCGTAATATATTGGCGATCCTACCGTGGTTATACCAAACTAAAAATACAACTAAAAAAATGGGCACTGCACGCAGCTTGCTACCCTTCGCCGCCCTGAATTCCTTCTACCACTTCTATTTGATTAAAAACCGTTTTTGCAAGTTCGTCGGGTTGGAATTTGGCAATAAAGTTATTCGCGCCCACCTTTTCGACCATTGATTGGTTAAACACACCACTCAGAGAGGTGTGCAATACCACGTGCATATCAGAGAGCTCGGAATGCCCGCGTATGTTTGAAGTCAGAGTGTATCCGTCCATCTCCGGCATTTCGATATCGGAAATCAACATCAAATACTCGTCGTTCAGGTGTATGCCTGCTTCAACTTGCTCCAGCAGAAAATCCCATGTTTGACGCCCATCATTAAATGAAACCACTTCTAAGCCGATGGTTTCAAGACAACGAATCAGCTGTTTTCTGGCCACTAAGGAATCATCAGCAATAATGACGCGACGCCCCTTCTCCGGCTCTTCACCTTCTGGTGGAGCCTCGGGTACAAATTCTTCACTGACTTCGCAGTCTAAGTCGACCACTTCTGAAAGAACTTTTTCAACATCGATTATTTCAACTAGCCTGCCTTCGATTTCGGTAACTGCCGTGAGGTAGTTTTCATCGCCTACTCCACGTGGTGGCGGATGAATGCTTTCCCAGTTCATGTTGACGATACGTTCAACACTTCGTACCAAGAACCCCTGCGTAAGGCGGTTGTATTCGGTAATGATTACAAAACAGTCTCTGCGCTCTTCTTCCGGGATAGCGGCACTACCAACAGCAAATGCTAAATCTACGATCGATATTGTCTGGCCACGGATGTTCGCGACGCCGCTTACTACCGGGTCACTTTTTGGCAATTGAGTGAGTGCTGGGCATTGCAGTACTTCTTTAACTTTAAATACGTTGATCCCAAAAGTTTGCTTAGTACCCAAGCGGAACAACAGCAACTCCAAGCGGTTTTTACCCACAAGTTGTGTACGCTGATTAACGGTTTCTAGCACACCGGCCATTTAATACCTCCCACCTTACCTTTCACTCAAATTTAGTTTTCTTCCCAGCGACATTCACAACCCCAATAAGCACAACGGCAAACTTATTTCGGGCACGACATTTGCTTTATGTATCGTTAAATAGATCGTTTCGTCAATTTCCCGTCGTTCCAATTGGTATTCCAATAGGGATGTATTCACAGAGAAGATATTGTAAGCATAGAAGATGAAAACCTATCCTGCTCAACTATTAGCCGCAGTATTACTGGTGACCACACTAGGCCTCCCGACGTCTGCGAGCGCTAACCAAACCGCCAAGCAAATTCGCGCAGCGGTAGAATCCTATGTGAACCAGCGCCTGCAAAGCATGGCGGAGCACCCCCAGTTTAAAAACAACTCCGATATCCGTATAAAAATCGGCCGGCTTGATTCAAGGCTCAAACTCGCTTTATGCACAGACGACGATCTTATGATCGAAGATCACAGTGGCTCTCCTCTAGCGGGACGTTACTTACTCAAAGCTTCTTGTACCGGCGACAATATATGGTCGCTGTTCATACCTGTGACCCTGACGGTTATCAAACCGGTGGTGGTTGCCATGCATTCGGTGCCTCGTGGGGCGTTGCTGCAAGCAGACCAGCTTCAACTGGTTGATTGGGATGTTAATCGTCTTAAATACGGTTATTTCAGCTCAATAAAACAGGTGGTTAACCGGCAAGTAAGAAAGCCGCTTCGCGGTGGAAAGCCGGTACTACCGGAACAACTCGGTATTACCCAAGTGGTAAGAAAAGGCGATGAAGTATTGATTGAAGCTACAAAGGGTCAAATTTCGGTGCGATCACCAGGCATTGCGCTTTCTGATGGCGGTGCAGGCCAGCAAATCAACGTGCGCAATCGTCGCTCTAAAAAGGTGATCCGTGCAACCGTTGTTGCCCCCGGAAAAGTATCGGTGCCCATGTGAGTATTTTTGAGCGGCAAGCTAGCGCAGATATAAGGTTAAGACCCCACATATTCGATTGCGTAGTGACGCTGGGCTATTCTAGAACAGGGCTAAAGTTTTTCATTGATCTGCCGTTAATGATGAGTGACGAACCCCTTAATAGACTAACCACTCAGGACTAAGTGAATGGCTATCGACTTTAACAAGCCTTCTACTAAAAATAGCACCAGCATTGGAACGCGCCCTACAGCCCGCGCCAATGCAAATAAAAGCGCGTCACCAGAGGCCGTGGCACCAGAAAAGGCCGCCTCATCTGGTGCTGCTGCTTCTGGAGAGCAAGTCGCCATTAGCAGTGGTGCTCAACGTATTCAGTCGCTCGAGGCGCAGATACAGCAATTACCAGAGGTCGATGCGGCCCGCGTTGAGGCTATCAAGCAATCCATTGCTGACGGTGAATACAAAGTCGATGCACAATCTACTGCCGATAAAATGATCGCTTTTGAAGAATCCATGAATAGGTTATCTAATAAGGAATAATCACTATGAACGCACCTGACCCAGATTTTATTAAGCAATTGATGAACGGTATTCATCAGGAATTACAGTTGTTTCAACAGCTAGAACAGCTGTTGTCGGCGGAACGTTCGGCACTTGAGCAACGCGACGTGCAAACACTGACGGACTTGGTGAAACTCAAAGAATCGGCCCTTAGCCAAGTAGAAGCACAGGTCAGGTTTCGTCTTCAACTGTTTACCGAGCGCGGAATGCCTACTGATGAGGCAACGCTTTTGGACACCATGCAGCAGCTGCCCACCAAACAGAAAAAACTTGCTTTAAAATTGTGGGACAACGTCTCGAAAAGCCTTGAAGCTTGCCATAAAAGCAATGAAATCAACGCCCGCGTGACTCATAGAAGCCAGCAGAAAAACCAAGATATGATGGCTATTTTACGTGGTGGCGGCGAAAAAACTGGCCTGTACAGCCCAACCGGTAAGCGTAGTCAGCAACACAATGAGCCAACGCGACCCGCAGCCACTGCGTAAGTAACGCTGGCTCATTAAACTGGGCCTTGTTTACAGCTCCTGATTCCTGCAAAACACCACTTCTGTTTGGGTAGATAGTTCTGGGTCAAACGCGTACCCCTGCCAATTGAATGCCTGTAGCTGATCTGGCTCTTCCAGCCGGTTTTCAATGATGTACCGAGCCATGGCTCCCCGGGCCTTTTTGGCGTAAAAGCTGATCACTTTATACCGGCCGTTTTTATAGTCTTTAAATACTGGGGTAATGACATCTGCTTCGATATGACGAACTTTAACCGCTTTGAAATATTCATTTGAAGCCAGGTTAACCAGCGTTTTCTCTTCTTTGAGAATTTCATTCAAATTTTCAGCCAGCATTGTGCCCCAAAATTCATAGAGATTTTTACCTCTTTTATTACCAAAACTGCGACCCATTTCTAATCGATACGGCTGCATTAAATCCAATGGCCGCAGCAGCCCATAAAGACCCGATAATATTCTCAAGTGGTCTTGGGCGTAGTCTAAATCAGCTTCAGATAGCGTTTCGGCCTGCAGCCCAGAATAAACATCGCCTTTAAATGCCAGCACGGCTTGGCGGCTATTTTTGCTAGAAAACTTTGGACTCCAGCTGTTGAAGCGATCAACGTTTAAATCCGCAAGTTTGGCGCTAATAGACATCAAACCTGCAACCTCATTTGCATCCAATTTAACTAAACCTTCAATCAGCTCCGTCGCATCCGGAACGTATTGCGGCAAACTATGGTTGCTGATTTCAACCGGCGTCTCGTAATCTAAGGTTTTGGCAGGGGATAGTACGATCAGCATAGAGGTCTCGCATTGATGAAAATAATAGCGTTTTTGTATTTTAAGCCCAGCAGTGTATTAAAATAGTGGAAAAACATACACATCTAACTACACCGACTATGCAAACTATAGAAATACGTACGGCTTGTTTACATTTATTGTTGTTTAGCGTGATTGGGCTGAGCGCCTGGGGTTGCTCCAACTCTGAGCAAAACAACTCTGCCGGTACCGCTCAAGATAACAGTGCATCAACAAAACAATCGCTGGCCACACCCGTCAAACCAACCACACCCACTGAACCTGGGACGGCTAATCTGCATCCGCAAAATGTGCTGCCTATCCGAGTTACGCCGCTGGATATGCATATCGCTCAGCCTGTATTTTATGAGCCGCTATCCAGTCATTCATCGTTAACGCAGCTACCCCCCACACCGGCTCAACGAGCACAAAAAAATCCATCTGAAATAGCTCTTGAGCACAACTTGCTCCCCAATCTGTTTGAGGAACAAAACAAAAATGCTTCGGTAGAACTCGGTGGCAGGTTAATTACCGATGACAAAATAGAAAACTTTGTAAAGTCGGTAGAAGGCGTTGAGGTTTCTATCGATATTCCGATACCGTAAAAGGGACAGGGCGGAAAAGAGAAGATATAGATAAGGAAAAGGGAAAGGGAAAGGGAAAGGAAGAGAAACGCAGCTGCGTACTATGCGCGGCCTATTGGAAAAGCTAAAACATCGTTGATGTTAGTGGTGCCGATCAAGCTCATGGCTAAACGATCTACCCCTAACGCAACACCCGAGCAAAACGGTAACCCATGCTGCTGAGCCGCTAATAACCGATGGTCTATCGGCATGGTGGCTTTACCCAGCGTTTGGCGCTGCGTGTTCCACTGCTCAAACCTTCTCTGAAGTTCTGTTGCGTCTGTTAATTCTTGGTAACCATTGGCCAGCTCAATGCCTTTAATATAAAGCTCAAAACGCTTGGCAATAGGGTTACCGTGCGGATCTACGCCTGTTTCAGCTAGCTCGGCCTGCCCTTTTGGAAAATCGAAAACCGATAAGCAACGCTCGCTGGTTTTTGGCAGTATGTACCCAGAGTAAATAAGCTCAAGCCATTGATCCCTGCTTTGGCCGCCACTGATTGCATCCAAAGATTCTGACTGCTGATAACCTAAGGTGTTGCTTGCGCACTGTATGAGTTGGCTCAGGTCTGCCTGATGTGGGTCAAGTTGAGTGTATTCAAGAAATAAATCACGGTAGCTTAGCTGCTCTATGTTTGCTTCACCCAAGACATCTGCCTCGGCCAATATGCTGAGCACTAATTGCTCGACTTCATCCATTAATTGAACGTAGTGCCATTCGGGCCGGTACCATTCCAACATGGTAAATTCAGGGTTTTGGCGTGGGCTAACTTCGGCTTGGCGAAACGACGGCCCTATTCTGTAGATGGGGCCACTGCCGCTACATAGCAGTCGTTTCATAAAAAATTCGGGGGAGGTTTGAAGGAAGTGTCTGTTGTTTTGTGCATCTGCTTGATGATCTAACGTAGGTGTAGGCACAGGTGTATGTGTAGGCGCAGCCACTGAAATGCTATCTAAATGTGCAGCGGGCGAAGCCGCTGACGAGATGCAAGGTACTGATACTTCGAGAATACCCCAGTGTTGAAACTGAGCCCGAATATTTTGTAGCATTCGGGCAACTATTTGGAGGTTTTCAATGCTGGCCGCTGGCCGCCAGTCTGAGGTATTCACGCTTTAAGCTGGATAATCAGCTTTTTGCTCGGCCCTGATACTCACCGGTTCGGGTGTCGATTCGGATGATCTCACCTTCACAAAGGAACAGTGGCACTTTGACCACAGCGCCAGTACTAAGCGTGGCGGGTTTGCTGCCACCAGAAGCGGTATCGCCTTTTAGGCCAGGGTCTGTTTGAGTGATTTCTAGATCAACAAAATTAGCTACTGCTACCGATAATGGCGAACCATCCCAAAAGGTCACAATGCAGGTATCGAGCTCTTTTAACCATTTGGCGGTTTCATCCACCACGGTTTGACCGGCGGCGTATTGCTCGAAGCTATCTGGGTCCATGAAGTGCCATTCTTCACCATCGGTGTAGAGGTACTGCATATCTTGTTCGTGAACTTCTGCGGCTTCGATGCTTTCACCGGACTTAAACGTACGCTCCCATACTCGGCCTGTTCGCAGGTTACGTAATTTAACTCGGTTGAACGCCTGCCCTTTGCCAGGTTTGACCAATTCGTTGCCGACGATAGAACAAGGGTCCCCTTCGAGCATTACTTTTAGGCCATTTTTGAATTCACTGGTTGAGTAGTTCGCCATTGATATTCCTTTTTATAATTCGGTTAGAATAGGTATCTGTTCACCTAGCTCAAGCTAGATAACATGTATAAGAGTATAAGAGTATAAGAGTATTAATATCTGCAGTATAACATCGGACAGGCAAATGCTTGTATACCTTCTATCCAGTTCTATATCAGCCAGCCGGCTTCACAGAACCACTCAAATAGACTCGATGACAACGGCGCAAGCGACCTATCCATGAGCACCTCAAGCATTATAAAAACAGTAAATAGACCTGCAGATTCCTGGCAGCGCCAGTTGTCTGGAGCGCGGCGCAGTTTCAGCGACCTCTGCACCCTGCTCAACCTTCCGGCAAGCAGCTTTGACGCAATATCAGAGCTCGATAAACAGTTCCCGCTCATCGTTCCCGAGCCCTATTTATCACGCATAATAAAAGGCGACCAACGGGACCCTCTTTTATTGCAGGTATTACCTCAAGCCGAAGAGCTTGTGAGTACGCCAGGCTTCAGTGTTGACCCGCTCGAAGAAGCGGATGCATCGCCTGTTGCCGGGTTAATTCACAAATACCATGGCCGTGTTTTATTGGTGGCTTCTAGCACATGCGCCATTCATTGCCGTTACTGTTTCCGCCGGCATTTCCCCTATCAAGAAAACCGGCTACAGCGTAATCAGCATCAACAAGCATTGGATTACATCAAATCCAAACCTGATATTCATGAGGTTATTCTCAGCGGCGGTGACCCGTTAACGCTGTCCAACGCCTACCTACAGTGGCTGGTAAATGCTATTAAAGAACTCCCACAAATAACTACGCTACGTATTCACACACGCTTGCCAATTGTGATCCCCAATAGAGTAGATGCTGAGCTCCTCGAAATACTGCGACCCTGCACGCCGCGTACAGTCAACTCAGATCATTTGAATGTTGTGATGGTGGTTCATTGCAATCACCCCAACGAAATTGACGATGATGTTGAACACGCTCTACTACAGCTTAAAGATGCTGGAATCACACTATTAAACCAAAGCGTATTGCTTAAAGAGATTAACGATCAAGCCGACACATTGACGACTCTTAGCCACCGAATATTTAAAGCCGGCGTTCTGCCCTATTACCTTCATGTGTTGGATGCAGTACAGGGAGCCGCTCATTTCGATGTGCCAGAATCAGTGGGTATACACATCATCGCTGAAATGACGCAAAAACTACCTGGGTATTTGGTGCCTCGACTTGTGCGAGAAAACCCAGGTGCCACTTCAAAAACCACGGTCACCCTCATTACTGACTGATCAAACGTAAACACGATGACTGCACCGAGAAAACAAACCAAATTACAGTTCAAGTCTCATCGCCACACTCAACGCTATGTGAGGCAAGTATCATTTTCATGACATAACCATTGACCAACTCGGCGCACCGAGTACGCAGTTTATTGGTTCTCCTCTATACTTTCCCATTATATGTAAAATCCGGAAAGTTCAGAAATGTCCAGTATTAACCAACACGTACGGCTTGAGCCCAAGGAAGCGCTCAATCCAAATCTCAGTTTTTGCACCGCAAAACCAAAAGCGCTACGCGTATGGGTGGAAGAACTACCTATAACCAACATTCCAAAAGCTTCGAAGTTATTGCACGATGCAATTATCGAAGTACATCTATTGATAACTCCACCCGAGAACCGTTTTCAGCTATTAGAAGTTCTCGCCGAACCGATTCGGGCTATTTGTATAGTACTGACCAAAAATTACCTTGGTCAGACCCTTGTGCTGACACAAAAAACCATGAATGCGGCGCAGCTGAGCCAAGCACTGCAATCCGAACTAGCATCCGCTTACGAACGTGTGATTGTCGATACAAAAGACACCCGCACCGGTATCACCCGAAAACCGCCTGCGTATACCGCGACGGCAATATACCGCTGTATTGCTGAGCTACTGCAACTGCAACTGCGCTGCCACCTTTTGTATTCTGCACTACCGGATTATTATTGGCTCAAATTGAACACGCTGTATTTATACGCAGAGCAACTGAATTATTTATCCATCACACAGCAGACTCCAGGTTTCGAGCATTTCTCATCATTAACACCTGCTGATTTATATAAAGTTTCGATATTGCTAGAAGTGGCTAAGCCGGAACAACTACGTCAGCAAGAGATCACTCACCTTAAAGAAGTGCTACCACTCTGGGCAAAAAAGGTGAAATTGTCCCCTTATAGCCCCGAGGTTGCACAGTCCTTTATTGTTGATATTCACAGCAATCAACCGCCGCAATATAACAAAGTACCGAATGATGAAGATGTGCATCATGTACGTGTTTTAGACACTAGCGAGCTAGTAACTGCATTAAGGGATTATATTTATTCACGCAGCTCTGATACCGATATAGCAAATAACCCTGACCCAGACTTTGCAGTCCCCGAACAGTTTGGGCCCGACCTGATGACCAAATTATGCAATGCTTGGGGCGAACGGGGAAAAAGGTTGCTTCAAAGATCCGACGTTAATATGCACGTGCAAGCATGCACCGGTCTAACGTCTATTCATTACTTTGCATCAGGTTGTGTCGATTTTGCTACTGCACCAAAAAACACCCACGTTATTTATACCGAAAAAGGTGACTTCAAAAGCGACCCAGGCACCAGCTACAGCACTGAACTTGCTATTGAAGAGATGGATGTATGGAGTAACACGTTTAACTCAGAGCCTACTGAAACCGAAGAAAAATCATTTCAGGCTGAAATCAACAATACCAAAGAATTCAAACTCGAAACCATTAATGCCAGTGCAGGTGGTTATTGCTTGCGATGGGATCCAGAAATAACCGAAAAAATTCAGGCTGGCGATCTTATTGGTTTGCAAACCGGTAGCTCTAAACCTTGGGGGCTTGGCGTTGTTCGTTGGATCCGCCAAGATCAGTCAGCGTTATTCAATATCGGCGTTGAGTTTCTATCCGCGATGATACGTTGTTGCGCCATTCAAGCAGTCGGTGCAAGCGATATTGGCACCGATCCGCTTCGGGCTCTACTTATCCCTGGATCAAAGAAATCTGGCCGGCCACCGACCATCATTACTTATCACAGACCTTTTAATTCAGGCAGCAAAGCAAAAATTATCATTGGTGATAAAAGTACTCAGGTGCGCCTAAAACAAAGTATCAACTCAAGCTATGCCTTTAATCAGTTCACCTATATGGTATTGGCAGAAAACAAACCCGCAATGGGAGCCTCGTCAGAGCAGGTGGATGGGCAACAATCCAATATAGACGCGCTGTATGAGAATTTATAGCGTAATAAAGAACCCACTGCGCTGAGCTTTTTTAAGCGTCGCTCAGCGCAATAGTCAGTCAAGCTATCAAACAAACAATCACTCTTCTTCGTCTGAATCAATCTCAACCAGTAGTTGGCGAATTTTAACCTGATCGCCATCGCTGATCGAAACTGCCGTCACCGTACCCGACACATCTGAACGAAGCTGATGCTCCATTTTCATAGCATCAAGCAATACCATTACGTCACCATTCTCGACTCTGTCACCCACTTTGACGTTAACCGTCATTACACTGCCATCCAGCGGCGCGGTTACCCTGCCCTGGCCTGCAGAGTCCTCAGATGCTGGCGGTGCTAACGTGATGTCGGTGATCGCAATATTGCCACGCGCGCCGTCTAAATAAACAACATCATCCGCTCGTACAAAAGTGATCGCGCTATTCACACGGCTCAATAAATATTGGCAACGGTTACCCGAAATACTTACATCTGCAAACACAGCACTTTCATCACCAACCGTTACGGTGTAGACCAAACCATTAGGGCGCTGCTCGTGTGTGGTCAGCACCACCTGATACGCTTCTTCCGCTACAGAGAACGTGTAATGAGATGGCTGACGGTTGGCTGTACGCCACCCCATATATTGGTCCGCGTGGGCGACTTCTGTACCCGATTCAATGTAAGTAATAATTGCCGCTAAACCCAGCTCAAATACACCAGGAGCCACCACCGATAACGACAGATCATCAGCAAAATCTTTTTCGATAAACGCAGTACTTGCTGTTCCAGCCGCAAATACGGGGTGGCCCAAAATAGCCGCCAAAAATGATTTATTGGTATTCACGCCAAGCAGGTTGGTATCTTCTACCGCTGCGATCAAACGTCGCCGTGCGTCATCGCGGTTACTACCGTAACTGATCACTTTGGCTACCATTGGGTCGTAAAACGGGCTAATCGCGTTACCCTGAACAATACCGTGATCAAAGCGAACGCCTTCTTGATCCGGGGTATTCCAATACAAAACTGGACCAGTTTGCGGCATAAAGTTTTGCGCGGGGTCTTCTGCGTAGATTCGTACTTCAATCGAGTGACCGTTAAATTCGATCTCTTCTTGTTTCAGCGGAAGCGTTTCACCTGCTGCAACACGAATTTGCCAGTCAACCAAATCTAGCCCTGTCACCATTTCGGTAACCGGATGCTCAACTTGAAGCCGAGTATTCATTTCAAGGAAGTAGTAATCGCCGTTTTTATCGACCAAAAATTCTACCGTACCTGCACCCACGTAGTTGCACGATTGAGCCGCAGCAACGGCAGTGCTACCCATTTTTTCGCGCAATACTTCGTTAACCACTGGCGACGGGCTTTCTTCGACTACTTTTTGGTGGCGACGCTGTACTGAGCAATCTCGTTCGCCCAAATGCACGCAGTTGCCGTGTTTATCGGCAAATACTTGAATCTCAACATGATGAGGTTCAATGACTGCTTTTTCGATAATCAGCTCGCCGCTTCCGAAGGAGTTTTCTGCTTCAGTTCGCGCGGAAACAATTTGCGTAGCTAGCTCGGATTCTTCAAACACCAAACGCATTCCGCGCCCACCGCCACCGGCAGAGGCTTTCACCATGACCGGAAAACCAATTTTCTTAGCTTCTTCAATCAGCACGTTGTCGGACTGGTCGGCCCCTTCGTAGCCTGGGATGGTTGGAACACCCGCTTCTTGCATAGCAATTTTCGATAAACGCTTACTACCCATCAACTCAACCGCGCCTGCCGGTGGTCCAATAAAGGTAATATTTTCTTTTTCGCAGGCCGCAACAAAGTCAGTATTTTCTGAAAGAAAACCGTAACCCGGGTGAACCGCATCTGCACCTGATAATTTGCAGGCTTCGATAATTTTATCAATCAATAAATAAGACTGACCGACTGGCGCTGGGCCAATACAAACCGATTGATCGGCTTCAATAACATGGCGTGCGCCGGCATCGGCTTCGCTGTATACGGCTACGGTACGGTAGCCTAATTTCTTCGCTGTTTTAATGACTCGAACCGCGATTTCACCACGGTTAGCGATAAGTATTTTTGAAAACATCAGATAACTCCGAATGCTGTTAATTCCATTTCGCGCTTATTTGCGCCCTTCTACAGTGCTTCTAAAACGTGCTTTAAATGCGCGCTGTAGTGAATCTATATGTTGTGTAGTACCTAAGGTTTTACCGGCTTGTGCCAGTGAAAGCCCTTCTACATACGCGCCACGCCAAAAGTATTTGGCTGTAGTTCACGGCGATCAGCATCCCAACAAATATCAAGACACATACCTAAAACCTTACGGGTATCACGCGGGTCAATAATGCCGTCGTCCCATAATCTGGCGGAACCAAATACGGTTTCTGAACCTTTATCCAGCGCATCTTTGGTGGCTTTTTCAATCATAGAAATTTTTGCTTCGTCGGGCTCAACTCCAAGTCGCGCAGCTTTGGCTTCGCTGATAATACGCATCACCATGCCCGCTTGGGTGCCGCCCATGACTGCTGTTCGCGCCACTGGCCATGCAAATACGAAACGCGGGTCTAAACCACGGCCACACATTGCATAGTTACCTGCACCGTAAGATGCACCAACAATTACCGTGAGTTTTGGCACACGGCAATTAGCCACTGCTTGCAACATTTTTGATCCGTGTTTGATAATGCCGTTTTGCTCATACTCCGTACCCACGTTAAAACCGGTGGTGTTGTGGAAGAACAAAATAGGCGTTTGCGACTGATCACATAACTGAATAAATTGAGCGGCTTTCGCAGAACCATAATGAGTGATTGGGCCATTGTTGCCAATCAAACCAACCTTATGTCCTTGAATGCTCAGATGTCCGCAAACTGTGTGGGAATCCCATTCGTTTTTAAATTCAAGAAAACGCGAGCCATCGGCGATACGCGCAATGATTTCTTTTACATCATACGGGTGGCGAGATTCTTTTGGCACAACCCCCATGATCGATTCCATCTCGTAGACTGGTTCGTCATATTTATAGTTTGGAGCGCCTGGGCCGGTTTCATTCCACGGGATTTGCGCCATGATTTCTCGCGCATAACGGATACCGTCGCGGTCATCTTCTGCCAAATATTCTGCACAACCAGAAACTTGCGTGTGCATTTCTGCACCGCCGAGTTCTTCATCACTGGCTACCTCGCCAGTAGCGGCTTTTAGTAATGGCGGGCCAGCCAAAAACATTTTAGATTGGCCTTTAATCATCACCATGTAATCCGACAAACCCGGTTGATAAGCACCACCGGCGGTTGCGTTACCATGCACGACAGTCACTTGCGGTATGCCCATTGCAGACATTACAGATTGGTTATAGAAAGTACGCCCGCCATCTACAAAGCCATCAGCGGCCTGTGTTAAACGTGCACCGCCGCTTTCACCCATAGAAACCACTGGCAGCTTGTTAGCCATCGCGATTTCCTGCATACGGAAACCTTTTTTGCCCGTTGCTGGCCCACCGGTTCCGCCTTTATAAGCAGAGTTACTGGCATTTACGATACAGCGAATACCGCTTACGTACCCAATACCAATAATATTGCCGCCACCGCCACCGTCTTTGTCTTCGGGGTCCATTTGGTAACCGGCAAGAGTACCAATTTCAAGAAAAGGTGATCCTGCATCTAGCATTAGGTTAACCCGCTCCCGAGGCATCAGCATTCCGCGATCACGGAATTTTGGAATAGCCTTGTTGGCGGTATCAATCATTTTTTGTTCGATAGAACGAAAGGCATCTATTTGCCCTTGCATAAACTCGACATTCTCCGCATAGCTTGGGCTATTGGTGTCGATCTTCGTTTCAATAACAGGCATGGTATTTCCCTATTTATTTACAACAAGTTTGTGAATGTTTGATTCGGTTAAACGCTGGAGGTTGTAATAAAAATTAAATTATTCAAAAAATTTCAGCCAAGCTCATTCCCCAGAATAAATATTAAGGTGAATGAACTTGGCTGTATATTTTAAAAAAAGAAATTATTTATCTAGCAGAATTACCAGCTCGAATTTTATTAACTGTGATGCGAAAGTTATCGGCCTTTCCAAACCGGCTCACGTTTTTCAAAAAATGCGGTGATCCCTTCTTTTACATCTTCCGTTTGTTTGGTTTTTTCGAGCATCCCTTTTAAGTAAGGGATAGCATCATCAAACTCCATACTTTCCTGGTGATAAAATGCTTCCAACCCGAGCTTAATAGTTGCTGGTGAATAACTAGCGATTTCAGCCGCTAACTCATCTACGCGTTGATCAAGTTGGTCTGCTGGCACTACGTCTGTTGCCAACCCAAGCTCCAATGCTTTTTGAGCATCAATACGAAACACGCGCATGGCAAAATCCAAACCTTGGCGCCGCGGCATTACGCGAAACAGCCCAGCCATTACCATAAATGGCCACAGCGCTCGTTTAATTTCTGGCGCGCTGAAGTAAATGTGATCTGCTGCAACCACGTGGGTTGCGTTACAGGTCATCAACAAGCCACCCGCCAACACAGGCCCTTGGGCTTTAACAATTACGGGTTTGCAAATATCCCGCAGTAACATGCCGAGTTCTTTGCCATCGTTAACTTCGGGCACTGTACTGGAGCTTGGTGGGGCACCGTCTCGCATGGCGCCAAGATCACCACCGGCACAAAAAATATCCCCTTTCGCAGCTAATACAACCACTCTGACTTCTGAGTCTTGTCCGGCTACACGTATTGCGTAGGCTAATTCTTTGCCTAGCGTTGGACTAATTGAGTTTTTCTTCTCTGGACGGTTCAGGGTAATTGTCATGACATTGTTTGCCATTTCGACAATCACACATTCAAAAACCAATCCTTCTAGTGAATATGTTTCCACGGTGATTCCCTCTTACGTTTTATTGTTTTTATATGCTATTTGCTGATTATTATTTTCAATAACATTTGATCGAATTTAGGCTTATTGAGATCTCAAAAAAAAGCCTCTACCTCAGACCAAAAATTGGCAAAAGGTAAAGGCCTTTTAATTATGAACTAGCAGACTCGTTTAATAGATACTGGAATATCCACGACTTTTGCTCGTAGGTATTCGCCCAGTGTTTTGGCTTGTGGGTCCATTCGAGTTGAAGAAGACACACCGTCTTGCAAAAGGCCATGAACGTAAAAGTTCAGTCCCAACAAGTTAGCGAATTTATAACGCTCTACTTCAAATTCAGCCATATCAGGCAATAGTTCTTTGAATTTTTCTACGGTCAAAAATGACTCTAAGAACGAATAAGCTTCTGGTGTTGTACCCCAGATACCAACGTTAGCAGACCCGCCCTTATCTCCCGACCGCGCAGCATACAAACGACCCAGCGCAGTTTTTTCTGTTGGGCCAGTCGGTACTGGAGGCATATTTGGTTGCGGTGTTTCAACGCTAACGACTGGAAGACCCAACTGGTTGGTTGGCGTAATGACTTTTTCAACGCCATCCATGATTACGTTTTCTTGGATGTGTTTACTATCAACCAGTGCAGGCCAGTAACGAATAAACGCCTGACCTTTACCTATTGGGCTCATCACTGAAAAACCAGGCACGTTAGCTAGGCCCATTTCGGTCATTTTTCTACCTAGATGTGGGCCGCTAATGCTTGCGTCTTTCGCCACCATATTAATTCTAAACAAAGAAAAGTTTTCTTCGTTGGTAGGTGGGTTTTCTTTTCCGGTAGGGATAAATTCAGTGGTGATTTTATCGAAGCTTTCTCTACCGCCTGCCATTTCGAAGAAGGCATCGGTGAAGGTTTCTGCTTTAGCTTCCGCATCTAAACCATGAATAGCCAGTGTCATGCTGTTTTTGTGGCCGCCGGAAACATTGATACATACTTTGTGAGTATCGGTTGGGGTTGCGCCCTTTACTTCGCTAACCAGTACCCGGTCTTTACCCACTTGCTCAATTTTCATGGTATCGAAATGACCGATAACATCAGGGTTCAAGTATTCAGGTTTACGAATTTCGTACATCATTTGTGCAGTAACTGTACCGACCGATACCAGTCCGCCAGTACCTTCGTGTTTGCCCACAACAAAAGAGCCGTCGTTGTGAATTTCTGCGTAGGGGTAGCCTACGTTTACAAAACTAGGTACTTCTTTAAAGAACGAGTAGTTTCCGCCTGTAGCCTGGCAGCCACATTCAATAATGTGACCAGCAGCCAATGCGCCAGCAAGTTGATCGTAGTCATCACGTTTCCAGCCGTATTTCCATGCCGCTGGGCCCATTACGACAGCAGCATCCGTAACTCGCGGTGCAATTACAATGTCTGCGCCTTGGTTCATTGCTTCGACAATACCCCAGCAACCCAGATAGGCGTTGGCGGTAACGGCGGGGAAAGGTGCTTCGCTAAGCGGTATGCCTTTATCCATATTAATGAAGGGTTCGCCTTGCTCTTGCAGGCCGGCTAGACGAGGGATTAAATCGTCGCCATCGATATAAGCAATTTTGGGGCTAAGACCTAGTTTGGTCGCCACTTCATGCATGGCTTCGGCGCAGGCTTTCGGGTTTAACCCGCCAGCATTGGTCACCACTTTGATACCCTTATCCATACAAGCACCCATCACCTGTTCCATCTGGGTAATGATGGTATTCACGAATCCCCGCTTGGGGTCTTTTAACATTTGCCGATACAAGATCACCATCGTCAGTTCGGCGAGGTAATCTCCCGTCAATACATCGATTCGGCCGCCTTCGACCAGGTCTCTTGCTGCGGTGACTTTATCACCATAAAAGCCACTACAGTTGGCTACAATTAGCTTTTCACGTTCCTGAGACGACATAAAAGATACTCCTATCCATGATATAAACTTGACATAAAAACAGAATGAACCGCAATTTCGGCTCTAATAACAAAAGTCCAAAATCAACCGGTGTTACGTAGGTATGTTGCGAATATCGTTGTTATTATTTATAGCCAGTTAGAGTAAACGCTTGGGGGCTAAATTGGCAAGTGTTGCGGGCAATTGTTTACCTACGATAGGATAATTCGTCCCTGCGGCGGCTTGGTTGATATACTTGCCGCACTGAGCATACCAACCAACACACGCCACTGAGCAAAAAGGAGCACACATGCCACAAGCAGAATGGGAGCAACATAAAGACCGAATCATCAATCACATGAACGATGACCACGTAGAACACATGATTGACATGATTCACCACTTTTTTGGTACCAAACCCGATACCGCCAAATTGGTAGATCTAAGCTCAGAAGGGTTCAATATTCAAACCAACGAACAAACCCACTACTTAGCGTTTGAACAGCCCTGCACCACTCCACGTGAAATAGCCAAAGAAGCCGCACGGCTGGCCAACTTCGCCCGGGAAGAACTCGACAAAGCAGGCAAATAAACCCGTCCATGGCAAAACGCCCTACATGCGAGCGGTGCCAACGCCCGCAATCCGTATGCTTGTGCCCGCATATTAAAGCCATCAACAACCAGTGGCCAGTGCATATATTGCAGCACCCCCACGAAACCAAGCATGCCATTGGCACCGCCAAAATTGCCCAGCTTAGCTTAAAGCACTGCCAAACCACGGTCTGCGAAACCATATTACCTGGCAGTGCATTTGAAGCCTGGTTAAAGCAGCACAATCCAATACTGGTTTACCCCGGCGAACAAGCCAATACACCCCGTAATTTAATCGACCAGCCCGAGCGTACATTACTATTAGTCGATGCCAGCTGGCGCAAAAGCCGGCGCATGCTGTTTGAATCGCCGATGTTACAAAACTTACAACGTGTATGCCTGCAACCTAGCGAGCCATCGCGTTACAAAATCCGCAAAACACCTAGCCTAGATAGCCTTTCTACACTAGAGGCCATCGTCGAATTATTAGCTACCCTAGAAAACAGCCAAGAAAAGTACCAACCTATGCTCAACGCAATGGACTGGATGATAGAAAAGCAAATTGAGAAAATTGGACCTGAACAGTTCAAAAAAAACTATACCGATAAACTGGAGAACCCATGAGCCTTACCGGAAAATTACTCGGCGACTGCGCGCCCTACATCTACAACCTAATTTACGATATTGATGTACGCATGTTATTTATAGAATGTATTGACGAGCCCGACACCAAACAACCTGACCTCCGCATTGTTTTCCCAGAAATACTAAGCTACAGCGAGACCAACGAACAAAGCAAACCCGATGATGAATACATTGACGATTTAGTGCTTATTGATGAAATAGAAAAGGGTAGAATTGCGATACATACCTATAAGAAAAAGATAGAAATAACACTTACAGGCAAGCCTTTTACGGAAGATATTGATTAATCGATAACACCGCAATAGTTTCGCCAGCCAGAGCGAATAAGCCCAAAAACGCCCTACGTTCCCAGCCAATTATTTGCCGTTTTAGCTCGTTACTAAACGGTTACTTGCAGTCTTTCTTTCACTTCAATATTAACTCGATAAATATAAAAACTTACACTTAGTAGTTAAAAATCACTAAATGTGTAGTACGTGTACATGGTGGCAAAATTATATACACGGACGAGGCTTGAAGAAACACAGCCCATCGACGGTAAAATACCGCTGACGGAATTTAAAGCAAAAAAACGGGCTTTTTAACCAGGAAAATAATCCCGGTTAAAAAGCCCAATTCAAGCATTACGTAGCTATGGTTTAAGCACGTTTACCAGCCTCATAATTTTAAGACTGATAAACCTACACTTACAACTACGCTGAACTTAGACGACGAAAATTATTCCTCGTCTTCCTCTTCAAGTGCAATCAATAGCTCACCGTTAGCAGCTTGGTCACCAACAGCCACTCTGACTTCGGCAATCACACCATCACGCGGTGCTGAAATCTGATGCTCCATTTTCATGGCTTCAAGTATCAGCAGGGTTTGACCTTTTTCAACTGCATCACCTGGCTTGACGTTAACGACCAGTACAGCACCTGGCATAGGTGCAACCAAACCACCGCCGGCATCTTCGAGGCTTTTGAGTGGGAATCTTGGCAGCTCCTGGAATTCACAATCCCCATCGGGGCCATGAACAAACCAGTTGTCGTCGCCTGAATTCACTTCATAGTGAAGCCGTAGGCCGCCAATATTAATATCGACGGAACCTGCACCGGCATCAAGAATTTCAACATTGTACTTACGATCAGCAATGCTTACATCCAGTGAACCACCACGTTTAAGGGCGTAGAGCACTTTGATCTCTTCGCCTTTGATAACTAATGGTGTGGACTCTGGTGGCATGTGCGAGTTACGCCAACCGCCTGGAATAGTCGGCAACATTTTTGCTTTTGCGCGACGTTTTGCACGGGATTCAACAATCACCGCTATCGCCGCTTTGTCGATTTGATCGTTGGTAAGCGTACGAGTACGGGCCGGGTTTACACGTTCAATAAAGTCCGTGGTGGTATCGCCTTCTAAAAACTCTGGCGTTCTTAGTGCTGCTACCAAAAAGTCACGGTTGGTGGTGAGACCTTGTATACGGGTCTGCTCCAATACTCGTGCTAAACGTGCGACGGCTTCACGGCGAGTTGGCGCGTGTACAATCACTTTGGCAATCATCGGGTCAAAATCGATACCGATCTCACTTCCCGATTCAATGCCTGAATCGAATCGCGCATTGCCAGTGGTGGCCGGAACCCATACATGTACAGTGCCCGGTGAAGGCAGGAAATCCTGCTCGGGATCTTCGGCGTAGATACGCGCTTCAATCGCGTGGCCATTGATCGACAGGTCTTCCTGCGAATAACCCAGCTCAGCGCCTTCGGCGATTCTGATCTGCTCGCGCACCAAATCAAGACCAGTAATCTCTTCAGTAATCGGGTGTTCAACTTGTAGCCGCGTATTGACTTCAAGGAACCAAAACTCATCACCAGAGAGCAAAAACTCTACGGTCCCAGCCGATGAGTAACCAATGGTTTTAGCAGCGGCTACCGCTGCTGCGCCCATACGCTCCCGAATATCTTCGGTTACCGCAGGGGATGGTGCTTCTTCAATCACTTTTTGGTGACGTCGCTGGATGGAGCATTCACGCTCAAAGCAGTGCACGATATTGCCGTGGGTATCACCAAGAATCTGGATCTCAACATGACGAGATGAGGTTAACCAGCGCTCCAAAAATACCGTGTCGTCGCCAAAGGATGAAGCGGCTTCGCGCCGTGCGGATGAAATAGCTTCTTCTAGATCTGCTTCAGTTTCAACAATTCGCATACCTCGGCCGCCGCCGCCAGCGGATGCCTTAACCAGTACCGGATAACCAATTTCTTTGGCGGCTGCCTTGAAGTCGTCGCCTGCGTTAAGTTCTGCCGCTGGCAGTGTAGGCACTTTGGCTTTCTGCATCAGTGCCTTAGCCGAAAGCTTGTCACCCATTTGGTCGATCGCTTCTGGCGATGGCCCAATCCAGGTAATACCTGCTTCGGTGATGGCTCGCGCAAAAGCCGTGTTCTCAGACAGGAAACCGTAACCGGGGTGTACCGCGTCGGCACCGGATGCCTTACAGGCGGCCAGTACTTTGTCGACATCAAGATAGGTTTCTGCAGAGGTTCTGCCATCCAGCGAGATTGCAATATCCGCTTCTTTGACAAAGGGTGCATTAACGTCAGCATCGGCATAAATAGCGACGGTGCCAATACCCATATCCCGAGCAGTACGCATAATACGGCGTGCAATTTCGCCACGGTTAGCGATCAATATTTTGGTGATCATCTTTACATTCTCCATGTGCCGTACTCCTTGGTGCCTTTAATAGGCCCGTTGTGACACGCCGACAGTGCAAATGCGATCACGGTTCGTGTATCCCTTGGATCAATAATGCCGTCGTCGGCAACCCTTGATGTAGCGTAAAGACCTTTTGATCTTTCCTCTGCCCAGTGTTCGGCAACTGCTGCACGTTCATTGTTGGCTTCTTCATCGAAGGGAATACCTCGTCGCTCCATGGCTGCGCGTTGAACAATGGTCATTACACCGGCCATCTGTTTGGGGCCCATTACAGCGATTTTTGCGGTTGGCCACAGGAATGTGAAACGTGTTCCGAATGCACGACCACTCATACCGTAGTTGCCCGCACCGTAGGAGGCGCCAACAATAATGGTGATGTGAGGCACAGTAGAGTTAGAAACTGCGTTGACCAGTTTTGAACCGTTTTTGGTAATACCACCCTGCTCAAAATCGGTGCCGACAATAAAGCCGGTTATGTTGTGCAAAAATATAATCGGCACATCAACCTGGTTACAAAGCTGGATGAACTGAGCGCCTTTTTCTGAAGATTCTGAAAACAATGCGCCGTTATTACCGATAAAGGCGACGGGATATCCGTGGATTGAACCCCAGCCGCAAACCAGAGTAGGGCCATAAAGCGCCTTGAACTCTTCAAAATTGGAACCATCGGTTATACGAGAGATCACCTCACGTATGTCGAAGGGTGTTTTAAGATCTTTTGATACCAGACCAAGAAGATCTTCAGGATCGTTTACAGGCTCCTCTATTTCCATAGTTGGGCCAGGGCCCTGTTTACGCCAGTTCAAATGCGCTACGACTTCGCGGCATATACGAATACCATCCATCTCGTCATCGGCGAGATAGTCGCCAAGACCAGAAATAGTGGTGTGCATATCTGCGCCACCGAGGCTTTCAGGATCGGCATCTTCGCCGGTTGCCATCTTAACCAGGGGTGGGCCACCGAGGAAAACCTTGGACTGGTTTTTGATGAAAATGTTGTAATCACTCATGCCGGGCTGGTATGCACCACCGGCTGTGGATGCACCAAATACCACTGAAATGGTTGGGATACACATTTTTGACAGTTCGGTGATTTCGTAAAACAGACGACCGGATTCAGAAAAGTGAAACATTTCACGTCTGATGGCTGCTTCTGGATCGCCGCCGGCTTCACCCCGAAGGTCAGCACCTGCCGACTCTACAAACTGCACATAGGGCAGTCTGTTGATACGGGCAATTTCAAGGCCACGCATCAGTTTTTTGGAGTTGAAGGGGTTAAAAGCACCCGCTCGTACGGATGGATCGTGCCCAAGAATCAGGCATTCGACACCTTCAATTACACCAATACCAACGATAAAACCTGAACCTACATTGTAGTCAGATCGCCATCCGGCTAATGGGCTGATCTCCAGAAAGGGGGAGTCCTTATCCAGAACATTTGCGATTCGTTCTCTAAGGGGCATCTTGTCTCGCTTGCGCAGCCGTGCGATGGCTTCTTCGCCTCCGCCCTGTGCGGCTTCTTCATACAACCCTTCCAGGGTTTCCATCAATTCAAACATATCGGTTTGATTTTTCTGGAACGATTCTGAGCGGGTGTCTAACTTGGATTCTAATAGGGACATCTATTCCTCCATCCGTGAGCACATGGTATGGGCACATCCTAGAAATACTGTTTCCGTGAATAGCAGCCGCTAGCTCGAAAATTGCGCCGAGCTAAACTTCGCTAAGATTCACAATGGCGGAAACGGTTTTTTTTGGATCTGCTCTTATTATTGGTAATTATGAAGAATATCAAATTCATCTACTGTTGTGGCGATATTTGTATCGGGCAATCAAAAGTTCCGGTTTTGAACCCATTTCAGGCAACATCTTTCACACTATTATACAGCTATCCATACGCCATCGTACGCCTGCCAAACCAGGTTCTATGTATTCAATCGTCGGTTAAAAATTAGAACCACTTGGCTAAACAAGAAATTACCGGTTCAGCTGAAACGAACTCATTGATGTTCAACAAATCCCGTCTAGAATTAATGATTCTCCAATAAAGGAGAATGGAGCGTTTTTATGGGTATGAATTACCGTTTTTTGACGACTGTTCTATTTCTCGTTATTTCTCAAGCTACCTTCGCAAACTCCTACCACTCAGCTCCTAAAGGCAATGTGACCATAGGGATTGATGTGATATCTGATTCTGTAACCCGGACACTTCACGCCCATTCAGATTCGGTAGGCTCGAAAAAAGCGGGCTTTTGAGGCGATGCCAACGGCCTTCGCTTACGCTTATTAACCGACATCAATACTAGCGATTCACTTGAATTTTATTTGACCAGTTTTGAAACCGACAGCAGCTTTACCGCTCAAGGCGGTAAAGCATATGAGTTTGGAGTTAATCTGGTGATCTCGCGACAACATGGCACTTTCAGGCCCTTTATAAAATTGGGTGCCGGCATTGGTAACGCACCCGCAAGCTTCATTAATTCAGATCAAGACACCCTTACAAGCGTTCACGTCAGTGGTGCCTTCGGGCTCAAATTTGCGCTTACCCAAAAGTTATCCTTTGTCGGGAGTATAGAGGCTGTATACCGAGCCTGGCATACCGTCGACCTTGCCCCTATTGAGGCTCCTTAAACCAACGCAGATGTTATCGACGACGTGATGCGTTCAAGCTTAGGCCTTGAATATTCGTTCTAAATTTCTTAGCTGATTTTCTTTAAGTTAGGTTGCAGCGCGACTGCAGCCTAAAATATACCGATACGAAAATCCCGCACGGCTCGCTTCGCACGAACTCGCCCGCACCCTTCGTTGTTTTGATATACATTGTCAATAATGCGTAATAGCATGTAATTCGAATGCTACCGTTTCAGTAAACACCCCACTTAAACCGAATATAAATTCGTTCTTTTCTGAGTCTACAATGTTAAAAAAAATCTTGGTTATTCTATCTTGTGCGCTGATGGTTATTTTTATCGTTGGCTATATATATCTCGAATCAAAATCACCAACACGCGATGGCGAGCTAAAACTACCCGGCCTACAAGAGCCGGTTACGGTATTGTACGACCACTACGGAATCCCCCACATTACCGCGAAAAATGACCACGATTTATACATGGCGTTTGGTTATGTGCACGCCCAAGACCGACTATTTCAAATGGAAATTATTCGCAGGTTATCCCAGGGCAAACTGTCAGAAATATTAGGCGATAAACTTGTTGGGGTGGATAAACTTTATCGCACTCTAGGCCTGCAACAGTTTGGAAAAAAGTGGCTTACCGCAATTGAAAAAAGAGCCGACCCAAAACTCATTGCATTGCTTCAAAATTACCTCGCGGGCGTAAATCAATTCGTCGCCAGCGGCCCCAACCCCATCGAGTTTGATCTTTTAGGTATTCCTGCACACCAGTACAGCATGGTCGATATTGCTTCTATTGCCGGGTTTATCTCTTTTTCTTTTGCTCAAGGTTTGCAAGACGACGCCCTCACGCATCAACTATCGCAAAAACTCGGGGCGCAATACATGAAAGACTTAGGCGTTCTTTACACTCCAGGATTCAAACAAATACCCGTTGACCCGCTGGTAACGCAATCGCTTGCAACGAGCGTTAAGCAAGTGATGAATAGCCTGCAACCCTACGGTTTATTCCATGGCAGTAACGGTTGGTTAATATCCCCCAAACGCAGCGCCTCTGGACATGCCATATTGGTCAACGACCCGCACATCGGATATGCCCAACCCTCTGTTTGGTATGAAGCGCAACTCACCTCTGATTCAACCGATTTATACGGCCATTTCATGGGACTGATACCAATGCCGTTACTTGGCATGAGCCAGCATCATGCATGGGGCCTCACCATGTTTGAAAATGACGATATGGATCTCTACGCAGAAAAAACAAACCCAGAAAACAAAAACCAATATTGGGCTGTGGACCACTGGGAAACTTTCGGACAGCGCACCGAAATCATTAAAGTAAAAGACGCGGATGAGATTCAGCTAATCGTGCGCAGCACCCGTCACGGGCCTGTGGTGAACAACGTATTTGATGAAATTGAGGGCTCAAAACATGGGCTAGACCAACCGCAACAACCCATCGCCATGTGGTGGGCCTTCCTAAATACCAACAACCAAATGATAGAGGGGTTTTACCAGCTCGGCTCAGCCTACAAAGTAGAACAAGCCAAAGCTGCCGCCGCGAAAATACATGCGCCGGGGCTCAACATTATGTACGCCAATTCAAAGGGTGATATTGCATGGTGGGCCGCAGCAAAATTACCCATACGCCCCAAACACGTCAATCCAAAACTAATATTGGATGGTGCATCGGGTAAAGATGACCAGTTAGGCAGCTATGACTTCTCTCATAACCCACAACAAATAAACCCACCTTCCGGCGTTATTTACACCGCTAATAATCAACCCGCCGATATGGGCGATGGCCTAGTGCCCGGCTATTACGCACCCACTGATAGACCCAGCCGTATTATCGAATTACTTTCACAAAAACAGAAATTCAACCCTGACGATATGAAATCCATGTTGATGGACAACACTACCCCGACTGCTCAATTGTTCCAAAAAATGATTATTCCAATTTTGGAAAACCCACAAGTTCAGTTAAGTGAACTTGAAACTGAAGCACTGGAACATTTAAAAAACTGGAAAGCCAATCACGCCTCTGATGAAGTAGGCGCAACCATTTATAACCGATTCCGGCTCAAGTTTATGGAGCTGGCTATGGCAGATGAAATAGGTGAAGAGCTATATCCAAGTTTCAAATTTGGCTTTTTGATGGACCGCTCGATTTGGAAAATACTTAACAACGAAAACTCAGTTTGGTGGGACAATATCAACACCACAGAAATAGAAACACGACAACAATTAGTACGTGAAGCATGGCAGCAGACCATCACGCTTTTATCAGGCCGGTTCGGCAACAACTCCAACAACTGGACCTGGGGAAACGACACCCAATTGGTTCACGAGCATCCACTTGGTGCTGTCCCAGCTCTTGCCAAACTATTTAACGTAGGCCCGCTAAATAACGAAGCGGGACAAGAAGCCATCAACAACCTTGCCTTCAAAATAAAAGATGACGAACTCATTATTGTGATGGGCCCATCAACCCGAAGAATTATAGATTTTGGTGATATAACCAATAGCTGGGGCATAAATCCCACCGGCCAATCAGGTTTGTTTACAGACCCGCATTACGATGACCAAGCATTAGATTATGTAAACGGAAAATTCAGACACCATTACATTACGCCAGAACAAGTCCGCGATAACTTGGAAGGCGAATTAACGTTGGTTCCATAATTTCGAGTTCGATACTCCATAGCAACCTTAACGCATAGCCAAGCTGCGCATACTATCCGCGCTCTTTTTAAAAAATGGATATAGGAATACAAGGATGCGTAACTTTCGATGAACACTTCTTCTAGCTTTGACCTGCGTTTCACCAACGGTATTTGGTAGCTCATTTTGGATTGATATTATTTCAGATTCAGCTACCCGAACATTTTCAGCCATCAATGAAGTAGACGCCTCGGCAGACGCGACCGGTATTCGCTTACGCTTCACACTAGACACCGGCGACAACCGTGCCATTGAGCGTTATTTTTCTAGCTACGATATTGATAGCGCCACAGATATCGACACCATTGAAGATAACGAAATCGAACTCGGCGCTAACCTGCTTATTTTAGGTGCTCCTTCCACGTTTACACCATTTGCTGAATTCGGCGCAGGTTACGGCATAGTCCCTATTGACCCTACCGTGTTTTCGGACGACAGCATCTTAAACGTGCATTTGAATGTTGGCGCGGGCCTAAAATTGATGGTGTCTGAGAACTTCCATTTGGTGGGTAACATTGAAGTGATCTACTGAATATGGCAATCGGTAGAAGTCTTTTCAACCACTGTAGACATCAGCGATACAGTAGTTAGAGCTAGCCTTGGGGCAGAGTTCTCTTTTTGAGGTTTAGCTGGTTTTAACCGCAACAAATGTAACAACGAACACGGCAAGTGCTGAGCTACTGGCAACGCTCAGCACTTGCCATACTTGAGCACTAAGGCTTCTCACCCGTAGCCAAAGACAGCTATAACTCATGAACCTGAGCTGGCCGCAACAGGCTGCGCGCTTGATCTACCACACGCCGGTGGTGGGTAAACACAATAACCTGCGTTTTCTCAGCGAATTCTGACAGTGTATTTAGCGCAGCTTCCGAACGTTTATCGTCAAAATCCACCAGAATATCGTCAACAATAAATGGCATAGGTTCGGCGTTGTTCATATATTTTTCTAGTGACGCCAACCGTAATGCCAAATAAAGCTGGTCGCGACTACCGGTGCTCATACCCTCAACCGAAACACGTTCACCCTCTGTTTTACTGGCTGAACCACGAATACCTTCAATCACTGGCTCATCTTTATCGTTAAAGCAGGTCGTTAATGCTGAAAATGAATGTTGGGTTAATTGTGAAAAATGCTCGCTAGCGCGCCGAATTAACGGACCCTGATTTTCTTGCCGGTAGCGTTCAATTTCATCGCGTAATATTTTAGCTGCCAGCTTAACCCGTACATAGCTCTCTGAATCGGCTCTAATGGTTGCCAGCATTGCTTGAGCTTGGTCCGCCAATTCTGCCGCTTGGTTTGTGCCGCCCATCAGGTTTAATTGCGTTTCTTTACTGCCTTTAACTTGCGCCAGCTCAGCTACGCTAGGCTCCATGTTTTGTTCAATATCCTGTGTGAGTCTTTCGATATTTTCCGCTAATTGGTCGGGGTCATATTGCCCAGCTTCTTTTTCAAGGGTTACCATATCGGCACCCTCGCCGGCATCCAAAATATCCGAAATGTTTTGCTCTATGTGGCTACGAGTCTCACGCAATAATGCATCCTTTATCAAAGCGTTGTGCAACTCCTTCGGTGTAGTTACATCAGCTTCTACGCACAACTTATCCAACTCAATGTGGCTTTGCTTGGTAGCTAATTCAGAAACTGAGATTTCTTGTGTTAGCTCTTTAAGTTGTTGGCTTACCTGTTGGTACTTCTCTTTTTCAGCACGATTATAAGATAACAACTGCTGCAGCTCAGTAACCAGTTGGTCCGGTGCTTCAGCGGTAGTGTTTGGAATCATTGTTTCGCGTAGGCGCAGGGTTTTATCACTAAAATTTGAAATACTTTGTTGGATCGTTACAAGCCGAAGATCTAAGTTATCGATCTGTCTTTTATTGTCAAACAATGTACGCAATAGCTCAATGCGCTGGTTTATTTCATCTGGCATGGCTTTATTCTTAATACCAAACTGTTTAAGCAGTTCATCCCATTGTTGTTGCCAGTCATCAAGTTTTCCACAAGCGGCGGTGTAATTTGTGTTGAGAGTATTTTGTTCTTGGGTTAGCTGCTGAATCTGTTTTTCAGCATCTTCTTGCTGTTTCTTAATATTAGATAATTGGTTCGCTACAGCCTCGCAGCTTGCCAGCATCCATTCTAAAGAGTTTGTATCGTTCAGTTCTTTTATAGCATTGGCAACAAAACCAAGCGATGCATCCGGTTGTGAAAAGTCCCGCAATAATTTTATTACTTTTTCCAGGTGCCGCAACCTACCCTCGCCGGCTAAACTTAAGAGTTGCTGCGTTTTCTGAAGCTGCTCCACTTTGGAGCGAAGCTGCTCAAACACCTCTAACCATGCGCGCATTTCTCGTGGTGTACCGGGCTGTACTTGGCAAATTACCCATAATGACTTCCACTGTGCATCAAGCTGTACTTGCAGAGTCGAAAATTCTTTTTCCTTACTAATCGCTATTTCTAGCTGGGCCTGGACTGAACTTAACTCGCCCTGCAAGGCTGCTAAGGTGGCTACACGGCCTGACTCACGGCGTAGTCGGTCGGATACTTCGTCGGCAGTTATCAACTCCTTATCAAAGCTTGCAGGAAGCGACGCTTGTAATTTTAATTGCGCAACTTCTGACGAGACATCTTCTGCACCGACCCATTGCCTGCGTAAAATATGCCATAGCGTATTTCTATATGCACGAGCGGACTGCAAGTCTTTTTCTGAAGGTACACTGCCCTGACGATGAATCGCTTCTTCTCGTACTTTTAATGTAAGAATCTCTTGTTCGAGACTATGTTTAGTTTCAATATTCCGGTTAGTTTGTTGTTTGAATTGTGCGTACTTATCTTCAAAATATTGAATGTTTTCTTTGCTCGGTGTGGCCAAACCCAGTACATCGGTTAACTCGCCAGACCACAATGTTAGTCTGGATAACGCATCTTTTGACCACTGCTGTAAGTTCGAACATTCAGCCTGCTGTTCTTCAATACGAAGATCTACATTGCCTTCTTTACGGGCAGCGGCTATGGCTCTCGTCAGGAAATCGATATTGCCAATATTGGGAATACTGTTTGCCTGGGTTAGAGCAGCCTTCATTTTCTGGTCAGCGTCGGCAAGCTCCTTATCTAGCCGGTCGCGTTGTGAAATTAGTAATATTCTTTGGCTGCCTAAATCGCTCGCGGCAGTTTTTTTCAACAACATGGGGCGAAGGGTTTCTATGTCATTCAGCTTTGAATACACACCCATCTCTTTTAGTAAGTGCTCGGACTCTGTTTGTAATAGCTGGTAGCTTGCGCGTAGTTCAGGCTGATCTGTTAACGCCTGACGATAGCCGCCTAACCCCGTATAAAGGTCGTTTATTTGACCGGCGTTACGCAATACTTCGTCGTTAATAACCAATGCATTTAGTTGAGTTTCAAGCTGCGCATAGCGTGGTTTTTTCTCATTCAACATGCCTTCAGCAAGTGCCAATTTCTGAATGACTTTCTGGTGTCTATTTGAAAAATCAGGCTTTAGCTCTACCACTTCCTTCATCGTATTGAGCTGCTCCAACAACAACGTACGGCGGGCAAACTTGGGCAATACCCGTTGGGCGCGTTTTAAACGGTTTAACCCTAACCGACTGGCGGATAACTCTTGCTGAGCTGCGGCTAACTCTTGTGCAGTTTTAGTCAATAATTGCTGCGCGTCTTGCCACTTTTTTGATGATAGAGAGCATTCTTTTATTTGCCTATTAAGCTCTTTAAGTTTTTTGAGGTTTGCATTTATTTTTGGGTCAGATGCCGAAGCAAGAAACAGTTCTTTAGCTTCGCTATCTAACTGATCTAATACTGAGCGCAGTGCATGGCCACCCAAAGCCGCCGAAAAAAGTGCCTGCCCTACTTCACCCTGTTGCGCTAATATTTGCTGACCGCCTTTTAATAAAGACTGATGATCTATTGCAAAAAGTGTTTCGAAAACCTCAAGGCTACGCCATTTAAAAATGGAGCTAAAGCTTGGTTATCCAGTGGCTGTTCATCCATCGATAAAAGTGTATTTTTATTGCCTTTGCGCCTTACAAACTCAAGGCGCTTGCCGGCATTACTAATGGTAGCACCCACTCTTAACTTATTATTAGCGTGGATAAAGTTGTCTCTGCTACGGTTATCGATACCGTAAAAAAGCGCTTTTAGCGCTCTTAGTGACGAGCTTTTACCGGCTTCATTAGGGCCGTACACAATGTGCAAACCGGGTGCGTCAAAACTCAATACTCTTTCGGTGAACGGCCCAAAAGCTAAAAGGTTTAAGGTTTCTAATTTCACGACTGGCCATCCTTTGCAGCTTCTGTTGATAGCAACCTTGCGGACAGCAACTGCCTTACATCATTAAGTGCATGCTTCACTTGGTTTTGGTCAGTGGGTGCTTCGTTCCTTAGAATATCTGGCGGTAATTTTGAGCGTAGCGGCGCAACTTCTTCAGTTAGTTTTGCCAGTGCATCGTCGTCAAGTTCGATCTGCTCGATGGCTTGCAATAGGCCACTTAGGGCATCGCCCCGAGCCAACAAGTCATCATTAGAAATCTCTGGCTTGGTGCTAAACGCAACCTTCTCTAGCCATAAACCAGCGCCACCCAAGCCGGTAGCGAGTGCCCGGTATTCTTGCAACCAGTGCGCGGTATTGTCTTGCAGGGTTGAATGTAGGCTGCTTGCGCCGTGCAGCTCTAGCCTTGCTGCTACCGCTAGGCCATCGGCTTGGTCTAGCTCGTTTTGAAGCACTTCGCTGATGTGTGAATAGAGCTGGTCGGTGGTCTCCCAAATACTGACATCAACTTTGCATCGGGCCCAGCGTAATACATCTAAATTTTTATGTTGTACGGCACAAACTTCGGCCTCTTCGACGCTCACTAACGTGCAACCCTTTGGGCCTGTTTCTCGGATATGGCGTCCTTGAATATTACCGGGAAATATTATCCACGGTTCTTCGCTGATCACTTCGCGGTTATGCACGTGGCCTAACGCCCAGTATTGGTAACCTTTGGCGCGCAGCCCATCTACGCTGCATGGTGCATAGGGTGCATGACCGGGCTTGCCGTCTAGGCAGGTGTGTAACAAGCCAATGGTAAATAGCCCCGGCTCAGCCATCGGATAGCCTTCAGAGATATCTGCGGTAACCGCTTGAGTAGCAAACCCCTGGCCCACAATGGCAACGTTGAGGGCTTCAATCTTTACCGTTTGCGGTTTTTTGGTATCAAATAAAATGGTATTTTCGGGTAGCCGAAGCGCACGCGTAATTTGGCTTGCAGCATCATGATTGCCCGCAATAACGTAGGCGTTTATGTTGGCCTTAGCAAGCCGTGCCATCCGTTCAACAAAATACAGGCCGGTGTTGTAATCTTTCCAGTCTCCGTCGTATAAATCACCAGCAATCAGAACAAATGCCACTTGTTCGCTGATGGCTAGATCAATCAGGTTATCGAAGGCTCGTCTCGTTGCACTGCGAATCTCATCAACCGGAGCGCCTTCATAGCGCTGTAAGCCAGTCAGCGGGCTATCGAGATGAATATCGGCGGCGTGAATAAATTTAAACATTAAGGTCCAGGGGTCTACCCGATAAAACGTAGCCGCCATTGTAAGTGGCTTGATCTTTGGAGTCTTCTACAACCTGATATAACTATCGCCGTAAACGCTTTTGACGAGCTGTTATGGTGTACCGAGACCGCATTTTTACAAATACTTCCACGAGTAAAAGGCAACCAATTTTGAAGCACATACGTTTGGCGCTACACTCAAAGTTATTTATTGGATTACCAGCTGATTGAGGAAATGGATATGTCTCAACCTGTAGCAAGCACTAACAATCACGCCCCGCTACGAAATGATATTCGGCTACTCGGCGACATGCTGGGCGAAACCATTCTCAATCAATGCGGCCAGCAAACTTTCAATTTAGTAGAAGAGATTCGCCAAGCGTCCAAAACCGCTGCGCAGGGTAATGATGCGTCGTCCGCTCAACTAGAAACCTTTCTCAGCCAACTAGAAGACAAGCAAATGCTACCGGTAGTGCGGGCTTTTGGGCTGATGCTCAACCTGATGAACATCGCCGAAGAATATCCCCGTGTCCGGCGCTTACGAGCCACTCAACTCAGCGGTGGTGCGGTGGGGCATCGTAAATCGCTACCGCAGTTATTACGCCATTTAAATGGCTGCGGAATACCACAAGCCGAAATTAGCCGCACAATAGAAAACCTACGCATTGAGCTGGTGTTGACCGCGCACCCAACCGAGGTTTCTCGGCGTACGGTGAGCCAAAAATATGACCGCATCGCTAACCATCTTGAAAGCCTCGACCAGCAGAATATAAACGCATACGACCGTAAGTTAATTGAAGCAGACCTCCAAAGAGAGATCGACAGCCTATGGGCCACCGATGAAATACGGCGCAATAAACCCACACCAATCGACGAAGCAAAATGGGGCATCACCACCATTGAACAAACCCTGTGGGCCACCGTACCGAAGCTACTTAGGCAGATGGATTACACATTGCTCAAAGAGCTCGGTGAAGGGTTAAGCATTGATGCCGCGCCCATTCGTTTTGCTTCGTGGATGGGGGGAGACCGCGACGGCAACCCAAACGTAACGGCTCAAACAACCGATGAAGTCTGCTGGCTATCGCGCTGGCAAGCCGCGCAATTGTTACAACAAGATATCGAGCAGTTGCGTTCCGAGCTTTCGATGTCACATTGTAGTGCCGAATTACGTAAGGTGACAGGCGACCATCCCGAGCCATACCGGCATTTGTTACGTGGGGTTCGTGACCGATTAATACTGACTCGCGACACCCTAAAACAAAAATTAAACGGCGAACTCACCATTAACGACGCCGAAATTTATTCTGATACAAATGACCTTAAACAGCCGTTAATGCTCTGCTACAACTCGCTGTTAGACCAAGGCATGAACACCATTGCCAACGGCCGGCTTACCGATATTATCCGTTGTATTAATTCTTTTGGGTTAAATTTAACCCCGTTAGATATTCGCCAAGAGTCATCGAGGCACGCCGAAGTCTTCGATGCCATCACCCGATACATTGGCCAAGGTAGTTACTTACAATGGAGTGAAGCGGAAAAAATAGCTTTCTTGAATGCCGAATTAAACCAACAAAGGCCGCTAATACCTAGCCAGTTTTTAACTCAAACAGTTGATAACGAATGGATAAATACCCTACAGCAGAAGGTAGATTATTCGATAGAAAATGTCTATGAGGTTATAAAAACCTGTCAAATAATTTCTAATCATCCCCGCAGTAGTTTTGCCAATTATATAATTTCAATGGCGCACTGCAGCTCAGATGTTCTAGCCGTAATGTTACTACAACGCGAGGCTGGTGTTGCGCAACCTTTACCGGTAATGCCTTTATTTGAAACGTTGATCGATCTTGAAAATGCACCTGAAATCATCGAGCAATTATTCAAGCTTGATGGGTATGTCGAATCAATACAACACAACCAGCAAGTGATGATCGGTTATTCAGATTCTGCCAAAGATGCTGGGTTTCTGGCGGCGTCTTGGGGGCAATATCAGGCACAACAAAAACTAGTAACTCTCTGCAAAAGCCACCACGTACAGCTGCGCTTATTTCATGGCCGTGGTGGCTCGATGAGCCGCGGCGGAGGTTCTGCCCACGATGCATTATTATCCCAACCACCCGGCGCAGTAGAAGGCTACGTACGCATTACCGAACAAGGCGAAATGATTCGTTTTAAGTTTGGGTTGCCCGGTATCGCGCTTCGCACATTAGAGTTGTACACCTGCGCAACGCTTGAAGCGACATTACTGCCACCTCCTGCGCCATCTAAAAAGTGGTGCGCACTGATGGAGGACCTGACCCAATGTTCACTTGCAAGTTATCGAAATGAAATTAGCCAACCAAACTTTTTGGAATATTTCCATGAGGCTACGCCAGAACAAGAGCTTCAGCGGCTCTCATTAGGGAGCCGTCCTGCTAAACGAAAGTCCAGTGGTGGTATCGAAAGCCTACGTGCCATTCCATGGGTGTTTGCTTGGACTCAAACCCGCCTATTAATTCCTGCGTGGCTCGGCTCCGACAGCGCATTCGAAAAAGCTATTGCGGATCAACAGCTAAATTTAATCCAAGAGATGACGCAAAACTGGCCCTATTTTACATCTATTATCGACATGCTAGAGATGGTACTCGCCAAAACATTACCAATGGTATCGAGCTATTACGAGAAACGGTTGGTAGATGAGAACATGCAAGAAGTAGGCACTAAACTTAGACTACGTTTGAACTCGGTGGTGCGATCGGTAAATGAAATCCGCAACTCAGAAATATTGCTTGAACAAAGCCCCGTGATACGAAATTCCATTAGGGTGAGAAACCCCTATGTAATGCCGCTGCATTTTCTGCAGGCAGAAATCATGCGCAGGCTTCGTATGAAAGGTAAAAATACGTCTGAATCAAAGCATATTTACGAACAGGTATTGAAAATAACCATCACCAGTATTGCCGCAGGCATGCGAAATACCGGCTAGAATTTCAATACTATTCAGCAACAATTTCGTCGATAATTTGATGTACTTCGGGAGAAATAACCAATACTAAATCTGAAATAGTTTGCTCAAAATTACCATCGAACATTAATTGACGCTCGTCATTCATTTCTACAGCGCCAGTAGATTTTAAGGTTTTTATAAAACCTTTAATGAGAGCTCGGTCAGAATGATCTGCATCGCCATTTCCTAGCAACTGAAGAATACCCTTAAGTACTTTAAAATAGTGTTTTTCAAGCCCGGCTTGTTTTAACTCACCACTACCGGCTTTAAACAAAATCTGACTTAACATTGCGTATCTTTCTAAACTTGGCAGCACAACGCTTGAAAACGAATCCAGTGCCAAGGCATCTGGATTATCCGCGCTAATGCTCCACTGGCTTTCTTCATACTGAATAAACCCGCAATCAGAAAATGTATTCAAACACTGACCAATATAAGAGTTTAACTGGTCTTCATCCCAATGAAGAATTAGATCTTCTTTTAGAAACGGGTATATAACAGCGACGGCATCTGACAAGCATTGCTGACTAATTTTCCCATGCAGGGAAATTAATTTTATAAGTAACGCAGGAATAACAAACAAGTGAATAATGTTATTTCGATAGTAACCCATTACCGGTGCTGAGGCTTTAACAACCCAACAACCGAATCAGTACGCTCTAGTAAGCCAAGCTCTTCAACATATGAAACAATACCCTTTTCATTCAAATCAGTTACAGAAATACTGCTGCTATAAGGCGCTGCCTCGCATATCATCAGGCAAATTCTTAGCTCGGCTTCAAGCTGAGAAACCAATGCTTTACGCTGCGATGAACAAAGCAATAACAACGATACCAAGTTCACTGGGTTCACTGCAGCCGCGCTGTTAATTCGCGTGACTACCTGTTCGCCTATCTGATTTACCGCTTGGGTTAACCAACCTTGACGTTCATCAGCTCCCAATGTGCTTTTCCAGTCCGGTTTGTAGTCGTCCAGAAACTGACTCATCACAATCGGCTCAGCAAAGTTAACCGATACTTTACCAAAAGGGCCTTTCAGACTCTTGAGCGTAGAAAAAACCCCGAAAACGGATTCTTTCTTTTTCTCTGCGCCTTCTAATTCTTTTTGATAGGTAGTGACTTCAATTATTTTCTCATAACCAATATATACGGGGACAAATACCAACGGCTTTTGTTCACGCAGGTAGGTTCGTGCGGTCATTGAGATCAAACCGGTTTTTGCAGGTAGTGTACGGCCAGATCTGCTTCGTCCACCTTCAACAAAATATTCCATCGAATGACCACGGGAATACACCATCCCCATGTATTCGTTAAAAACCGCGGTGTAAAGACGCTGACTTTTAAATGAGCGGCGCATATAAAAAGCACCTACTTTTCTTAGTAATAGTCCAATAACAGGCATGTTTAAATTCACACCCGCCGCAATATGTGGGATGGCTAAACCTTGATGATAGAGCAAATAGGAAAGTAGTAGATAGTCAACGTGACTACGATGACAGGGCACGTAAACAATCGCATGACCGCTCGCAACTTCTTTTACTCTGTCAATGTTGTTAACTTCCAAACCGCTATACATGCGATTCCATAACACGCTCAAACCTTTCTCAAAGATTTTCACCATTGGGTATGTAAGATCAGAACATATCTCGAGCGCATTTTTCTTGGCTTGTTTACGTATCTCAGCAAGGTGTTTGTTTTGATCTTTTGCTTCAAGTTCAATGGCCTGACGCACCAATGGAGCATCAATCAAGGTGTTGATCATGGTTTTACGGTGAGATAGTTCCGGCCCAAGAATAGAGGTACGAACTTGTCTAAAATGCACCCGCAGAACACGAAATAGTTTTCGCTGTACTCGCTCTGCGTTCATTTCGGCGTTTAATAATGCCCGTACTGAAACCGGTTGGCTAAATTGCACAAATACGTTGCGGCCATTAATCAGAATAATCAAAAATTTTCTGAATGGGCCCACTAATGTTCCGCCACTGCCAAACAATAATGATTTCAGGCTGCGTTGTTTATCTGGGTGATAACCCCAATAAACCGAAACAGGTATAAGCTGGACATCTTGCAATTGATCGTTGCAAATAAGTTGAGATAATTCGACTGCGGAATCTGAATATTGCCGACTACTGCTACGTTTTATCACCCGCCCTTCATTACGTTTAATAACAAAAAAACCACGCTTATGAGCGAGCTGTTCTATTTTTGAATGCAAATAAGGGCTTGGTAAACTGTTGTCTTTACAAATTTGATCGACAACAAGCAGATCTGAATAGGAACGGTATTCCAATACATAGAAGGCTGGAATGTCATCACGTAGTTCACTTTTGAGCTGGCTACTGCCATGAACTTTTGTTTTCACCCAACTGTTAAGTAACGTTCTGTAGGTGTTATAGACGAATGCTCGCATAGCCGGTCACAACTTTTTTGAAATTTTCAGAGAAGGTACAGCGGAAACTCAGAGTCCTTTTACAAACCGTCGCAGCAATGGCAACTGTTTGTACATATCAAAACCTGCATCTTCGGCGAGCTTGAGATATTTTCCAGAGTGCTGCAAGTCTTGTCGAATTGAAAGAATCGACCACAGAATTGTGCAGCGGTTACCGGTTCTACAAAATGAAAATACCGGCGCGTCACTAGCATCTAATGCCAGCTGCATAGCATCTACTTCAGCATCAGAAATGGTATTTAAATTAATCGGTATAAAATAGTAAGCGAGGCCTAAATCAGAGGCTGCCTTAGAGAACTCGGCATTCGAAGGTTGATCATCTGCTTCATGATCAGGCCGATTGTTAATCACAGCATTAAAACCAAGCGCTTTAATCTGAACTAAGTCAGAGACTGCAATTTGCATACTTGAACTGAATTTATCGGTTAGTTGTGCAGGTTTTAACATTCCCATACCCCAATAATATGTGCAAATATTTCTAGCTAGATATAACGAAACAAGCCCGCAACGGCGGGCTTGTTTCTTAAAAAATGGGTTAGCCCAATTTTTCTTTGATTCGAGCTGCTTTACCTGAAAGCTCACGTAGGTAATACAGTTTTGCCTGGCGTACATCACCACGACGTTTTACTTTGATCTCGGCGATCAACGGACTGTGTGTTTGGAACGTACGCTCAACACCAACACCATGGGAAATTTTACGTACAGTAAAAGAAGAGTTAATAGCTCGGTTTTTCTTAGCCAGAACAACGCCTTCAAAGGCTTGAAGTCGCTCGCGTGTGCCTTCTTTAACTTTAACCTGAACGATTACGGTATCGCCGGGGCTAAATTCTGGAAGATCAGACTTCATTTGTGCCGCTTCAATTTCAGAAATAATCTTATTGGTGCTCATAACGCGCTCTTTATAGTTCAGGTTATTGTTCAAATATTAGTGCTTGGTTTTGCTCAAATCCCCATTATGTAGGGTCTTCTGAACGCTGCCATTGTGTTACAAATTCTTCCAGAAGCATTGTTTGCTCTGAGTTTAATTCTTTGCTTTCCAGTAGGTCTGGTCTTTTAAGCCAGGTTGCTCCTAAGGATTGCTTGAGCCGCCAACTACGGATTCGCTCGTGATTACCACTGAGCAAAACTTCCGGTACTGGTACGCCTTCAAATACTTCAGGTCTCGTATAATGCGGAAAATCCAGCAAGCCTTCCGAAAAAGAGTCGCTTTGAGCCGACGCATCGTGTCCAAGGACTCCGGGGATTAAACGCGTTGCCGCATCGATCACTACCATGGCAGCAAGCTCACCACCTGATAGTACAAAATCACCGAGAGACCATTGCTGATCTACTTCCATATTAATCAGCCTTTCGTCGATACCTTCGTATCGGCCAGAGATCAAAAGCAATTTCTTTTGATCTACCAGTGCTTCCAGTTTTGCCTGGTTTAATCGCTCGCCCTGCGGCGAAAGATAGACGGTTAGTACATCAGCACCCAATTTTTCTCTAGCAGCAGAGATTGCATCTCGCAACGGCTCTACTTTCATCAACATGCCCGGGCCACCACCGTAGGGGCGGTCATCAACGGTTCTATGTTGATCCTGAGTATAGTCTCTTGGATTCCAACATTGCAGGGACAGCAAATCGCGTTTGACTGCTCTGCCAGTAACACCATACTCCGTTACTGTTTGAACCATTTCGGGAAAAAGTGTAATCACCCCAATCTGCATTGAGTTTCCCCGAGTCTGTTTTCTAAAAATCTTCGTCCCAATCAACCGTGATCATTGCTGACTCTAGGTTGACCTCTTTGACGACTCTATCGGGCAAGTACGGGATTAACCGCTCTCGCTTGTCGATGCTGTCTTTACTGGCTTTCACAACTAAAACGTCGTTCGCGCCAGTTTCTAGCATCGAGTCGACTCGACCTAAAATTCGTTGTTGCGTACTTTGAACACTCAGCCCAATCAGCTGGCTCCAGTAATAGTCGCCTGGCTCAAGCTTCGCCAATACGGCTTTTGGAACACTGAACTGCATACCACGATACAGTTCAGCTTGTGTTCGGGTATCGCAGTCTTTTAAGTACGCTACGAAACCTTTGCCATGAGGTTTCCATTCTTCAATGGTAACCCCTTGGTCTTTCTGGCTCGGCCCTTCAAGTCGAATACCAGAATACTGAAAGAAGTTCTCTTCAGGCTCTGTATACGAATGAATCCGTACCCAACCGTGCACACCAAAAGCTGCGGTAACTCTCCCTACAACAACCATTTCGGTTTTTTCGGAATTACTCAACGCAGCAAATCAGTAGAGCGATCTTAAGCTGCTTTAGCTTCAGCTGAGTTTTTCTTCAGCAAGCTTGCAACACGTTCACTAGGCTGTGCGCCTTGACCAATCCAATAATCAATACGTGCTTGATCTAATCGAAGTGTTTCTTCTTGACCGCGAGCCAATGGGTTAAAAAAACCTACGCGCTCAATAAACGCGCCATTACGGGCGCGGCGACTATCCGCTACAGTCAAGTGATAAAAAGGGCGCTTCTTAGAGCCCCCGCGAGCTAGACGAATAGTGACCATCCAGTCATTCTCCTAAAATTTTAAAATATTTCAATGGAACACCCTCTCAAAATTAGCTGTTTCGAGCTAAACCAAGAAGATATCCGTAACAAAAAAAGGTGCGGCATTCTACGTGTTCCAGGAAAAATTTGAAATGCCTATCGGTAAAAAAACCAACATTTGCGTGGCTAATTGTAGCATCAGGTGCTTTTTCGGCCTGAAATAAGGTAAATCAGCACAATAACGATCGCTGTAACGCCTGTAATCCAGTAATTTCCGTGAGGCCAAAGCATCAATACCGCAACGACCACTAGGATAAATCTCAACGAATAAGACAACGCTGACTTCATATAACCCTGAAATGCCGCGGCCATCGCGTATAGCCCTATTGAGGCCAATACAAATACCAAACTTTTTTCTAGCAGCGTACCGGTGACAAGTGGTGAGTAAGCGAACAGCAAGGGTATTAAATACAACCCTTTTGCCATTTTCCAGGCGGTAAAACCTGTGGCCATTGGAGGACTGCCGGCAATGGCAGCTGCCGAGAATGCACACATGCACACCGGCGGCGTTACGTTGCTGTCCTGCGATAACCAAAAAATGATGAGGTGAGCGCTCAGCAGGACCATTGAAATGGTCGCAGGGTCGATTAACTGCGGCTGAATCAAAGCTAAGAAATCAGCCGGCACCGCCGTTAGCAACTGCTCAGCTTGCAACAGGGTTAAGTCTTGAGTGATATCTAACCCCAAACCACCCGCAAACACGCCGAGTATAGCGGTTACTTCTTGTGGCAAGCCTCCGACTGCTATGGCTTCAATCAGCTGTTGTTGCATCATTAAATCGAACAGCAGTGGCGCACAAAGCGTTGCCATTACAATATATGAGGCTGTCACGGGCAACCCTGCACCAAGAATCAATGATGCTGCTGCAATCAGTGCAATAGCAAACAACAGACTGCCTCCGGACCACTGAACAATCATCAATGAGAAGGTATTACCAAACCCAGTAGTTGTGACCACATTTACGATTAAACCAATGGCAATCAACAGACTGGCGGTTGGGATCATATTGGTTGTGCCATCAACCAAAGCCTGCTGAATATCCTTTAATCTCATTGGTTTAGCCGACAACCACGAAGCCGCAATGACTGCAGCTATAGCCATCACCGCTGAATAGCTGGCGCTATAACCCATAGCCAAAAAGGTTACCAATAAGCCCAACGGAATTAAGAAATGCCAGCCTTGCTTAAGCACTTGCATGACCGAAGGGCTCTGTTCATCGGTTTGATTCAGGCCAAGCCGCTTTGCTTCAATGCGCACATAAAATGCGACCGACAAAAAATACAGTAGCGCTGGTAACACCGACACCGCCACAATAGTCATATAGGAAAGCTGGGTATAACTGGCCATCACAAAGGCTCCAGCGCCCATGACCGGCGGCATTAGCTGCCCGCCTGTTGAAGCAGCAGCCTCAACCCCTGCAGCAAAGCGTGGAGTAAAACCAAACCGCTTCATCATTGGAATAGTAATAACACCGGTAGACGCGGTATTGGCCACCGCAGAACCCGACACCGACCCCATCAACCCAGAGCCCACAACTGCCACTAACCCAGGGCCACCGACTGTACGCCCTGCCAGGCAACGGGCCAAACTGATCAAAAAATCCCCGGCGCCGGAAACCAACAAAAACGAGCCGAACAATATAAAGGGGTACACATAGGCAGCAGAAATAATGGTAATGCTGCCCAGCACCCCTTCTCCTCCAAAGAAACTGCGAAACAGCATGGTCTCGAGGCTCAGCCCAGGAAACGAAAAAACGTTGTCTAGCCAACTACCCCATAACACCGAGTAGCTAACTGCAATCACCACTAAAACCGGGATAATCCAGCCGGAGCTACGCCGGCATATTTCAACCGCTAGCAATACTGCTGCACCGGAAACCAGCCAGTCCCACTGGTCAAAATCGGTACCCCTTTGATAGAGGTTTTCTTCAAACAACATGAGATAAATTGCACAATTTACTGCAATCAAGCCCAATGAAAAATCGGTGATCAGAGCAAAGTAGCCACTCCCAGCATCATTGTTCGCAGCAGGCTTTATTAAGGGAAAACCTAATGCTGCGAGCATACCAAAGCAACCAAAATGAATAGCCGCAAACCAAAGCTCTGAAAGCGTCCCTACGGTATTGAGGTATAAGTGCGTGAGCGCCACGGGCAGCGCAATGAGGTGAATCATGACTGCTCTTAGTCGGCTTGCACTCACCACGCTGGCCCACGCAACGTTATGGGCCGGATTAAACTCCACATCGCACTGCACATCATATTACTTGCTCACTGATGAGATCAGATGTTCAGGAATGGTTTTACCCGCTTCACGGTAGAACTTTATTGCCCCGGGATGCAGCGGCAAGGGCAAACCTGCTACTGCATTTTTAAGCGAAATCGCTTTGGTCGCTTTGTGGATATTCCCTAAAAACCCTAGGTTTTCATATATCACTCGGGTAATTTCATAAACAGACTGCTCATCAACATCGGCTCGCACCACCAATAAGGTTGGCTGCGCCGCGGTGTTAACGGCGTTAGGTTGGTTTGGATAAGTATTGGCCGCAATGACATACTGACTCCAAAGTGGATAACGTGCATTGATGCTTTGCAACTGTTGCGGGCTTACATCAAGTATTTGCAGGCGCTTACCTTTGGCCGCAAAAGCGCGAGTGACTGCGCTCACCGGCGGCCCCGCGGCGATATTCATACCATCGATAACACCGTTTTGTAGTGCCTGCGCACTTGCGCCATAACCCATATAAACCACTTTATAGTGCTGATCTTTAACGATATTTAACGCGCCCAAAATATGAAAGCCCGACCCAGCGGTGCCTGAATTACGTTTACCGATCGAAAACTTTCGAGGCCCAAACCCAGCTAAATCTGACAATGAACCCGTTTTAACATGTGATGTATTCACCACAAAGTGCTCTACGTTTTGCCACAACATGGTCACTGCACGTAGCTGGGTTTGCGCCCCTTGCTGGCTAAATGGCCCGTCGCCATTCCAAGCCCAAGCCGCATACAAACCCTGAAGTATCGCGAATTGAACCTCGTTTTTACGCATCATTTTTATGTTTTCAGCGGAGCCTGCCGAACTCACCGCCGAGAGCGAAATACCCGTGGCCGGCATCAACCTAAGCTTTGTCAACGTAGCCAAAGCCACTCCAACTGGGTAGAATGTGCCCGCTGTTGTAGCGGTAGCAAGGATGTGACCCCTAGTTTGTTGCTGATCGTTTTTCGGTGTTGCAAGCACATGAGGGCTAACCCCAAGCGCAACGACCAAAACTATAAAAAACGTTGCCCATACGGCACCGGATCGATTCCAGAAATAAAAATTCAACATTTCGCAAGCACCTTGTATCTTCGAAAACGGCCACATTGTATTCGAGTAACGATTGCCGGGTAAAAGTTGCGAACAACTTATTTTCCGTAACAACCCTTACTTTCGAGTAAACCGCAGTAATAACTGCGGATGACACATTATGCTAAAAAAAACTGTAGTCCATTCATTTTTTGTAACGCTAGCCTCTTGTTTAATCATTCCTGCCGCATTGGGCCATGAAGGCCAACACGGCACGCTTGATCATCCATTGGAGCATCGCATTTGGCACCTTGAGCAAAAAATTGAAAAGCTTACCAAACATCTTGATAAAGAAGAGCAGCACGGCGCTTACTCTAAGTACGAACCTGTAGAAATTGAGCTAAGCGGTGGCTTAAAGGTACGGACACCCGACAAAAAGCGCGACTTTCAAGTCGGCGGGCAAGTCGCTATCAATCACGAATGGATACGCGGCGCATATAACGCCGACGTTCAAAGCGGCACCGTCGCTGCTACTAACCGTGGTGATACCGCACAAAGAACCGAAATGCGCAGCTTCTGGTTCAGGTTTTCCGGAACGGTCGATTACGACTGGAAATACCAAATGATGTTCGATATGAACAGCGGCCGGCCATTCATGGGCTATATTCGCTATCAAGGTTTTGAGGCTGGGAAAATCACTTTTGGCAGACAGCGCGAAAGTTTCGGGTTATCGCGCTTTAGCTCAGGCCTTGCTGCTGAGGCATCTGCCGTTTCACTACGTATGGCACCGTTACTCAGCATGGGTATTGCCTTTAATGGCTTCTACGACAAAATCACCTACGCCGCAGGTATCTTCCACGAAGATGAAAGCGATCCATCATTAGACACTGACAACAGTGAAGAATATGCGTTTTCCGCCCGTGGCACCTGGGACCCCATTCGTGAACCCGGTAATATTCTGCATTTGGGGCTGTCGCTGTCAAAACGTGATTTTGGTGGTGGGCCATTCCAGATGAAAAGCCGTATGGGCGCGCACACTATCGGTAGTTTTTACCCGGCCCAATCTGCCTCTTTTAACGCTAAATCGGGTGATTACATCGGCCTTGAATTTGCCGTAGTTAAAGGCCCCTGGACAATATCTAGCGAGCTGGTGAATGCTCGAGTCGATGAATTCAACAGCCCAACCACCTTTGATTTCACCGGTTACTTTATTCAAGCCGGTCATTTCTTCGGTAATGTGACTGAGAATTTCAATCGTAAAAACGGCCGCTTTAAACGCTTCAAGCCGCCAGCAGGAATGTCTGTATGGCAGCTGATCGTACGCTACGGCAATATTGATTTAAACGATGCAGGCAAAGGTGTTCACGATAAAGAATTCACCGTTGGCCTGTCTTGGTATGCGAACCGCTCGATACGCGTGATGGGAAATTACACGTTACTTAAAGTCTCTGGCGATGACGCTGCAGATATTGTTGGTAACGACACCACAGGTGAAACTGCGTCGGTTAGGGTTCAGTACTTCTTTTAGCGCCCTAATTGAAGAAGCGCCCTAGCCTAGTCAAAGCATGACTATTTTTAGTGCCTTGTAGCTGTTTCCAGCACTTAAAACGCGAACCATCGCAGAGCTAAGCACCGTTGGTATAGTTTGATAACTGGGCTATGCTCTATAGACATTTATTGTATACTTTCGCTGTTAAAAACCGTATCACTGAATGACCACCAAACAGCACTCATTACCGCTAACAACTGCGCTAATAACCGTGCTAAAACAGATGACGCGACACAGCTATAAGCTACTCTATCGTGTTTGCCGAGGATAACTGGACTCTAACCCGTGCAACCCAACCACCCAACACTACTCAAAGAAATCGCATCGAAAGTCGCAGAACATATCGAGCCCCTATACTCGAACTGCTTTGAAGGCGTCAACGATGAGCTTTTTGCACTTGCTGAAAAAGCCACCAACAACAAAATTCAGTCTGAAGTTTTCGATGGCATGCGTGAAATTCGCTCCCGCCGGCAATCACTTGAAGACAATTTTTTCGAGGCTATTGAATCCACCGTAGACAACTTTTTCGCCAGTGAAAAGCTCGAACAGCCAACGCTCGATATTCTCGTACCAGAAAATGCTACCGGCGAGCTATCTCTAGTTGACCTGAAAGATTTAGACGAACGAATTGCCTATGGTAGCGCGGTTCAAAAAGCCAATGGTCTTTACTTTAATGCGCTTTTTGAGTTTAACCAACGCCTCGCTATTCTCAACAATGGCTATAAAATCGACGACCACTCGAATCCCTTCGGACCTGCTCGTCTTACTCAAATATTTGCAAATATAAATAAAGCCCTCGATATTTCGCAAATGCACCGCAATCTACTGCTAAAAACTTTCAGCACCTATGTGCTCGAAGAACTAGAAGAATTGTACGCCCAATGTAATTCATTACTGATTGAAGCAGGCATACTACCTGACCTTAAATACGACGTTAGGAAACAGCCTCAATCAGCTCCTGAACAAACGACGCCAGAACAGCAACAGCCTGAAGTAGCACCCATTGAGCCGCCTGTTCAAGACCCTGCGGCGCAAGCACCATCAACTCAAGCACAACCTGGCGCCTCACAGCGGCCCTTCGAAACCAACGCATCGCCTGCTAGTTATTCGGTGCAACACGGTGATTCAGCGCCAGAGTTGTACCACTCCATTCAAGAAATCTTATCCTCGCGTAGCGCAGATTCTTCATGGAGCTTGCAACCAAACCAATCCCAGCAAAAACCAGTTGGCGGCGAAGCCAAACCAGTGGCTAACGAAGCACCGGCGCAATCGGTTGGACAACGGAACTTTTCGCAACCAGACGGCACCATTCCGGTTAACGTTTTTGCCAGTGGCAGCCCAAGTTTTGCACAGAATCCAATCGCTACTGACAACCCTTCTGCAGCTACTGGCGCACCGGCTCAGTACTACAACAATACCCAGCTAGTTAATGTTATCAGCTCGATGCAGCAACAGCGTTTGCCTGACCAATTGGTATTTGATGCGAATCATATTGAAGAAACCAAACAACAGTTCATTCAACAATTAAGTGCATCTGCAGACCCCGCTAACCCACAAGAAATCAATGGCCTCGATGCAGATACGATCGATCTCATTGGCATGCTGTTTGAGTTTATGCTCAACGACCAAGACCTCTGCCCATCGGTGAAGGCATTATTAAGCCACCTTCACACACCCTTTTTGAAGGTAGCACTGCTCGACAAAGACTTCTTCACGCAACACAACCACCCAGCCCGTCAGCTGCTTAACAGCATGGCTAAAGCCGGTGCGCGCTGGATAGAAGAAAACGACAAAGATCATGGCGCATTCCCAAAAATGAAGGCTGTGGTTGATCGTATTCTGCTGGAATTCGACATTAACCTTGAGTTATTTTCTGAGCTTAATCACGATTTCAATCAATACATCGAGCAGTTACAAAAACGTTCGGACATTGCAGAAAAACGCGCCTCGGAGTCAATAAAAGGCAAAGAGAAACTGCGGCTAGCCCGAGACCAAGCCATAAGAGAAATCAATCAGCGCAGCCAAAACCGCTCTATACCCGAGTCTGTAGATCAATTTTTACGTCAGTGTTGGCTCGATATTTTGGTATTCACTCTACTGCGAAAAGGTGAAAAGCATCCACTTTGGGAAGAACAAAAAACGCTGATCGAACAACTTATATGGAGCACTACTCCTAAATCGACACAAAAAGAGCTTCAGCAAGTACGCAATAAAGTGGTTGATATCAGCCAGATCATTGCCCGCGGTTTTGAACAACTTGGGGGTTATCCAGGCAACAGCAAAGACTTGCTACGCAAAATTGCGGTGCTGCAAAACGAGCTAATAGATAACCCGCCCACTCAACAGCCAGAGCCTATTTCTGTAGTCCCGACGGCTAAAAAAGAAAAAACAGCTGTATCCTCAAAAACCACCACCGCTGAGTCGGTGGCTGGACCCAGTGCGGAGTCCAGCACTACTGCCAAAGCTAAAGCTGCTATAACGACTAAAGCCCCGACAAAGAAATTTTCTCCTGAGCTACTCGAGGCGATTAAACAACTTAGAGCCATCCCCTTTGGAACTTGGTTTCAATTCACGACCAATGCCCAAGGCGACACTATTAAAGGAAAACTCTCTTGGTACAGCCCGGCAACTTCGCGCTATATGTTTGTAAACGCGCGGGGCAAGCAGATCGCGGTACGTTCCATGTTATCACTGGCGAACAGCATGCGACTGGGCGATGCGGTAGTACTACAAGACAAAAAGAAACCGCTCGTTGATCGTGCAATGTTAGCTGTCTATGAACTGATCAAGGTACCAAAACCCATTGCTTAGACTAAATCACTATGACGAATAATCGCAGCAACGAACGAAAGCCTTGCACGCCAGAAATGACGGTTATTGATCTGGATACGGATCAAACAATCGGGAGATTACTCAATATTACGACCGATGGATTGATGCTGCTAAGCGTAATACCCATTGAACTAGAAAAATTGTACCGCTTCGAGATTAACCTATCATCCGCTATAGATGGCCACTCAGTACTGCGCTTAGGGGCTGACAGCCTTTGGAGCAACCCGCTAAATGACGATAAGAACTTCTGGACGGGCTTTCAAATTATTGATATTTCAGAACAAAACAAAAAGATCATTCAACATCTGGTAGACGATTTATAACGCATTTTTTGACGTTATAAGCCACACTACTATTAACGAACGCGCTCTACGCAAACCACGATGGCTCAATACGTGAATCATTCACCAGAGCAACCACTCCAAATTCAAGCTTAAAACCGACCAAGATACCAGACGCTATGGCAGATCCAGAACAAACCGAACATGTCACACAGGAACAATTGCGACGCTTCAAGCCCTTTGCGGAGCTTGAAGCAGGCCAATTGTCGCTGCTGTGTAAGTCCCTCGAAGTTCATACCTCCAAGCCTCGAAACAAAATCGTTGAACTTGGTTCAAACGACTCGTTAGAGCTTTTTTTATTGGATGGGAAACTCGGGCTAGAAGCTCGGGATGGAAAAAAATCGGTCATCTTAAGTAGCTCAGAAAGCGCCACCGTTGCCATCGCAAAAATGCGTCCACGCATGTACAGCATCATCACCTTGTCAGAAGTTAAATACTTACTGATAGAACCTGCTTTATTAAAAGCTGGACCCGCGCCTGTCAAACAAGCTAGCCAAAGTATTTCAAGCGACTCTTATCAAGTCGATATTCTTGGCGACAACAGCGGTTACCAAGTCGATATCCTTGATGATGACGGCAGCTACGAAGCAGACCAAAGCGAACAAGCTGACGAGTACCAAATCGATGAAATCTATTTTTCGATCGGTAGTGATCTTAAAAATGACAAGCTACCTCTGCCATCGTTACCCGATGTTGCAGTACGTATTCACGGCTTAATAGAAAGCGAATCTGCCAACGCAGAAACCATTGCCAACGCGGTTAACTCTGACCCAGCGATTGCAGCAAAATTACTCAAAACAGCCAATAGCCCGCTATACCGCGGTGCATCGACGTTTGAGTCTACCCAAGCCGCCATTGTGCGTTTGGGGCTAGGTACCACTCGCCAATTGATCACTACCTTCGCAATGCGCTCAGTATTCCAAAGCGATAACCCACTGCTCAACGAGCACATGAACCGCATCTGGAAGCACAGTATTGACGTTGCCTCGTTAACTTACGTGTTGGCTCGTATTAACAGAGGGCTAAACCCCGAGCAAGCATTGCTTGCAGGCTTACTTCACGATGTTGGCGATATTGCGATCATCGCTTATGCAGAAAGCCACCCGTATATGCTCGCAAATGAAGATACCCTCACCACAGTAATGGATACCATGCGCAGTGAGATCGGCAGTATGATTTTACGCAAATGGGAATTCCCAACAGAACTTAGCGACGCCGCTGAAAAAGCCGAAGAATGGATGAATGCTGGCAGCCTGAATATCAACTACGCAGACCTTGTGGTACTTGCACAGCTGCACTTGGGCATCTCCACCGGAACGGACGAATTACCTGACATCAGTTCGGTCCCTGCTTTTTTCAAACTCAAGAATCAAACACTGACCGAAGATGGCAAGCTATCAATACTTGATGAAGCCGAAGAGCAAATTGCTGAAGTCAGACAACTGCTAACATCCTAGCCCCGCAACACCTTCTGCAAAAAACCCGCTGGCTCTTATCTCAAAAGCCAACGGGCATAAAAACCGGCAACGTTAAACTCCGCTAAGCCAACTGAATCTTTTATTGAATAGCCTTAACCCAGGCTTTTGCTGGCGACTTCGTAAACATCTTTAGACAAATCACCTTTTTCAAGAATTCGCGATAACGATTCTTTCATCAGCGCCTGACGCGATGGATTATGTTTACCCCACTGCGTTAAAGGTGTCAGTAAACGTGATGCAATCTGCGGGTTAATGCTATCGAGCCGGATGACTTGCTGCTCTAAAAACCGGTAGCCATCACCGCTTTTTTGGTGGAAGTGCACTCGGTTTAACCCGCAGAACACCCCCACAACAGAACGTACTTTATTGGGGTTTCGAACATCAAAAGCATCGTGTTCAAGCAATGCTTTAACACGTGCTAATGCGCCGTCGCGCGGACAACCTGCCTGCAACGAAAGCCATTGATTCACAACCAATGGTTCATGTTTCCATGTCGCGTAAAACTGCTCTAACGCCTGGTTTGAAAGCTTCTCAGCCAACTCTATTTTCGAGTTCACTAATGCGCCAAGGGCCGCACTGACATCGGTCATATTGCCCGCTGCGCTTACTTGCTCGACCGCAACTTCCATCCAGCGTTGCTCGCCGCTCCAAACCAAATACTGCAGCGCTAAGTTTTTCAAACTACGCCGCGCCATTTGCTTGGGAACTGCCTGATAAGGCTCGTCACTGGTTTGCGCAGCGTACACTGCAGACAGTGGCTCGATCAGCGCTAACCCAAGGGCTTGTTTTACGAATTCTCGGGCGTTATGAATGGACTCCACATCAATCTCTTCCGACAGCTCCCATAAATAGGCTTCGGTTGGGATTAACAGCATTTTAGCCGCCAACTCCGGGTCTTGATCACTACTGGCCAGCACGGCTTTGTATATGGTAACCAAGTGCGCCGGTAACGCCAGCGTCTCGCCTTTTTTGAGTTTTTCTGCGAATTCAAAAATCAGACTTACGAGTCGTTTTTGTAGCGCATCCCAACGGTTAAAACCATCGCTGTCATGCTGTGCAAGAAATTCTAAATCATCTGAGCTGTAATCAAACCCAAGCCTAATAGGTGCAGAAAAACCCCTTAGCAACGACGGGATTGGTTTAGCGCTTACATTTTCAAATACAAATTCTTGGCTTGTTTGTGTGACATGCAGCATGCAGCTGGTGTCAGCGCTTGGCTTAGCAGAATCGCCCTGTAGCGACAGGGCCAAATCCTTGCCATCTGCGTCCAATAATCCAACCAACAGTGGTATGTGAAACGGCTGTTTTTCTGTTTGCCCGGGTGTTGCTGGGCAGCTTTGCTCAACTGTTAACTTATACTGCTGAGTCTTCGCATCGTACTGATCGGTAATGCTTAGCACTGGCGTGCCCGACTGGGAATACCAGCGGCTGAACTGGGTAAGGTCAATTTGGTTCGCGTCTTCCAGCGCGCTCACAAAATCTTCGGTGGTAACTGCTTGACCATCGTGGCGGTCAAAATAAAGATCTGTTCCTTTACGAAAGCCCTGATCGCCAACTAAGTGATGCATCATCCGAATCAGCTCTGCACCTTTTTCGTAGATCGTCACGGTGTAAAAATTTGAGATTTCCATGAAGGCATCTGGCCGTACCGGGTGGGCCATGGGGCCAGCGTCTTCGGCAAATTGTACGGTGCGTAAGAGCGCGACGTCGTCGATACGCTTAACCGTTTTTGAGCCCATATCCGCAGAGAATTGGCTGTCTCGATACACCGTTAGGCCTTCTTTTAAACTCAACTGAAACCAGTCTCTACAGGTCACACGGTTGCCAGACCAGTTATGAAAGTACTCGTGCGCAACAATCGCTTCAATGCGTTGATAGGTGGCATCTGTGGTGGTTTCTGGCTTGGCCAAAACGCAGGAACTGTTGAAAATATTAAGCCCTTTGTTTTCCATTGCGCCCATATTGAAAGCATCTACCGCAACGATCATGAAGATATCAAGGTCGTACTCGCGGCCGTATACCTCTTCGTCCCATTTCATAGAATGTTTGAGTGAATCTAGCGCATGCTGGCATTTATCGAGATCTTTCTCTTCAACAAATATACGCAGGGTTACATTACGGCCCGAGCAAGTTTCAAAGCTGTCTTCAATAAATTCTAGTTTCCCAGCGACCAACGCAAACAAGTACGCCGGCTTCATGTGCGGGTCCAACCATTTAACGCTGTGCCGGCCATCAGGCAACACGGCGCTATCGATTAGATTACCGTTTGATAACAACACTGGGTTATTGCTTTGATTCGCGATAATTTCCGTGGTGAAGCGCGACATCACATCTGGGCGATCCAAATAATAAGTGATGCGCCGAAACCCCTGTGCTTCACACTGCGTACAATGCATACCATCTGAAATATAGAGGCCTTCCAGTGCGGTGTTTTCAATCGGTTTAATACGTACTTGGATCTCCAACAAAAACTGATCCGTTACCTGTTCAATCGTCAGGGTTTCAGCGGTCATGCTGTACTGCTCTTCACTCAAGGTTTTGCCGTCGAGTACAACTTTAATCAACTCTAATTCTTGACCGTCTAATACCAGTGCCGGTTGATTCCATGTCTCAACCGCGGGGTTTCGAACAAAACGTAACTGCGATGAAACCAGCGTTGTTTCATCTTCCAGTTCAAACTTCAAATCGGTTGATTCGATCAGGTAATTAGGAGGCTGATAGTCTTTTAGATAGGTTGTCGTAGCTTGACGTTCTCGCATAATTTATTGCTCTTTATTTCCGAAAAATTTCTAAGGTTTTGGTCAATGCAACGAACACCACTGCTATTACCAAACCCGCTACCAAACCTGAAGCATGCGCAGTATTTGCGATGGCTCCAAACCCCAATAAAGTGATCACACCCGAATAACCTAACGCGAGCCACAGCAGTAAAAAGAACACCACGCCTTTATTGATTGCGAACGCTTCTTTTGGGCGTAATAAATTCCACAGCCAACAATAGCCAAGCAGGCCATAAATCACCCCTGACATGCCGCCAAAAAAACCACCTTTAACCGCAATAGCTTGGGCAATATTGGATGCCAACCCAATCACAAAAACTAAAAACAGTACCGCTAAGCTGCCTTGAGATTGTTCAATGCGACGCCCTAACTCCCATAACCAAAGCATATTGAAGGCAATATGCAACACGCTAAAATGAATAAAAACAGGCGTAATCATGCGCCAAGGCTGCCCGTCTGGCATGGAAAGAAGCATATCTTGCTGGATATGAGTGACCTCTAGAAAGGTAAATAAACCCACAATCGCAAGCTGATCGCCTAACTGGGTTATTAGTGCAACGACTAAACAGACCAACACCAATAACAAGGTTACCGGTGAGCGTGAAAATTCCAGCAACAGCAACCAGCGAGTGGCTTCTCCATTTTGCTGAGCAGGTTTAGTCACGGTTTTAAGCACTTCGTCGTATTGGCCATTTTGAAACTGCTGATACACATGTTGAACCTGTGCGACATCAGCTTGCTGGGCAACCCACACCACCTGCCGGCCGGAGCTTTCGCTAATACGATGGCGAATGCCATATTGGCCCAGCACGGTGCTGAAACCACTGAGGTTTTGACTGCTGTCTAGTTCAAGCGCGCTGATCATTGAGAGTCCATTCCTTGGCTGAGTTCACGCTAAACGACTACCCCAACCCAGTTTGTTTCGGCAAACTTCGTAGTAGTTGTGGTCCATTAAATGCACTAATCGTAATTTATGTGGGTACTTTCGAATATAGATAACGTCGCCGGGCACAACGGTGAAGTTGTCTTGGCCATCGCAACTTACCTGCAAGTCTGAATGATTTTCTTCGCTTACGACAATTTTTATTTCGCTACCGCCGGATACCACAATTGGGCGGTTGGTAAGCGTATGCGGGAACATTGGCACCAGCACCATGGCATCTAATGACGGGTGCATAATAGGCCCCCCAGCGGACAACGCATAAGCAGTCGAGCCTGTTGGAGTCGCTATTATCAAGCCATCGGAACGCTGGCTGTAAACAAACAAACCATCAATAAAGAGTTCGAATTCGATCATTCGAGTAGCCATACCTGGCAACAACACAATATCGTTTAGCGCATGCCCAACACCTGCAGGTTCGCCGATTCGCTCGATACTCACTTCCAGCAGGAAGCGGTTTTCCAGAATATAATTCCCACCTAAAACCTGCTCTAAGCCAGCTTCTAAGTTCGAAGGTGAGATATCAGTCAGGAACCCTAATCGGCCACGATTAACCCCCAACATAGGTACTTTATGACGAGCCAACGCTCGCGCAGCGCCCAGCATACTGCCGTCGCCGCCAACCACGATAACCAAATCAACGGCTTCGCTGAGTTGCTGGTGGTCGCACACCTGTAAACCGTGATTCGGCAATGCTGTTGCGGTTTGCTCTTCGATGAAGACATTGAGCCCTCGGGACAGAAGGTAGTCTTTAATAACCTTAATCGACTGCACCACGGCAGAGTTTTCTACTCTGCCGATCAAACCAATGTTTTTGTATTGTTCCATCCAAAAGCCTCACCACAATTAGCGGGCAATTATCTAAGACTATGGAAAGAGGAGCAAACCCTTTGATTAATTAAATCAGCCTTTCGGCGTAAAGATTTACTAAAGGAAGGTTGTCAGCACTCAATACGAGTAAATATGGCTCGTTAAGGCTCGTTAAGGCTGGTTTTCAGGTTTATTGAATTCAATCAGCCATGGATCAAAATCACTCACCGCAAGCGGCCTTGAATAGTAATAGCCTTGTATTTCGTCGCAACCAAGCTTAATCAAAGTGTCAACTTGGACTTTTTCCTCTACGCCTTCTGCAACCACTTTAAGGTCAAGCGCATGAGCCAACGCGATGGTTGCTTCGACGATAGCTGCCGGATTGTCTTTGTCTACTAATGAATCGATGAAAGTTTTATCAATTTTTAATACATCTAACGGAAGCTCAGATAAATATGCCATCGACGAATAACCGGTGCCAAAATCATCGATCGCAATGGTGACACCAAGATCACGCAGCACCCTCATTTTTTGGCTGTTATCGTCCATTGAATCCATCAACATCGATTCAACCAGCTCAAGCTGAATCAGTTTTGGATCAAGCTCATATACTTGCAGCATCCGAGATACCAACTGGCAAAAATCGTAATCGCGCAGCTGCAGCATCGAAACATTCACTGAAACACAAAGCGGCGTGCCTTGGTCTACCCAGCGCTTGGCTTGTTTGCAGGCGGTTTCAAGTACCCATTTACCAATTTCTAATATTTGCCCGGTTTCCTCAGATACCGGGATAAATTCTCCCGGCGAAATAAAGCCTTGTTCCGGATGAATCCAGCGAATAAGCGCCTCAACTCCAGACACAGAATGGTCTTTAATATTCACTTTAGGTTGGTAATGCAGAGTAAATTGCTTTTGCTCTAAGGCCACCCGCATTTCCGATTCAAGCGTCAAACGGCGTGTCGATTGCCAGGTCATTGATTCGCTAAAAAATTGGTAGCCGCCTTTGCTGATACTTTTGGCGTGGTGTAACGCCGCTTCTGAATTCTTCAATAAATTATCAGGGTCCACACCGTCCAGCGGAAAGAAACTAACCCCAATGCTACAGGTAACCACCACTTCCTGCCCGCAAAGCTCGATCGGGGCTTTCACCAAATGCATCAGCGCCGTGGCTATCCAACCGGCTTCTTCCGCTTGGCGAACACCCCACAAAGCAAATGCAAATTCGTCGCCGCCCAAGCTGGAAAGTAGATCATTTTCACTGTTAGGGTTTAGACTACCTTGCGACGCGACCATTTTTTTATTGGTGTTTCTGATGCGGATAAAACGCTCAAACAGTTTCGACAGTTCGCTCAACAATTGATTGCTGGCCTCACGCCCAAGAGATTGGTTGATCACTTTGAGGTTATCAATCCCCAACATAAAAACAGCAACGCTTTTGCGTTTTTGTTTGGCGTATCGAACTTTTTTAGAAAGCCCATCTAAAAAATAGGAACGGTTTGGCAGGCCTGTTATGTCGTCGAAATGCGAAAGCTGGTGTATGTGCTGCTCCGCTTCACGGCGATCGGTTATATCCTGAAAAACACCGCTTAACTTCTGTAATTGGCCTTTTTTCACCACAGGCTCAAGGTCTAAAAACAGTATCCGCTGTATACCATCCGACCCCGTAATTCTAAAATCCAATTGAACAGCGGAAATTGTTTTAACGGCCCTCTGCAGGGTTGTTTCTAGCTTAATGATATCTTCAGGGTGGATCCGCTCGTAGAATGTTTCGCGTAGGATTTTTCCTTCACTAAAGTCATCCCCGAATATTTTTCGAGCCGCTTGAGAAAGGTAAATATATGGATCGTCAGGAATAGACTCCCAATGGCCAAGCTGCGCAACTTCTTGGGTTAACTGCAAGCGTTCTTCGCTAATACGCAGTTCATCGGTGATGCCTTTTTGACGCAAGATATATCGGATACGGTGATTTAGCACCGCATAGTTGATGGGCTTGGTAATAAAATCTGTAGCCCCAACATCGTAAGATTTATCGATCGAATCACTGTCTTCTAAGCCCGTCATGATAAGCACGGGGGTACGTTGGTCATTGTGCTTGGTACGCAACCAAGTGCACACTTCAAAGCCGTTCATACCCGGCATAATCACGTCGAGTAATATAAGGTCGGGCTCTTGCTCTTCAATAATTTGTATCGCTTGCTCGCCACTTACCGCATCGATCACATCAAAACCAGCTTGGCGCAACGACTCGCCAGCCAATACGCGCATCATTGCTTCATCGTCAACCACCAAAATTAGCGGTGTGTCGGTGTCTAATTTTTTATCATTGAACATACAGCTCATCCGTACTCGGACTTAGTTTAATACCTTTAGCTTAGACAATAATTACGGTTCAGACCGTATAAACAGTTCATTCATCTATAAAAAACACGTTTCGCGAGCAATAAAAAGCGCAACCTAAGCTGCGCTGTTTATTGCCATAATGCTTTAGTTAAGGCTGTTACAAATCTACTTTTACGGCTCCTGAGCAGCGCTTCGCCTTTGCAAGCGCTTGCTCAATAGACTCACCCAATGCAAGGCCTACGCCCATGCGGCGCTGGCCGCTTACTTCTGGTTTGCCAAATAGCTTTAACTGAGTATCGGGTTCCGACAACGCTTCTTGAAGGTTGCTGAATTTCACGTTAGAAGAAGTACCCTCCACCAATACAACCGAGGATGCAGCGGGGCCAAACTGCCTAATACTTGGGATCGGCAACCCTAAAATTGCACGGGCATGCAGGGCAAACTCAGACAGATCCTGTGAAATAAGGGTAACCATGCCGGTATCGTGGGGCCGCGGCGAGACTTCGCTAAAAATCACCTCGTCACCCTTCACGAACAACTCGACACCAAACAAACCTCTACCACCCAATGCTTCGGTTATGGTTTTGGCCACTTGTTTGGAGCTATTCAAGGCAATATCACTCATGGCCTGGGGCTGCCAAGATTCACGGTAATCGCCATCTTCTTGGCGATGCCCAATGGGTTCGCAATAGCTGGTGCCACCTTCATGGCGCACGGTTAATAAGGTGATCTCGTAATCAAAGTCGACGAAACCTTCAACAATAATACGCCCTGCCCCTGCTCGGCCGCCTTCTTGCGCGTAACGCCAAGCTGCATCAATATCAGTTTCTGAACGAATCAACGACTGGCCCTTCCCAGAAGAACTCATTACCGGTTTGATCACACAGGGAATACCTATTTGATCGACCAGTTTTCGGTACTCTTGTTCGGTATCCGCAAACCCATACGGCGAGGTTTGTATCCCTAGCTCTTCAGAAGCCAAGCGCCGAATACCTTCGCGGTCCATCGTCAGTTTGGCCGCCGCTGCCGTTGGAATCACATGGTAGCCTTCGGCCTCAAGCTTGACCAACGTATCGGTCGCGATGGCTTCAATTTCAGGGACAATATAGTCCGGCTTTTCTAGCTCAACCACGGCTCGTAGTGCATCGCCATCTAACATAGAAATCACGTGGCTTCGATGAGCCACTTGCATGGCCGGTGCGTTTTCATATCGGTCGACAGCGATCACTTCAACACCCAAGCGTTGCAGCTCAATAGCCACTTCTTTGCCCAGCTCGCCGGAACCACACAATAAAACGCGGGTCGCTGAAGAAGAAAGAGGTGTGCCTATTTGTTTAGTCATGGTCTATCCAGGTTTATTTCATTTAATGTGGTCAAAAATCAACGCGTACACTGCTCTATGAAAAGTACGCACCGGCATCGCGACCGCGTTGTTCGCTTTTGCGCAGGGTGTCACGGCGTTGTTGGTTATCCATTTTGCCCCAAGCGACAATTTCGTCTGCACAACGATGACACCCAATGCAGACGTCATTTTCATCCAACGCGCAGATTGATACACAGGGCGAAGCCACTGGCTTTTCAATATCGGCAGATTCTTTCTTTTTGAAAATCAAGATTGTGGTTTCAGGTTCTGTTTGAAGTTTTTGAAGTTATTCACGTAGTGCAGTGCACTACCTTCTAGCATTTTCTTTTGGTCTTCTGAAAGCTGCTTGACCACTTTTCCGGGGGAGCCCATCACTAATGATCCATCCGGGATCACCTTGCCTTCAGGAATAAGCGTGTTCGCGCCAATGAGGCAATGGTTGCCAATTTTTGCGCCATTCAGAATTACCGAGTTAATGCCTATTAATGTGTTGTCGCCAATCGTGCAGCCATGCAGCATCACTTTATGGCCAACGGTTACGTTTCGGCCTACGATCAACTCTACGCCAGCATCGGTATGCAGTACCGAGCCATCTGGGATATTGGAGTTTTCTCCAATCACGATACGGTCACAATCACCACGCAATACGGCGTTAAACCAAATACTGGCATTATTTTCTAACACGACTGAGCCAATGACATCGGCGCTATCCGCAACCCAGTATTCTCCTTTTATTTCAATCTCTCGATCACCCAAGCTGTATATCATGTTGACTCTCCGTGGCGGTTGGAAGTTAGCCTGTCTGGCGCTATTAATGGCGCAACTCTCTGGTGCGTATGTTTGTAGCGCCGATGAGCTGCATACTCGTCCTATTAAAACGCAGGCATTGTATCAGGATGCTGATCTGGCGCGACTGATTTACCTGCAAACGGACTTCCAAATAGTGTGAAAATAACTAAAGGAATTCAACGAAATTCCACTTATAGCCAAAAGTTCTTAAAAACCTAAACCGTTTTCCCCCTTCCCATAACATTGATCACTAAATAACCATAGCTACTTGTAATTACACACCTTTTTTGGCATTTACCAAATACAAGGTGTCAGCTTTCTTTACACTATTTGGAGCGGTAAAATATTTTATCCAACGAGTTCAACAACTTACAACTTGCATCAACAGAATAAGAAGTTGTAGTATAAATTTCACACAAGGCAAGAAACTGCTTTTTAACCCAAAAAAAATGCGTTACTGGAATTTACGCTTGGAGGACTTCAATGCATCAGTTCACACCGATACCTGAATTTGACCAATTAACCGCTATGGCTGAAAACAATCCGGATCAACTCGAAGCATTACGGCTTGAGCTGATTAACGAAACCATCTCTTTTGCTGAAGAGGGTATGCAACGCAAACTTCGTGGCCTGCAATTTCATATTGATATGGAAATTCGCCGCTCGAAAACCCCTATGGCTGCCTGCATTAAAATTTCAGAAATGATGCATGGCTCGCTCAGTAAATTACGCTCAGCGCTCAACGACCAATCCAAGCAGCGGCAATCTGCGGTGATTACCTCTCGGATTGAAGAGTCGTTTATCGAAAACTACCCTGTCAGCAATTCAGCAGCCCAACGCGGTAACTCTGTTGCTACAAATCCCGTTTCTGCAAAAGTGCTGAGCTTCAAAGCCCGCTCTTCGCACATCTCTTAACCCCTTCTACGTACGGCCTAAGCAGCCAATAGAGCGCTCAAACATTTTCTAGCTACTATTTTCTGCTTAGGTTTATACTGTCCCTCGCTTAGTTTATTCCGCTGCTACGCCGTTCTTCACTTACAACGTTCAGTCACTGCGGCTATTTTTTGCATTTTAACTGCGCGCTTGCGCTGGGACCTATCACCACCATGAAATTTTGTAGCCAATGTGGCAATAGCGTATCGATGAGCATTCCTGAGGGCGACTCTCGTGAACGCCATGTGTGTGATGACTGCGGTGAAATTCATTATCAAAACCCTAAAATCATCGCTGGATGCCTGCCTATTTATGGCGATCAAGTGTTGCTGTGCAAACGCGCCATTGAACCGCGTTTAGGTTACTGGACGCTGCCAGCAGGTTTTATGGAAAACGGCGAAACCACCCTTGAAGGCGCACTGCGCGAAACCTGGGAAGAAGCCAAAGCCAAACCGGTTATAGATGACCTGTATACGCTGTTCAATTTGCCGCAAATCAGCCAAGTGTATATGTTTTTCCTTGCGCGACTGGCTGAGCCCGAGTTTGCCGCTGGCGATGAAAGCCTTGAGGTAAAACTGTTTAACGAAGATGAAATCCCTTGGGATAATTTAGCGTTTCCGGTGATTAACAAAACTCTTAAGTATTATTTTGCCGACCGTAAAGAGGGCAAATTCCCTATTCGCGTTCGCGATATCATACGCAAACCCCGCTCGTAACCTTTTAGATACACTCCTACACAGCTGCTTATACATCTACTTATCCAGATGCGCGCAGCTCATCTAGCCCTCCTCTAAAGGCTTTGCACCATTGCCACACCCTAACACCATTCTTTTTAACTCACTGTCTACTTTGATCTGATTAGCCCCGAAGCTATGATGGGTGGCTGCACGTGAGGTAAAACACCGCACCTCACACCATTACCCAGATTATCAGTTTTCAAATTATTGGATCATCATGTCAGAACTTCGCATTTCTCAGGGCAGCCATTCCATTTCGGGCCTCAAACCGGTTAACGAAGATGCCTGCGGGTTACATATTCCTGGAGGCTCTTTGCTAGAAGGCAAAGGCATTGCCGCAGTGATTGCCGACGGCATGAGCGGCGCAGTAGCGGGGCACGAAGCCAGCCAAACCAGCGTCACCAGTTTTCTTTCAGACTATTTCTCGACCTCGGAAACATGGTCCGTTAAGAAATCTGTCCACACTATTTTAACTGCGCTCAACCGTTGGCTATACAGCCAAGGGCACGCAAGTTACGGGACATCCAAAGGCTTGGTCTGCACGTTTAGCGCGGTCGTCATAAAATCTACCACCGCGCATATCTTCCATGTCGGCGATAGTCGCGTGTACTTGTACCGCAATGATGGCCTCGAATGCCTTACCAACGATCACCAAACAACTGTCGGCGATCGGTGTTTTTTATCCCGCGCGCTGGGCATTGATCTAAACGTAGATATTGACTACAAAACCGTACCGGTTGAAAAAGGCGATCGATTCCTACTGACCACTGACGGTATGCATGGGTTCTTAAACGACCAGCACATTCAAAAAACACTCGCTACCGATGCCGACGACACTGAGCTGTGCCAAAGCCTCGTTGCGCAGGCGCTTGATAACAGCAGCGACGATAACCTTACCTGCCTTACTTTTCAGATCACTGAGCTTCCTGCTTCAGACGAAGATGCTTTTTACCGGCAACTGACTGCCCTGCCTTTCCCGCCGCCGTTGCAACCAGGCATGATTCTGGATGGCTACCGGATTATTCGCGAAATCCACGCATCAAAACGCACCGAGCTGTACTTAGCCTTTGATATTCAAAACGACCAGCAAGTCGTCATGAAAACCCCATCGGTAAACTACGAAGATGACGCGTTGTTTATCGATCTGTTCTTGCACGAAGAATGGATTGGCCGTCGAGCGGATAACCCTCATATCATGAAAGTGATGAAGGTCGAGCGAAAACGCCAATGCTTGTACACCATTACCGAATACATTGAAGGGCAAACATTACGCCAATGGATGGAGCAACATCCACTACCCGCGCCGCTGGAAGTACAGAGCATTATCGAGCAGTTAATTAAAGGGCTACGAGCCTTCCAACGTCTTGAAATGATTCATCAGGACCTTAAGCCTGAGAACATTATGATTGACCTCGATGGCACGGTGAAAATCATCGATTTCGGCTCAACCAAAGTGGCTGGACTGGGTGAAATCTCCACCCCCCTCGACCAAAACAGTTTACTCGGCACCGAAAACTACACCGCGCCAGAATATTTATTAGGGCAACAGCCGACGAATCGGTCGGACATTTTTTCCCTTGGGGTGATCATCTACGAACTGTATACCGGCAAACTGCCCTATTCCGACACATTAACCCGGCGTAACCTCAACCGTGTGCAATACCAGCACGCCTGTGATATCAACGACCAGCTTCCACCATGGATGGATCAAACGCTAGCCAAAGCGGTTCAGCGCAACCCTGAGCTGCGCTACGACAGCCTTTCGGAACTACAGCGCGACCTAACCCAAGCCAATCCAAAATTCTTGAAGCAGGCCCGTGCACCATTGATGGAGCGTAACCCCCTGCTATTTTGGAAAGTCACCGCCGCTGTGCTGTGCCTGACAAATTTAATACAGCTGGTTATTTTTCTTGGTTAGCCCTCACCGCTCGCGGTTATAACCACCATGCTAAGCCATGGGTGAAAGAGCAGGCCAGAGCCAAGCTGCACCCCTTACACCGCTAGAATCACCGTGTTGGGCTTGAACCAGCTGGGTCTCAATTTTGTCTGAAAACACAGAGGTGGCCCACTGTTTGGGCACATCTGTGTACAGCTGCTCGATGTTCGATAGGCCACCAGCCAAAACAATAACCTCGGGGTCAACAATATTGATCACCAAAGCCAAAGCCCCAGCAAGCTGTGCAGCATATGTATCCATAGCCAAAACTGCACAGGCATCACCTTGGGTAGCTAACACCACAACCTCTTCAGCAGAGGCCCCTTGCTCCAAGCGCTGGTTCGTATCAGCCTGTTTTTGAACTTGGGTTTGATAGCTTTGCAGCAAACCCACCCCCGACAACCAAGTTTCTACACAATTTTGCGCGCCGCAGTAGCAGCTTCGAGGCACCGCATGTGGCCCAATCAACCCTGCTGGGATCGGGTTGTGTCCCCATTCACCGGCAATACCATTAACACCCTGCAACAGGGTTTGATTAATCACTAACCCACCACCAACCCCAGTACCCAGTATTACCCCAAAAACCGACTTTGCTCCGGCTGCCGCACCGTCTGTGGCTTCAGACAGCACCATGCAGTCAGCATCATTGGCAAGCCTAATGGGTCTATTCAATTTTGTTTGCAGATCAAGCTGTAGCGGCCGGCCATTCAAACAAACGGTATTGCTGTTTTTCATACCCTTTGTCAACGCTGAAACCGAACCCGGCGTGCCCACGCCAACCGAGCCGATCATTCCCGTATCGTGTTCAATTTTGTTTACCAAATCAGAAATACCACAAACAATCGCGTGGTAATTTTCAGATTGATTTGATGATTGAACCGGCGTTGCAATACGCTCGCACCACAGTAGTTCACCCGTATCCGATAACGCGAGCGCTTCAATTTTGGTACCGCCAAGATCAATTCCAATGCGCATTAGCCTGCTCTGCTTTTCATTAACTCGCTTTGCCTTTCATTAGCTAGCTCTGCCGTTAAAACTCATCAACGGCACTGGTTAGTTTTGAATGCTTCTAGCTATTCGAACTTGATGGAGTTCTTTGCATACATGTTCTGCTCCATCGAGCATGCGCGGTGAAGGCCGATGTATCCATTTTTCCGGTACTGGAATAAGGTGGTCGTTTTTCACCGCAAGCAACTGCGAAAAACGCCGCCAAAATTTCCGGTTGGTTTCACTCTCAACAGGTTGGTGCAGCCCGCCAAAAAGAATAGCCTCGGGGTTTGCCAGCAGCACAGCTTCAAGTTGTGTTCTGAAAACCACTTTTGGCTGGTCTGAAAAAATATTTTCAGCACCACAGTTTGTCAAAATATCGTCAATGATATGGGGATTACTGAGCGTAAAAAGCGGTTGGTGCCAAATCTGGTAGAACACTTTTATTGGCGCTTTCGAACGATAGTTTTTCTGCAGTATTTGCCACCTCGCTTGCAACTGATCTGCCTGCTCATTGGCTTGAAGCGGATCCCCTGCTAGACGCCCAAATAGCCGTAATGTATCTAACATAGCCGTGACTGTTTTAGGCTCGCTCATAAAATAACGTATTCCTAACCGCTCAAGCAGTTCAACGGTTCGGATACCCACACCTGATTGCCACAAAATCACCAAGTCAGGATTTAGCGCTAACAGTGCTTCCATGTTGACCGAATAGGCATCGCCAATCATCGGGATTTTTTGTGCTTCGATGGGATGATCTGAAAACCGGCTGGTAGCCACTATGTTTGATCCAGCACCAGCAGCGAACAACAGCTCGGTGATATGCGGGGCCAGGCTAACGACTGTTTGGGCCTGCTCAGCAAAATGCAGTTTTCGGCCCGCATCGTCAAGCACCGTTAGCGGCCATGTTTCAATGTGTTTACTGGCATCCATTCCATAACTGTTAACAGAAAGCATCAGGCACAGGAGAGCAAGCAAGGAGGGTTTATGCATTGGAATTAATCGTGATTTGCGGCGACAACCGCAATAGCTTTAATAAAAATAGTGCTGAAAATAGCAATAAAAATAACGTGCCGGAATATGCGGTTTTGCGTTATGAAAACCAGCCAACCAGCATCAATACCGATAACCCAGCCAACCATATAATCAAACTACGGTGTAGCAACCGTTGGGTTTCTTCAACCTGTTCAACCAGTTGAATGTAGGTGTTATCTGGCATGTTGGGCTCGCCATCTGGCACTGAACCAGACTGAGCATCGTCTACTGCAAAACCCATTGCGGCAAATCCGCACTCGCTTAGCACGCCTTGTGCGGGCAAAGTTTCGTCCCCAAAGTCATACTCACTGATGCTCTTTTTATAGGATTGATATACCTTTTCGAAATTACCAATCAAGCCAAATGTGAATGCTAAAATTCGAACGGGGATCCATTGAGCCGCTGCAATAAAACGTGTAACCAGGGAAAAGTTATTGTTTTCTTTAGTATCTATTTTGGTATCTACTTGGCGAATCAACATGCCAAAGCAAATGAACAGTGCCCCAAAGGCGCCTAACACCAAATACCAAAAAAGCACTAAGAAGAAACGTTGAAACTCTTGATACATCAATCCCGAAAGCATTTTTTTTGTCAGCGATGATTCATCGTCAACTGTATGTTCATCGCTGACCAGGCCTGTTTCTAGCGCAAAACGATAAGCGCCTTCGGTGTCTTTGTTGCGCACTTTATTTAGGTAGTCAGAAATCTGTACGGATAGATCTTCCCGGCCAAAACAATACAGTAAAACGAAAATATTCAGCGCCAGACCCACAAGCCCAAACATCCAGCCTTCAAACAAGCTTATTAGCGCCGCCACTACTGATGCAGGTAATAGCAACCCAAATAATAACTGCCGCTGATCAGAGGTTTCATCCGGTGCCAACCAACGTTTACGAAAAGAGTGATACCAGCTATCGCGATGCACCAAACCTCTAAAGTCAGCTAATTTAAGAATCATTACAACAATAATGATGGTCAAAAATTTCATCTATTTATAGATCCAGTAAAATGTAGATACTCATAATAACTCTCGAAAGTAGTACCAATCAAACCCATGTCCCGGGTCGGTTTTACGACCGAGTGCAATATCTGAGTGTCCAACTATTCGATCGCGTGTCAATTCAGGATAGAGGATAATTAAGCTTTTGGTGACTTCAGCTAACTGAGCATATTGAATTTGCTCAAAAGGATGATGATCTGTTCCTTCAATCTCAATGCCAATTGAAAAATCATTACAGTTGTCATTGCCTTCGTATTGAGATACCCCGGCGTGCCAGGCGCACTCTAAGAATGAAACAAATTGAACGATGCTGCCGTCACGTTTTATCAGTAAATGTGCAGATACATGTTGATCAACAATCGAGGGAAAATAAGGGTGGCGGTCGGGGTCTAAGCGGTTTAGAAAAAAGTCTTCAATGTATTGCCCGCCAAATAATCCTGGCGGCAAACTAATGCTGTGAACAACCAGTAACGATACGGGTTGATGGTTAGGCCGTTGGCTTTGATTGGGCGAAAGCTTGTGAACTACCAATGAGTTCTGATCTAACCATCCAAGTTGATCGATTTTCAAGCTATTCCCCCCGAATGAATTTTGGGCAGTGTAAAAGCTTTTTACCTAAGATGCGAATGTTAGCTAACATTCAAAATCCACCGTCGTTATTAGCTGCTAATTTGTTCGTGATTCGCGGTTACATTAACGTTACTAAAGCCCGTCGTTGCGTGCTCGCAGCCCGACAATTACAGATTCCAATGCTCGGTCAAATAGTTGACTGTCATCAAGTATCTCGAGTTCACCACTGTGCAGCATGGCTGCCAAATCGGAACTGATCCGCTCTTCTACTTTTACGCCATTTCGGTTGACAAAAATATACTGTCCGGAGGGTTGTAAAATAGCCACCAACTTACAGCGAAATGCCGAGCTGCCTTCGCGTGAAAAATTCACCCATTGACCGGTTTCCATCGCGTCAATTCTCTTTAGATAATTATTGGCTATGTCTGACTCGGGTTTATCTTTTAATTCAGATACCTGTTGTTTCGGTGTCGGTGCTGGTGTCGCAAATTCAGAACGTGGTTGACCCAAATCTATATCGATCATGTTTGCGTCGGTAAGCACCGGTATTTCATTTTTTTGTGCACTATTCAATAGTAAAGCTTCCATTTCGTCTGCGCTCATCGATACTTCTTCAACGCCCATTTCCGACATTCTTTGAATATCGAAATCAATCGGTTCATCCAGAACCAATTCTTCCGGGGCTTGGTTCGGTGGCTCTATTTCTGAGAGTGTTTTAGGTGTAGGTGCGGGCATTGCGGCCTGAGAGACTTCAGTAACACGGCCAAAATTCAAATGGATCTCTTCGAGCTTGGAGAAAAATTCGTCCCGCTCAGAGGGGTTAAATGAAATTTCGGTTAAGCCAGTTTCAAGCTGCGCTAATAAGCCTGGTAGTCTTTGAAATAATTCGTCGCGGCCACCGGCATGATTACCCAGTACGCTCCATACAAGAGTTTCAACGGTTTCTTGTACTTCGCTCCATGCGCTGCTTTCTTTGCCTTCTTTAAGCAATACCAGAAACATTCGATTGCTCCAAGCATTGCGTAAAAAGCTCACGATGAAGTCGGGTAACTGTTTACCAACAGCATATTGATTGATCACTTCCTGGACTAGAAACCGTGCATGTTCTTTACGAGCCCTTCCTCGTTCGGCTTCTCGGGTACGTTTTTCTACGCGCTCTGACCGCTGCTGGTCAACACTGACAAATTCTATAAAGTCTTGGAGGATCGAGTCGATCAACGCAGCATCGTCATCGAACTCGTTAACAATACGATCGACAACATCTTCAATTTTTTGATACAACGCATCGGCGGCCTGATCGACGGACTCTGTCCAGCCAATGGTAGAGGTAGCAATCTCGTTCAATAGCCGTCGCGCGGGGTGATTTTTGCGGGTAAAAAATGTTTCGTCGAGCAGCGCAATACGAATCATCGGTATTTGTAGTCGGCCAATCAAAACCTTCATCGCATCCGCAAGGTTTCGGTCGCTCAGCACCACATCAAACAACATCGAAACCAGCTGAATCATATCTTGGTCAGGTTTCCCGATAGACTCGGAAGTGCCGCTATCGCCGGCATTACCTGCCAGCATTTCATTGAGTTGACTCAGCATATCCGCTGCGTTGTGACGCGCCACCAAACCCTTCGGTCCGAGTTGGCGATTGTTCTGCACATTAGAAAGCAGCGCAAGTAGGTTGCTACTAGATAGGGTGATGCCTGAATTTATTTCGCGTTGCGCGGTATCGAAAGAGGTTAAGGCCGAGGTTTGTTTACCGTTGATCAGATCATGCAATAGGTCGAGCACGGCTCGATCTTCTTCACCAGATTCCAATTCATTGAGCATATCAATGGATTTGGAAGAGGATGCTCTGCTTTGGCTTGATGCCTTTTTAGCAACCGGTGCAACCACACCGGTAAAATCCGGGAGCACACCGAGTTCAATCAAGTAGGCGTTGGCGACTTGGATCACCTTGTCCAATTGATCTAAAACGCCTTGTTCAAATAGTTTCAGTAAAATCAGTTTGGAGGTGATCTCCAAATCTACGATTTGCAGCGCCTCGGACATGGAACGGCACACAACGGTAGGGCCCAGTGGGCAGCTTTCTAGGTCAGAAAGTTGTGTACCTAATATGGTGTTAATTCGAGTATTGAGCTGCATCAGCGGTGTAGCAACGCGTTCGATAGCGCGTGAAGACATCGCAGAGAACGCGACATTTTCTTCTAATACGTCATTTTGTAACAAGCTTAGGGTTTCGACACTAACCGAGGATATATCGTCAACGTCGCCGGAAGAGCCCGCATCGCCGATGAGCTTGCAAAAGCTTTCGCCAGTAGCTTGATTGAAGCGCTTTTCCATACCACGGCGCTTAATTCTGATTTCTCGCATGGCATCAAAATAGCGGCTTTGATCAATATTGTTTTCAGCCTGATTCGCCATTTTGAACAGGTTGTCATCCATAGTATCCAGAAGAGTACGAAAACTCTTCTCTAACTGCGGTAAGGTTTTTACTGCTACCTTTTCTAATTGAGCGGGTAGATTAATAGATTTCACTGCCGTTGAACTCACACTAGATAATTCAGTTTGGGCACTGCTATTTACATAATTCATTCGATTCAACCTCGGTTCCAACCGATCGATAAGCCCCTGTTTTCCAAGTCTGCGTCATGCATAGGGCTCTGGCTTTTACCCCTTCATATTTAGTATAGTGAAAGGCACCAGCGATAAATATTCGAATCAAATAAACCGTGAACAGGCTCTCAGAAACTGCCCCGTTCACCACCTAAACCATAGCCCAATTCTGTCACGAGCCACTAAATCCTTATAGTTCCTATCAATAGATGAGCCCACCCACCCCGATACCCGGCCGGAAAATCGGTAAATTCATGCTGATATTCGCCTGGATATTAGCCATCGTTTTACTGACTCGTTTTTTTGGTGAGTGGCAGTCCGAGTTGGACAACCCCAATCAAAGCCCGCTGACCCAAACCAACGCAGAGGGCATACGAGAAGTTAAGCTACTGCGTAATCGTGCGGGGCATTATGTAAGCAACGGACAAATTAACGGACAAACCGTTAAATTCTTGCTCGATACTGGCGCGACTGATGTGGTAATCCCGCAAAAAACCGCAGATAAATTGGCCTTAGAGTACGGCTATGCAAGCCAGGCCAATACAGCTAACGGTGTGATCACCGTCTACCAAACTGAGCTTTTATCGCTGCAACTTGGCGATATCGAATTAACCAACGTTAGGGCGAGCATTAACCCACACATGAATATAGGCTCCATCTTGTTGGGCATGAGTGCGCTCAAGCAACTTGAACTCATTCAACGAGACCAATTTTTGACGCTGCGACAACATGCACCGCACGACTGAGTTTCGCTGAGGTAAAACCCTATCCGTGCAACCTCGACACTAATTGGACGCCATAAGCAGAACCACTGCTCGCTAATCATGTTGCCGCAACGGTTATACTGACGCAGCCAACGTAAAACCTTTTTAAACACTATTGAATAGCTACTATTTTATGATCTCTGAACAACTGCAGTTGGAAATTACTCGATCAGTATCCCAAGCATTAGCGGAAGATATTGGCGATGGCGACATCACCGCTGAGTTAATCCCCAAAGAGTCAAAATCTGAAGCGCTGGTGATCACCCGTGATCATGCAGTGGTTTGCGGGCAACCTTGGGTTGATGAAGTTTTTCGCCAATTTGACCCGCAGGTCAAACTCCACTGGCATGTTTGCGAGGGTGACATCGTTGAGCCCAATCAGCCGCTGTTTAACCTAACCGGCTCAACCCGCAGCCTGTTAAGCGGCGAGCGCTGCGCGCTTAATTATTTGCAAACGCTCTCGGGTACTGCCACCGTCAGCCACTACTATGCATCGCTAGTAGCCCAGACCACAGTGCAATTACTCGATACACGAAAAACCATTCCCGGCCTGCGCCTCGCTCAAAAATATGCGGTGCTAACAGGTGGTTGTCATAATCACAGAATAGGTTTGTTTGATGCCTATTTAATTAAGGAAAATCATATTGCAGGCTGCGGCTCTATTACTGCAGCGGTGAACACCGCGAAGCAAAACCATCCCGAAAAGCCAGTAGAAATTGAAGTCGAATGCTTACAAGATTTAACCGAAGCACTAGCAGCCCATGCCGACATCGTCATGTTGGATAACTTCTCGCTTGAACAAATGCGCGAAGCCGTTGCTATTAATAAAGGCCAAGCCAAACTTGAGGCATCCGGCAATATTACCGAAGCTGGCCTGCTTGATGTAGCCAAAACTGGGGTGGATTACATCTCGATTGGCGCATTAACTAAACATTTGAAAGCGGTAGATTTATCGATGCGACTGCTCGACTAAACCCAGCTTATTCCGGCCGCTAATCATTGCCAAAACCCTATCTCGAAAGCAATAAAAAAGGGCGCTTGATGCGCCCTTTTTTATTGCTTTCTATTTCCTGTGTTTACACACGAAAACCAGCTCCGCGTGTAAACTAGGAAATCAAGCCACCTCTAAAAACATACATTTTTAGAGTAAGCGTTACAACAACGGTGCTATTACCAAACTCACAATAGCCATTACGTTGATCACAATATTCATGGCAGGGCCCGAGGTATCCTTAAAAGGATCACCTACGGTATCGCCCACAACCACTGCCGCATGAACATCTGAACCTTTGCCGCCATGGTTGCCCTTCTCGACAAATTTCTTGGCGTTATCCCATGCGCCACCAGCGTTAGACATCATCAGCGCCAACAGTACGCAACTCAATAGCGCACCGCCAAGCATGCCGCCCAGCGCCTGTGGCCCAAGAATAAAACCAACCACCGGCGGAGCTGACACGGCCAATACACCCGGCAGAATCATACGCTTCAGCGCAGCTGTGGTCGCAATCTCAATACAACGGTTAGTATCTGGTTCTGCAGTGCCTTCCAGCAAACCGGTGATTTCACGAAATTGACGTCGAATTTCAACGATCATTTCCATAGCTGCATCACCCACTGCCGTCATGGTAATAGAGGCGATCAAAAATGCGATCATCCCGCCAATAAACATACCAATCATCACCATTGGATCGCCAATATGGAGTACAAACTCCTTACCTCCCATCGACATGGTTTCAACAAAGGCGGCAATAATCGCCAATGCCGCCAGCGCTGCAGCGCCAATCGCAAAACCTTTACCGATCGCCGC
>JAESUM010000060.1 GCA_016763075.1 Pseudomonadales bacterium
ATTCTTCCCTGCGATCGAAAAAGGCTTCAGAGGCATGATGGAAAAAGGCCCATTGGCTGAATTCCCAGTACTCGACGTTGAAATCGAACTGTACGACGGTGGCTACCACGCGGTCGATTCATCGGCTGTAGCGTTTGAACTGGCTGCCCGTGGCGCATACCGCCAGTCCATGAAGAAAGCCGGTCCACAGCTGATCGAACCTATCATGAAAGTAGACGTATTCACGCCAGACGATCACGTTGGTGATGTAATTGGTGACTTGAACCGTCGTCGCGGCATGATCAAAGATCAAGAAAAAGGCGTTACCGGCGTTCGTGTTAAAGCGGATGTTCCACTGGCTGAAATGTTTGGTTACATCGGCACATTGCGCACCATGACTTCTGGCCGTGGTCAGTTCTCTATGGAGTTCTCGCACTACTTGCCTTGCCCAAGAAACGTTTCTGAAGTCGTGATCGAAGAAACTAAAGCGCGTAATGCAGCGAAGTAATTAGCTCAACCTGCGTTTTATAAAAGCTTGATAAAAGCCCCGTTCGCAGCCATGCGAGCGGGGCTTTTTTATGTCCGTTGCAAACCTCAATATCTGGCGTCCTACGCCCCTTCCCGGGCCGTACCAGCGCGCACCAAACATTTTGTAACTGAATGTAACCTAATGTAACTCGAGGCTAATTTTCATTCAAAACCAACCATCAATCGATTAGGATTAACCTCCGATATAGGTAATACTAGAAACTATAAAAATAATAATGAACACCATACAAAACCTTGTTTTCGATGACTCAAACTGCCTCAGCGCTCAATAACGGTGTAATGGATGTCAGCTCTTAACGCACCGTCACTGTTAAAAAGAATCAACCTTCTACACTGGGCCGGCCTTGCGGTTATACCGGTGTTGATCTCTATTGTTCTGCATGGCTCAGGCTTGTATGTGGCAGATAAGGTCCGCTGGGGCTTGGGTGATTCAAACCTTGAAGAACAAGTACCCAATGCCGCCAAAGTAGAGATACGAGACGGCAAAGCAGATAACAAATTAAAGTTTCAGGGTGAAGACTCGCTAGATTCATTTCGCGCCGACGACATGATGGCTTACCCGATGCCCGACATCGACTACCAACCCATCGCACCAGATGTTGAATACTTCCCCGATGCTCAAGTACAAGAAAAGCTCGACATCATCAGCATTCAAGCCGCCACCATCGATAAAGAATGGAGCAACCCTACGACTGGCCGCCAACCACTCAATACCGGTTATGAAAAGCTAGTAGGCTCCTTTTCGCGGCATATTAAGGTGCTGCGCGAAGGCGGGTTAGACGTTGTGTTCGTATTTGATGCCACGCACAGCATGGGTAGTTTCATCCTTGAGGTGAAACAAAAAATTGAAAAGCTCGCGCTGTCTATCAAGAAAATTGTACCCACCAGCCGAATCGGCCTGGTCGCCTATCAAGATGACGATGCCGACTCACGTTTTATTACTCGTATGCAGACGCTTTCCTATGGCACGTTCTCACTTCAGCATTTCTTGGTTGATATCGAAGCCTGGGGCGGCTCAGACTATGAAGAAGCGGTAGACGTTGCACTGCAACGTGCAATCAACGATATGCCATGGCAAGAAAAGTCAAAGAAACTGATTTTGCTCATTGGCGATGCTCCACCCCATGCCGAAGACATGGATGACTTAATGGAGCTGATCGAACGCTTCCGAACCCAAATGGGTGGTCGAATAGCGGTCATTGATACCCGACCTCCGGCGCGCACCGCCACCTCGTGGAAGCAGCAACAGATGCCAGAATCAACACGCGATTTCAGCTCCGAGAATCACAGTGACTCCGTTGGCAACCAACAAGTGCTCGATGAGTTCATGACCATTGCGCAAGCAGGTGGTGGCGAAGCTGCGCGGCTTGAGCACGACGAAAAAGTAATTCAAGACATGCTGCTTTTGATTTTTGGCTCCCAGTGGGAAAACTACTTGAGTGAATTCATGCGAACGCTGTAAAGCTTCCTGTCTTAGCCAGACGATAAACACCAGCAAACTGACACGTTAATATAATAATACAACGGCCCGCTAGTGACTCCAATACGACATGCCGTAACCATTACGAACCTAACCCGAGTACAAATTATGCGCCACATCCCAACCAAACTGACCGCCGTTTTTGCACTCATGTTTATGCTGTTAACGCCTATATCAACTGCTTGGGCTGCTGACGAACGCGCAGCTACTCGTCCTGGCATTGAGACTCTTGATGGCTCCGGCACAAACGCAGCTGATGATGTCATTCCAGAACAAAGCTTACTTAGCTTGATCAACAAAGGCGGTATTGTCGGCTACTTAATCATTCTAATTTCGATTCTAGCGCTCGGCTTAGCGATTGATAACTTTGTATCTATTCGCCGGTCACGCATCTTGCCGCAATCCGATATCGACATGTTAAAAAAGCTCATCGAAGATGGCGAGTTAGATAAAATAAAAGAGTTAAACGCCAAAGACGGCTCTTACTTATTACAGGTTACGGTTGCCGGCATTCGTGAAGCGCACATGGGTTATGACAACATGATCAAATCTATGGAAGACACCGCCGAAGCACTGGCCAGCGCTATTTCGCGCCGCACCGAACACCTAAACGTCATTGGTAGTATTTCACCGATGTTGGGATTACTGGGCACCGTAATTGGCATGCTGCAAGTCTTTAACGAAATTGCAGTAACGCCAGGGGCCATTGAGCCTCGGCAGTTGGCTGAGGGTATTTTCCAAGCGCTAGTAACAACCTGTTTAGGATTGACCGTTGCTATCCCTGCGCTTTACGCCTATGCGATCTTCCGTAACCGGGTGGATGAGTTTGCAGGTGAAGCCGCTACTGCTGCAGAGCAATTGGTCGCTCCATTCAAACCGACTAAAGGCTAAGGCCGATGCGCGCTTATCGAAGGCGATCCTGGGCCAGAATGGTGGCAGACTTAACGCCACTGATCGATGTCATATTTTTGATCATTATATTCTTCGTGATATTGATCAATTTCTCACAAATACATGTGCGTAATGTTGTATTGCCAAACGCCGACCAAGCGTACAAAGCCAATCAACACAACAAGCAAATAGTGCCCATTACCATTCGCACAGAAGACGAAATTTTTATCGCTAAGGACCAGGTTTCACTGGCAACGCTATCGAGCCGCATTAAAAGCGAATACCCAACCCGAAGTGGTGTAACCGCCCTAATTAGGGCCAACGAAGACATTCCTTACGAAGTCATCAAACTCGTCATGACCAAGCTTGCTGAACTCAATATCGATAAAGTCGAATTTGCCACTTGGGCCGGAACACCCGACCCATTACTAGCGCCTCCAGTAGAGGTAGCGCCCAATGAAACTTAAATTCCTAAAATCCGCTTCCGAACGCGAAATGGCGGTCAGCATGACACCATTAATAGATATCGTATTTCTATTAATGGTGTTCTTCCTGATGACCATCAACTTTGAGAAACCCGAAGAAGTACTCACCCATCAATTGCCGCAACTGGGTAACGAAGCCAGCGAAGACCCCAGCAAGGATTGGGAAAAAGTAGAATTAGATTTGGCGATTGTTAAACACAATGGCGAGCTTCAACTCCAGCTGCAAGAACGAACGCTTTCGAGTTACGAAGACCTACATCTTTTTCTAGAGCAACTACCCGATGATATCGTCATCATTATCAATGCTGCGGATGATGTTCCTTACAAACACATCATCGGTGTCTACAATAGTTGCTTGAAAGCCAACAAAGAGGACATCGTGTTTAGTTTCGCATCCTAAACAACGGTCGATATCATCTGCTCATGAAAATACCATATTTATCTAACGGCTCAGGGCACCGCATACGCTCAGTTATTATTCCTTGGTTTTGCTTGCTGTTTTTATCGTTCAGCATATCCGTCACCGCCGCAAACTCTGAGCAAAAACTCTCGACCGAATTCAACGTCGAATCGATAACGACACTGCAAGAAATCCAAGCGTTAGTTGCCTCACTTTACAACCAAGGAAAAACCACAACCACATTAAAATCAGCTGATTTCATTTTACAGGAAACGCTTGTCACCACTGCTGGTGCCGCCGCAGGCCATGCCTTTCAACTATTTCAGTCTGGTAATTTAACTGCCGGTAGCTCTGCTCGAACTAAGGCAACCTTGCTTCAAAACCGCGAACTACTGCTGCATTTGCTCAAGCATAATGAAAAAGTAATCCGCCATTACCAAGAACACGAACTCGATAAAATGGCGGACCCTGTCAGATTTTTCGATTCGGAACAATGGCAAATGCCACAAAAACTGATTTCTCTTTCGAGCTATTGGCTGGGCTGGAATGGTTACTACGCAAGTTTATTGATGCAACCCAACGAGCCCTTACGCGCAACTATTCTGAACGAATCAATAGAAGCATTCTCACGCTCTTTTATAGATTTTGCCGAAGATGAAATCACCACCAAAAGCTTGTACGGGCGCGCCCTGGTATACAAATTACAAAAAACCTATGGCCGCTCTGCATACGATTTTAAATCGGTAAAGCAACGGGTCGATCGAACTCACCCTCTTTACCTTAACAGCCTGTACCAAGAAGCATTACTGAGCCAGCTGCAGGGCAACAGCCGAGTTTCACGCGCCATTATTAAGGCCATTCGCAGCAATTATCTTTCTAAAGATATCCCTAACCCAATACGAATAGGCCTTAAGAAACTTGAAACGCAAATGATTGTAAAGCACGGCACTACGCCACTTTCAACTACGCCTTTGATTGCAAGTAATGAACAAAATAAAAGCAACCCAGCTAGCGATCCAGCACCTAATAAAGAGCCACAAGAAAACACTGTAATAACAAGCTCCGACAAAAAATTAGAAAACACAGTAGAAACTAAAGCACAAACATTGGTGCAATTTTCTCGGCTCAAAAAATTAGCACGCAATGATATTGAACTATTCGACAATTTTTACCAGTTCGCAAAAAAACACAGTGGCCATCTAGCGCACTTAAGTTACGCCGAACTCACCCCCGTTGCCGCGCTTGCGATAGCCAATCATCACTTTAACGACAAGAACTTCGATGCCGCACTTAAATTGTATCAACCAATGTTGTCTGAAAATCCAGCCATAATTAACGCACAAACGGACTCAATATGGTTACAAACAAGCTACATCTACAATCATAAAAAACAATGGCGTAAAGCCATTGCAATGCTGAGCCGGTTTAGCGAAGCGTTCCCCAATTCACACCATCTCAAAGCATCTGCAGAGCTGTATTATTCAGCGGCGATCTCTTTTCACCGGCAGGCGAAATCTGCGCTAAGCAGCAAAACATACATGAATGCCACTGCCAATTATGTGGCTCATTGCACTCAGTGCAGCCAAATAGACGACGCGTACTACACCCTTGCGCGGCGCCAGGTACAGCAGGGTAATCACGGTAAAGCCAGTACTTATTTTTCAAAGATTAGCGCTCAATCAAAACACTATTTTGTTGCACTCTTTCACCTAGCAGAAGTTCAGTTAACGGCGCTAGAAGCGCTACAACAAAAGGTAAAACAACCTACTAAACACACCGCTAGAAGCACTGCTGAACGAACCCGCTACCAGGCAGCTACAAATACCCTAATTATTTATCGTGCAAATAAAAATGACAAACGCACGGCTAACTTAAAACCAAACTGGGTTATTCTCCAAGCACGGTACGCACTGCTAGAGATCAACCCAAAATATTCTGCAGCAGTTGCGACGCTTAACCAGTTTAATACACGCTTTAACTCCGCCAATCCAACCACCGAGTCTTTACACGCCCAAGCAAACGCACTACGGGCAACCGCTTATCTGCGCCTTGCTAACACGAAACGTTTTGAAGCGAATATCGACAAACTTTTTAATGCAAGCATTGCAACTGGCAAGCCAACATTAGCGGCTCATAACTACAAGGTTCTTCAACGTCTCGCAAACCGCTTCTATTCCGACACGAACACAAAGACCCAAGCAAACTCCTACCTAGGTGCCATATACGCGTACCAACAGCTAGCGGAAATTTCTCGTAAATTAGGCCAGCATTCAAAACACCTTAGCTCCATTGAGTTTCGTATTGCCAAGCTTTATGGCAAAACCGGCCAACTAGAACGATCTCTACAGATATACAAACAGTTGGTTAGCGTAAACCCAGATTCAGCCGATGCGCTTTTTGCATTGGGCTATATTCATAATGATCTATTACAATGGAAAGAATCTTTAGATGTATGGCGGCAACTCTCCGATGGACTTAAAACCGGCTCACCAAAATGGCTTGAAGTGCGCTACCAAATTGCGAATGCGATGCTACGCCTTGAACGCTTAGATAGCGCCTGTGCGATAGCGAAGATGACGCGAGTGTTGCATCCCAAGTTACAAAATAGCGAATTCGCTGCACCGTTTTCTCAATTAGAAATCGCGAGCTGCAAACAAAAGATCTAAAAAACTTATTTTACGAGAGACGTACTGTCATGAAGAAACTGTTGGTATTAATAGTTTTTATCTCTCAACTGGTTGCCTGTGGCGCCAACATTGAGGTTAAAACGGTCTATTGGGGCGAGGGGCCCGTTATACGCGAACAAAGCCGCTACGTGGATGATATCGCTAACGGCCCACACACCAGTTATTACCCCAGCGGAAAACTAAAAGTAAAAAGCACTTATATAGAAAACCAACTTCACGGTTCCTACGATGCTTTTTTTGAGCACGGCGGCCTGTACAAACAAGAAACCTACGTAAATGGAACACTTGAAGGTGATGCCACGGTTTATTGCGAAAGTGGCGAAATCAGAGAGAAACATTTTTATAAAATCGGCCAGCGCGATGGCAAAAGTGAGTCGTATTACAAATGCAGCGGACAGCTAAAAATATCCGCCGAGTACGCTAACGGAAGTATTGCCCACCGCACCACCTATTACGAAAATGGCAAACCTAAAAAACTGCAGCCCTTTATAAACGGAAAATTACACGGCGAAGTACTTTTGTATTTCCGCAACGGTAATACCAAGGCAGAGCAGGTTTACGACGCTGGTAAATTTCACGGCAACCACGTCACGTATTATTGGGACGGTACCATTAAAAAGAAGTCCAGTTATCAACACGGGCTTCTTAAGGGTGATGTCCGCAACTATTACGAAAGCGGTAAGCTACGAATGAAAACCAGTTATGTTAATGGCCGCAAAAATGGCAAGAGAAAGAAATACTCTGAATCAGGAAAACTGTGGCTGGTTCAGCTATATAAGAATGACAAACTACATGGCGCTACTGCGCGCTACGACAAAAATGGTCGGATAATTAAGGTCATTCAATACAAAGATGGTGAGAAAGCACCATAACCACGCTCGCCACTAGAACTTTACAACCTTACAACCTTACAACCTGATAAGTTGTCGAAGCGGATGAGCCTACCAAAAATCAAAGCCTTAAGGCTTGATCAACCCTTTGATCCAACGACCTCATGAAAGATTCTACCTCTTTGGTGTAATCACTTTTTTTGCCTAACCCCCTATTCACCGCCCAGTGCGTCATATCAACCGGTAATATTTTCGCATTTATGCCGAGCGCTCTGGCCTTCGTCGCGAAGGTTTCTGCACTGTCACATAGCTCATCCTTGCGCTTTGTCGAGCAAATTATCAGTAGCGGCGGCTGCACGTTGCTCAACAAATGAAAGGGCGAGACCAGACGCCAAAACTTTTTGTCTGCTCCAAACGCCCGGTCATAAAAGGCAAAGTGTTTACCCCCCATCATCACTTCCACGTTCAGCACCGCCGTATCAATAACGACGCTACCGAGCCAGGGTTTTAGCTTGTGCTTCGCAATTATGCGCGCAGACGAACTCATCACACTGACTATATGCGCCCCTGAAGAGTGCCCCATTAAGATAATTTTTGTACCATCACCGTTGAAACTTTTCGCAGTTTTTTGCACAAATGCCAAAGCCATTGCAATGTCATCAGCTTGCTGCAACGGGTCTGCCTCAGGCAATAAACGGTAGTTTACGGAGATAAAAACGAACCCTTTTGGCAACCAACGCGCGACTTTGTTTTTCACAACCGCATCCGCTGCTTTATCACCTAACTGCCAGGCACCACCATGCACCATAAAAATGATCGGCGCGTTCACCGGGTTATCCGGAAGATGCAAATCTAATTTTTGCTCGTAATGTTCGCCATAGCTAAATTCCTGTACCGCAAATTCGTGAGAACTCGCCAGGGTATTTTCTGTCAAAAGTAATAATACGAATAGCACCGACCATTTGGGTTTTGCGTGGCTACCCCGAGCTGGAGGTTGTTTGAGAATACACATCGATTTTATTGCTATGTTTTGTTGGGTTAGATCTGTAGCTCCGCATCACCACTAGCAGTACCATTGCCACCGGGGTCGCCAACAGAACCGGCAGGTGGATTAATGCCTGCTGCGCCAATATCATTAGCAGTAGCGGCCAAGACAGGTCGGTAATAAGGGGCAAAGATGAGAATTATGCTTATGGAGTAAGAGATTAAAGACTAGCGTTTACGCGCCTTTCTGGAACCGACACCAGAGAGAACAAGCATTTCTAAATTCCTTTAGTTTATACTAAAGTCAATAAAACTTCCATGTCAAACTGCTTGCAAGCAAGTTTTTTATTGCTCCTAAAAAGAAAATAAATTCGCAACCATATTACTTCAATACGAATACTCTCAATGAGTTACAGCGGGCAACTAACAAAACAGTTGATCAGGCCCAGCTTTAAGTGATGGCCATGTGTAAAAAATCTGACACCCGACTATCGCCAACAAATAAAACCTTAAGGCGCAAGAAGAACAAGGACTCTAATATCGAATAAACACACCAGGGAAATTATTAGATACCTCAGCATAACTCAGCGAGGCACCAAGAGCCTGCCCCGTGAAGCGTTTTGGGTATGGTTGGCTGAGACAGTTCCCCCCAAGCGGACGCGCGAATTAAGCCTTTAATGCCTTCTTAGAATTTGTGCTTTTGCAACCTTGCATTCGGAAAGTTCTTTTTACAGGTTTTGACAGGGTTACCCATAATGGTGCCGGTGCGCATTTCACCATTGCGCCACATCATTGATCGGGCGCGAACTTCGCCATCATTAATTAACAGAAATACAAATACTCTATTTATTAGCTGTGGGCTACCTCCTTTATTAGGTGGATGTTTAAATCTACCACTATAAACGCGGTCTACGGTGGCACAGACGACATATCCAAACCAGCGCCCTTCATTGTTAGTACCGATGCTATTGAAGCCCTCATCCCAGCCGCGAACAGGTTTACCCCAAGAATAAAATGATGCTGGCAAAGGTGATACAAGCCCAAGGTCTGCCGCTATAAAAGCGCTCGAAATTTCTAGATAGTTATTCGGGTATTGACCATAGTTGGCAACCTCTAAATCGTAGTCTGTAGGCGAGTTGCCAGCACAGCCGACGAGTGTTGCGGCCAAAGACAAAAAAATCGCGAGTAATATTTTTTTCATGAATTTAATGTCTCTTTGTTATTAAGTAATTTTAAAAGGCTTCAGTCCAATCAACTAATCACATTGCCGGATCACAAGAAATGGCACGTAAAATTAATCATACCAACCTACCGTAGAGGCAAGGGGATTTTCAAACCTGGATCGATTAACCCCTCGAAGCCATTTACCAAAGCAACAGTTACTTTGCATCTGACGGGTTTGACGTACCCTGAAATATTTGCATAGCGGGAGGTGGTGGCAAACGGGAGGCTGCTTGACCTCCCGGTAGCACTTGATCATAAGCTGTTGTAGGTTTCAGCGGTAAAGTTTGATACCGCGGGGCTGCTTGACCACCTTGGGGCGCTTGATCATAACGTGTTTCAGGTTTTAGTCTTAAGGTTTGATACTGCGGGGCCGTTTTAGGCGCTTGATCATAACGTGCTCCAGGTTTGAGCGGTAAAGTTTGATACCGCGGGGTTGCTTGACCACCTTTGGACGCTCCGCCGTTACTTGTAGAACTAGGCTGCGGTAGTACGGTTGTGGGCTTATGTCCAGAAGGCTTCCTAGGCTTCGGCCCGGAGTGGGCCAATGAGGTCGATCCCAAAAAGAAAACTATTCCCATGCATAGACTCACGCACGGTATTTTTTTTCTCCACAATTTCAATGCCAACATTACTGACCTCCATTTTTGTCACTAGCGCTCAACTAACCACAACGATCAGTTTTAATGGCTAATAAACAACTTCGCGCAAATCACTATTCTTTAAGCTTAGGTTTAGCTTGATCAACATCAACCCGCACGCACGCACGCACGCAAAAATACAGGTTCAGTGAACCGAGCTTCACAAATAGCGAGGGCCTAAACTTTTCTTTATTTATGGTTTGATTTAAGCTCAATTTTATTAGCCCTGTGAGTGAAGCTGAAACTGGTTTTTCGAGTGCTGCTATGGAGCTTCCACTCCCTCTCCTTTGCTACTTCTGCCCAGGCATCGCCGACCGTCTCTGCGCCGCTCTCAAAAAGCTGTATGCCTCGAGTAAATAGCCCCGCATTTTGATTCGATTTCGCTTTTTTCGCCCTTATCCTTTCACTTGTAAACCATGTCTTCTCTAGGGTTACGTCCACCGTAAAATTAAACTCGAAAGCACCTGTGTATTCGCCATCTGTTTCGAAAATAACGACAAAATTCATTGCGTCAAAGTGCCCTTTTGCCAAGGCCGGTAAATCTCGCACGCCCATGCCATCACCAGGAATTTTGACGGCCAGGTCTTTCGAGCTGTTCACAGTACACTCACTTCCTTCTCTGCCCGTTGCGTCTGCCGCATTACAAAGCTCAACGTTCCATCCAATACCGTTATCCATCAGTACGGGAATAAAATTCAAATCGTCTACCTGTCTTCCCGTACCGGTACTGCCACTGCGACTATAGCTCGCATTCAAACCCTGTGACATTGCTGAGATTCCAACATTCGCGCCACTAGTTGCGCTCCACCCTTGGCTGCGTGACACACTGCTTGATCCCATAGCCGTTGCAGGGTACTTCGAATGCAGTTTAAAACCTCTTTGTGGGGAGGTAATAGACACCTTAAGGCCCTTTATGTACCAGCCCTTGTTTCTCTTGTTGTTCTTAAAACCCTGTGCTACGTCGACATACGAGCCGTGGGTTTCGATCGCAATATAGGATACTCCGTTGTCGCTGTACGCAACTGCTTTCGGAGAGAAGCGAATTTTCACAGATTGGTTGTTAGATGTTCTATCGATCTTCCATTGTTTCTCTCGGGATTTGAGGTGAATTGGTACTGAGAAAACCCCTGGTTCGGTGTATTGGGTGTTCTGAGATTCCCCTTGTTGAAAATTTGTAGCCTGCGGCCGAGCTTGAGACTTTATTGCAAGTGCCTGCATCTCGGCAGCATTTCGCGAAGCTTCTAAATTTGCCGAAATCCGTTGTTGCTCAATAATATAGTTTTGTGCAGCTTGATTTTTACTTTGACGTAAGCGCTCATCCTCTTGGCGTACTTTCTGTTCCTCAAGTCTAAGTAATCTAGCGTTATCTTGTTGGGCAATGAATAACTGCCTTTTCCTCTTCCCCTCTTCAACGCCTTCACGGTAAGCCTGCCTGGCAATATTCCTGAACCTCCCGGCACAGTCGAGACTCATTTGAATCGTAGACAATTCATTGTTATCTAAGGCATCGTTAACACCGCGATCGTATGCCTCGTTCTCCGCTGGGCAAGCGGCCATCATATTGGCTTCTTTAATTTTATAATAACCATCCGAATAGGCCTGCCCAAAAGCCGCAGCGACATCATGTCCACAACGTTTCATCGCTGGTGGGTATGCCGCCTTGCCCGCAGCAGCGTCGCGCCGGCCTTCCTGGATAGCCTCACTTAATTCGTCTTGGCACGCATCTCGCGCACCACTCGCGAACCCTTCGGAATACCCAAGTTCTATGTCCCTCAGCCTTGGCTGGCCGCAGCGATACATCGAAGGAACAACTGGGTGTCTATTTTTATAACCGTCTTCTAGACCCTGCTTCCGCGCATTACCAATTTCCTCATTGCATGCTATCGCATCTCCTCTGACATACCCGCCTGAATAAGCTGTATTAATTTCGGGTTGTCGGTTTTTCGGACAGCGCCTCGAAGTCGGAGTCGATCGACGACCATCGATACCATCCTTGAGCCCCTGTGAGGAAGCTGCACCAATCTCATTCGCGCAAGCCTCAAATTTACCCCGGTCTATGCCTTGCGCATAGGCGCGTTGAACTTCATGCCGTCGGATATCAGGGCAGCGCTGCATGGTTTGCGAATTCGCCCCTAATTGTTGCCTTCCTGAAACGCCCTCTTTACGCCCTTGTGTTTCAGTTGCCGAAATCGCCAAATTGCAGCGCTGTTCGACTCCGTTACGGTAACCAGTGTCGTAAGCTGCTGCAAATGCTTCTCCTAACTGCTCATCATCACAGTATGCTCGTGCATTTGCCGCTTTTTGTGCGAGTGCATTTTCTTGACCCCGTAACAGCCCTTTTTGCGGGTCGCATTTAAATTCAATTTTTCCCTTTGCTACCCCAGCATGGTATGCATCTGCAGATTTCTTTTGTTTTTCTCCGGAGCATTTATCGATCATATCTGCGCTTACCAAGGGGTAGTCGTTCTTAGCAAGATAGCGGCCAATTTCATAACCCGCATTAGGGTCTTCACAATAATTGACTGCTAATGCTGGAGGAACATGATCAGACCGTCTCTTCTCGGTGGAACCACACGCTGAAATAGCAATAACTATAAATCCCGTAAGCGCCATAGCTATAAGTTTCATCTATCCCTCTCTTGGTAATCCCCCCGAAAAATAGCTGAGGTTGAAGGTGGAATTTTCTCGTAATCTATACGCAGGAGATCCACATGAAAAAATCACGCTATTCAGACAGCCAGATCATGGCCATACTCAAGCAGAGCGATGC
>JAESUM010000061.1 GCA_016763075.1 Pseudomonadales bacterium
ACCGCGCAGCGGCTTTTAACGCGTTAAACCGCAACAAATTAAGCGTAACGATGGAGCTAGACACCGATGAGGGCCGCGAAGCCTTCAGCAAATTGGTAGAAAAAAGCGACATTCTGATTGAAAACAACGCCCAGCGTATCGGCGACCGACTTGGTTTTAGCTGGGAAACACTCAGCGCCATCAACCCAAAACTGATTCTATGCCGGATGCCGCCGTTAGGCCTTACCGGCCCTTATGCCAATTACATTGGATTTGGTGCTCATTTTGAAGCGCTTACCGCGCTCACATATTTGCGTTCATACCCCGATGGTGATATTTCTCAAAGCTCGCCAACCTTCCATATGGATGATGTCAGTCCAACGGTTTGCTCATTCATGATTATGGGCGCATTACACCGTCGTCATAAAACCGGCGAAGGCGGGCTAATAGAAGTGCCACAGGCAGAAACCATGCTGCACCAAATTGGCGAAGTCGTGGTCGATCAAAGCATGAATGGCCGCTCTCAGCCGCCAATAGGCAACCGTGACCCGGTGAATGCACCGCAGGGTTGTTATCCGTGCCAAGGCGAAGATCAATGGCTGGCATTAAGTATTCGTGACGATACCGAGTGGCAGTCGATGATCAGTGCGCTGGGCTCACCTGAATGGGCTCAAGATGAGCTTTATTCAACGGTTAGCGGACGAATGGCGAACCACGATCAACTCGACCATCACCTCAGAGAGTGGAGTCAAACCCAGAGCAAAGAGGTAGCTTTTCACCTGTTGCAGGCAAATGGCATTCCTTGCGCACCGCTCAATAATGAAGCCGATATCGTTGCGGATGAGCATGTAAAAGCACGTAAATTGCTCAAGCCTTTAACTCAGGAAGCCTGCGGTACGCACGACTACCCGGGTCAGGCATTCCGGTTCTCCGATATGGAACTACGTTGGGATTTGCCCGCGCCGTTGCTGGGCGAGCACAATGAGTACGTCTATAAGGAGCTGCTTGAATATTCTGATGAGCAATATCAGGATCTCGAAGCGAAGCATTTAATAGGCACTCAATACGCCATTGAGCGAGAAGCCAGCTAACCCGCCACATCTAAGCGCATTACCACGGTTGTTAAGCGGCCTTGGTAGTGCGTTTTTTCATGTGGAATGAGCTGTCAGATGCTGCGGGTGTTTTACCGTGCAGTGCAAGGGTATAATCGCAAACCCTGTAGTGATCGATCGAGAATACCTAATGGCCCCCTTTGTACTATCCATAATTGTACTGTTTTCACTAAGCTCAATTGCTTACGTGTACACAACGCGTGGAACGGTACGCTACAACAGTTTTACCGAATACCTACAAAAGGGCTGGCCGATATTCACACCCTTTAACTGCCTGCTCTATATTTTTACCTACCCACGCGCTCGTCATTCCGTCATGGATGCCTCTGAGTTTCCAGAGCTAAAAGCGCTTCAAGAAAACTGGCACATCATCGCAGAAGAGGGAGTAGCCCTTATGGAGCAAGGCGGGTTTGACTCCATTTCTGATCCCGAATCAGCTTCATACTACGATGTGGGGTTCAGAACTTTTTACAAATATGGTTGGACCAAGTTTTACTTGAGCTGGTATGGCTACACCCACGAATCAGCCAAACAAACCTGCCCCAAAACGGTAGAAATACTGAATAAAATACCCACTGTAAATGGCGCGATGTTCACCATTTTGCCCGCCGGTGGCCAACTAACGCGTCACCTTGACCCGTTTGCCAGTTCGCTGCGTTATCACCTTGGTTTGCAAACACCCAACGACGATGCCTGCTATATCAGCGTCGATGGCCAAGTTTATTCTTGGCGTGACGGTGAAGTGCTTTTATTTGATGAAACCTACCTGCACCTGGCTAAAAACGACTCTGATAAATCTCGTTTGATACTCATGTGCGATATCGAGCGGCCCATGTCATTGCTGGGCAGAATAATCAACTGGCCCTACAAAAAAATTATTACTGCGTTTTTGGTTCCAAACACCGAGCTGGATAAGCGTGGTTTTGCCAATCGTACATTTCAAACACTTGTACCCTTGTTTGAAAAATCCAAAAACTTAAAAGAAACCAATTTGTTGCTCTACAAATTGCTCAAATACACCGTTAATACCAGTTTGCTACTGGCTCTATTTGGTGTGGTTTGGCTCATCGTAAAGTTTGCTATATTCGTAGTGAGTTAAGCGTTAACGACATACTTGTTAACTTTCCGGTAGCGGATAAATCCACTGGTATTAGTGTTTGGCTATGACAAATACAACCCGTTTTGATCTCAGCTTTGACGACAAATACAACGCGATTGGTAATAAAGACACCCAGTACGAGGGTATCTTTACTACAGGCGTTACCAGTACTGGCATATTCTGCAGGCCATCGTGCCGCGCGCGAAAACCCAAAGGAAAAGATGTGGTGTTTTTCGGTAACGCATAACAAGCGCTGCAATATGGCTTAAGGCCCTGCAAAGTCTGCAAACCGATGGAAAGCCTTAATGAAACCCCAAAGTACATTGCCGAGCTCATCGTCGAGTTACACCAAAACCCATATCTAAGAATAAAAAATTACGACCTTAAGCAAAGAGGGGTTGAACCAAGCCAAATTCGCCGCTGGTTTAAAACCAATCACAACATGACGTTCTATGCGTACCAGCGCTAACTTCAAATAAACACAGCATGTAATAGCATTCAAAAAGGCGAGTCCGTTACAGGTGCAGTTTTTGATAACGGCTACAACTCTCTAAGCGGTTTCACCGAAAGCTACCGTTCAATCTTTGGCAGCACAGCCGCAGCAGAAGCGCCAAAAAATGTAATTAATATTGTGCGGTTCACAACACCCATAGGGCCAATGTTTACATGCGCTACAGAGGCCGGTATCTGTTTATTAGAATTCACCGGCGGGCGCATGTTAGAGACTGAACTTAAAGATTTATGTAAAAGATTAGACGCTGTTATTTTACGGGGTCGCATTCTCATTGAGATCAGCTTCAGTCTGAACTTGCGCAATATTTTTCAGGTGAGCGGAAGAAGTTTTCAGTTGAGCTGCATACACCGAGCACAGATTTTAGGCAAAGTGTTTGGGTGCAACTGCAAAAAATTCCATACGGTGAAACCCGTAGCTACAAACAGCAGGCCGCAGTTATGAATAAACCAAAGGCAGTTCGGGCAGTAGCTTCAGTTAATGGGCGCGACCGCGTGGCCATTGTCATACCTTGCCACCGGGCGATTGGTTCTGATGGAAGCTTAGTAGGGTGTGCCGGTGGCCTGCACCGAAAAATATGGCAAACTTGGCCTGGAGCAGGCGTAAGGCTTTAAGTTAAGCCAAATTCGTTCTAAGGCTAATTGTATGAACCGACAATACGATCAAACTGAATGGCCGGTGAAATTTCATCCGCGAATTTTTTTGAGCTCATTTTTTCTAACAAAACCAATGCCCCTTGGGGGCTAACCGGCCCACCATTTGAAGTGACTACTTTGCGCCTACCACTACATTTGTATCAAACTGAACATCAATTTTTGGATATAAGTTTCTCAAGTTGGCTTCACCGCCAGCCCATGTAGTGGCCTTCATGCCATCAAGAATACCAGCTTCAGCTAATAGTAATGCACCGGAACAGTTACTTGCTATCCATGAAGTAGACTCCTCGGTTTTGTTATAAAACGAATCAGGTCTTTATTACCAAGGGTTGGTTTCATATCGTATGCGCTAGGAACAATCACTACATCTAAATCAAGATCATCATAAATTGTATGGTCAGCAATCAGAGTAAGGCCCTCTTCAGACTTTACTACTTTAGTTTTAGCCGCCGAAATTATGATTACTTTATAAGAATGAAATCAAGACGTTTTGGTGGAAGTGCCAAAGACTTTTACAGGAGCTGTTACGTCGCCGGTGAGGAAACCATCAAAGGCCAAAATGCCGATAGTAGACTCAGCAGCGTTAGCGCCGCCACTAATAGAAAACGCGACAAAAAATATAGCGGATAAAAAAATACTGTTTAAAATCTGTCATGGTGATCCTCTATTAATGCAAAAATTAAGCGGCGTTGCGTTGTAACAAATAGTTAAAGCGCTGTTAGCGAGTAATGTAAACTTTCTTGCCTAGAAAAACTGAGACCAATACAAGAAATCAAAATATCAATGTGGCGGGTTCGACGCTTTCTCCAAGAAGAAGACCCGCGTAAATTAATGTAATAAAGGGCTGTAGTAATTGTATTTGGCTAACTCTAGCAACGCCTCCAAAGAGCCACGCCTTTATACCAAACAAAAAATTCCAACAGCGGGCTGACCAAAGACAGGTGCCAAAAAACAAAAATATGCTTCGGGTGGAATATTGTTTAATGCACTCGGTGCATAGTGGATAGGCAGGCTATGATGAAAGGCAGGTCAGCTCAAATGCACTAACACCGGCTAAGCCAAGCAACATTCCGTTTGTTTGGTTTTTCACGTTTCAGTGTTTTGTTTTTGTTGTAAGCGCTATCCGGTTCCAACAGTTAATTTGAACAATGGCCATCATGCATTGTGCCAGCGGTTCTTCGTCAAAGTGTTTTCACCACTCATTATAAATATTGTCTGAAACCTCACTGCCAGAAATGTTAGTAATCGAATCTGTTAACGCGAGAATGGCTTTCTATTTCTATGAAAATAACGGCGATTCATGCCAGCCTAATAAGCCCTAAATTCTATCTTCGGTTTCACTTTGTTTTTTAGCAATATCCGCGTGCATTTGTATGCAGTACGCGCATTTGGTTATTTGTGAAGCACGTATTTTTATTAGCTCAACTAAGGTTTTTGAAAGGCTGGTAGATTCTAAATAGGATCCCATAGCTAGCATCGCTTTATAAGTTGCTGGTAGTATTTCTTGTAGGTTTAATCTGCTCATCAATAGCCCAAAAACTTTTAAGATATATTTTAAGAGGGTCTAAATTGTTTTGTATATTGAGCCACTCTTTGACCTTAAAAGGTCGCGGGTTTTAGTTAGTCTGAAGGGGGTGCAAGCGCTGGGTGATCATCAGGTGCAGTATCAATGGCCGCGCCGTAATAATGGCGATCTGCATTGAGCTGCTCTACTGTGTGCATTTCCGCTGTGCGGCAGGTACTAACAGTGGCTCTTTATATAAACGGTTGCGCTTGCATGGCCACACGATAGACTTTACACCCAACATGGCCCTCTCAAAAATTGAGTTAACTAATGGGCCATATGGATAAGACTAAGGCGTTAAAGCTGTAATTATCGAGTAACAAAGCTGTGATATATCGCTCGATATACCAGCAAGTCACAGATCAAATATTGTCGGGCCATCTGCCGCCTGGGGCACGGCTACCTTCCAGTCGTAATCTTGCAGCGCAGCTTGGGTGTTCACGGGGCTCTGTTGAACGCGGTTGCGAGCTGCTATTAGCCGAGGGTTATATTGTTGGGGAAGGTGCAGCGGGCACCCGCGTTAACCCAAATTTAGACCCTGCGCTGATTGCTACAGGGGTAATAGCTAACGGAGTACTAAAGTTTGAAGCCAAACCCGGCGGACAATCAATATTAGATTTGCCTGATTCACAACCCTTACCATTGCAGATAGGCCTACCGGCGCTGGATGCCTTTCCACGCAAATTATGCAACCGGCTTACTAACAAGCACGCGCGTAGTATTTGCGTCAGTGAGGGAATCGCCACGGCACCGGATGCCCGTTTTTCGCTGGTCACGCCAACCCACCAATCGCTGATGGGGGTGAGTTTATCGCTGGTGCGCCGAATGGAGTTATTGCACTGGGTGGCTTCCGCTGATAGCTGGATTATTGAAGATGATTCCGACAGCGAGTTCCGTTACGGCGAGAAACCGCTGCCAGCGCTAAAAAGCTTAGATGCAAACAACCGAGTGATCTACACCGGTTCATTCAGCAAGGTGTTGGCACCCAAGTTAATGCTCGGTTACATAGTCGTGCCGAAGCAGCTTCAAGCTAAGTTCGAGCAACATTTCACCTATCTGTCGAGCGCTGGTTCTCAAATAGAGCAGCAAGTCATCGCAGAGTTTATGGCCCAAGACCACTTCAGTTTGCACATAAAAAAGAGGCGTAAACTGTATGCTGAACGCCGCGCCGCACTGGCCACTACCCTCACCAAACGCCTGCCAAACGAGCTTTCAATAAGCCTTCAAGCTGGCGGCATGCATTTGATTAGCGAGTTACTCGATATGCATGATGAGTCGCTACTTGAACGAAAGGCACGAAAACAAGGCTTAGCACCTTAACTTTTTATCGAAATTTCAATTCGATGTATCCGCACCACAAGCCTTGCTGTTAAGTTTCACCAATGTAGATGTAAGTGCGGCGGAGGATGTAGCAGAAAAGTTAGTTAAGGCGATATCGATGTCAAAGTATGAGCGCAATATGGCGCTTAAGTTTTATGCGGTTAATAAACGAAAGTGTTTGGAGCAAGCGAACCAAAGCGAATGGTTATCGTTGTTATTGAAAAATGACAGGCCGAATTGCACCGGACATGAACTATAATTAGCCTCAATGGTCAGGGTAGGGTAATCCTGGCGTTGTTTTCATTCATTCACATTTATTCTATTTATGCTGTTGACGCTTCAAAAAGTTATATTTGGTTGGCTGTTGCTGGCCCTTGCTACGCAAGGCATAGCGGCTCAGCTTTGGTTGCCGGCCAATACCGGCTGCCAAATGGGCAGTGGCCAGCCAATGATGATGTCTGATTCTGCGAGCGCAAGCGACCAGCATCACGTGATGAATGAGCAAGACAAATTAATGCAGTCTTCACAGAATTGCTGCGATACCCACTGTGATATGGGCGGCTGTGCAAGCGCCTTGATACACAGTTTTATACCGTTACAGTTCCTGCCATTTTCAGTAGCACATACCGCCTATAGCGTTCGGTTTTATGATCGTTCGCGCACTTCTGTTTTTCGCCCTCCGATTTTTTCCTAAATCAGCATAGTTCCGCCCAAAATTCATAACACCAAATGAATTGAAGGTAGGCATGTTGGTACTTCGTTTTACCCTTTCGCGTAGTTTTAGAACGAAATTATTGTGTATCTCTGTATACGCATACATGAGCAGAACATTAGGTTAAAAATGAAATATTTCACAGATTCAATATCCAGCATATTGGGCAGGTGCCACGGCTCGGTATCGGCATGGTTGTTGGTACTAACGGTATTCTTATTTCTAGCAATGCCTTCGCAAGCAGCAGTGCTGGTTGTTCATTCAAAGGAAGATACGCAACTTTTAAAACCAAAATACTTAGCCGTAGAATATGCGGTAAAAACGGCGATAGATAGCAATCCAGCAGTTGCCGCGATGCAAGCGCAATACGATGCGTTAATGCTGGTTCCACCAGAGGTTTCCGCCTTACCAGATCCAACCATAACATTTGGCGCGGTTAACTTTCCAACGGATACCTTCAGTAGAAGCCAAGAACCAATGACCCAGCTTCAAATTGGGTTTTCACAGGCGTTGCCGTTTCCAGGAAAGCTTGACCTCAAAAAACAGTTGGCAAAGCAAAGCGCACTAAGTGCATTTCATGAAGCCAATCAACATAAAATTGAGGTTGCCCAGGCTGTCAAAATAGCTTGGTGGCAAATTCACTACATTGACCGTGCGATAGAAACCTTAATGTTAAACAAAGCTCTCATGCGCCAGTTTATTGATGTTGCAACAACACAATATCAAGCTGGGGTAGGGAGCTTTCAGGATGTTTTGGTTGCCAAAATAGAGCTGTCAAAATTAAAAGACAAAGAAACCGGACTGCTGTCTCAGCGTGTAAAACAAGTTATAAAACTCAACTATTTGATGGGTAGGGCGCTTAGCTCACCAATAGTCATAGGCGTGCAAAATACAACAACAATACTGAATATAATTTCACAAGAGATGTTACAAAAGAAAGCAATGGAATCTCAACCGAGGCTAAAAAAACGCGGCGAACAAGTCACCGCTGCACAAACAAAGCTTAAAATAGCACAGCGTGATTTGTATCCAGATTTTAATTTGTCGGTTAATTATGGCGCACGATCTAACGCTAGATCTGACCTTGTGTCCATTATGGTAGGCGTAAAAATACCGTTGTATGCAGGGGCCAAACAGTCAAAGAATATCTCTCAAAGCCGCTTCGAGATAACAAACCAACAGCATAAATCAACAGATGAAATGATGAAAGTTAAGGCGTTGATTGCAACCTATTCAACTAACTATAAACGCGCGCTCCAGCAACAGTTGTTATATGAAAAAATGATTATCCCTCAGGCCGGCCAGGTTATTTCTAGCATGTTGGCGCAGTATCAGGTTAACCAAATTGACTTCTATAAATTGGTAAATATGCAAATGACTAAATTTGAATATGAGCTTAAATATTGGCAAGCAGTAACCCATGCACATCAGGCGTTAGCTACACTTGAGGCCGCAGTTGGTGAAGGAAATATCTATGAATAGTATTAATGCACTAAAAATGACTGCGGTACTTATGGTCGGTGTCGGCATCGGTGCCGGCATTGCTTTCACACCAAATAATTTTCTTTCTAGAGGAAGTGAAGTCCAAGTAATGGAGCCAGTCATGGAGCCAGAACAAGAGATAAAACCGTTATTCTACCGCAGCCCTATGAATCCAAATATAACCTCGCCAGTGCCGGCAAAAGGCCCAATGGGTATGGACTATTTGCCGGTCTATGCGGATAAATCAAAAGCGAAAGAATCAGCAGCTACAGTAACCATTGACCCGGTGGTGATGCAAAATATGGGCGTGCGTACGGCACTGGCAAAACGAATGCCGATGAGCAGAACTATTCGTGCTCTTGGGAAAATTGGTTTTAATGAGGAAGGCATGGTTCGTATTCACCCACGAGTTGATGGTTGGGTTGAAAATATGTGGGCCAATAAAGAAGGGCAAATAGTAAAGAAGAATGACCTTCTTCTTAGTATTTATTCTCCGCAGATTCTAGCTACACAACAAGAGTATATTTTGGCGCTGAATAATTTAGAAGCGCTAAAAGAAAGCCCAGTTAGTGGCATTAAAAAAACAGCAACGGAGCTGGTAAATATTTCGCGTCAGCGACTGGTGCTACTAGACGTTTCTGATGATCAAATACGTGAGATAGAACGAACAAAAAACACCAGAGAGTATATTAAACTGCACGCAAAACATGAGGGCACGATAATTCGTATTGGCTCGCGCGCAGGGCAATTTGTTACGCCAAAAACCGAGCTATATATGATGGCGAATTTAAATACGGTTTGGGTGAATGCCGATATTTTTGAATTTGAATTACCCTGGCTGAAGCTCGGTGATGAAGTAGAGATGACAACCGCATCTGTACCCGGAAGGTTATTTAAAGGCATTGTTAATTATATATACCCTTATGGTGAACCAAATACGCGTACCGTTAAAGTACGTCTGGTTTTTGATAATGCCGAAGGTTTGTTACGACCAGAGATGTTTGCACGGGTTAATATTCAAGCTCAGATGACTAAAAGTAACCTGGTGATTCCCGTAGCGGCCGTGCTTCGCTCTGGAGACACACCACAGGTTTTTGTGGCACTGGGAGGGGGTGCGTTTGAGCCGCGAGCGGTTACTTTAGGGTTAGAGTCCAACGGAAACGTAGCGATACTTGAAGGTGTTAAAGCCGGTGAAGAGGTGGTGGTTTCAGCGCAATTTTTATTGGATTCAGAATCAAAACTAAACGAAGCAACGCTCAAAATGATGAAATCTTCAGATCAACAAACTGGCCGAGTTTCATTAGAGCCCCATGATAATAAACCCGCTGAAAATGTAGTAAATGATTTGAAAGGTGTGGGTGAAAACGTAGGCGTACGCACAGGTGTTCAGCATGATTAATTTCATTATAAACGCAGCGCTACGCGACCGATTTATGGTATTGCTGGCCACTTTAATTATTGTTTTGGTAGGTTTGTATGCATACAAAAACACCCCGTTAGATGCCATTCCTGATTTATCTGATGTTCAGGTTATTGTTCTTACAAAAGTGCCGGGGCAGTCGCCGCAGGTGGTGGAAGATCAGGTCACGTACCCACTCAGCACTGCGATGTTGTCGGTTCCAAAAACCAAAGTCGTGCGTGGTTATTCATTCTTTGGAATTTCCTTTGTGTACGTTATTTTTGAAGATGGCACCGATATGTATTGGGCAAGGTCCCGGGTGTTGGAGTCACTCAATTATGTCAGTAGCCGTTTGCCGCGTGGTGTCACGCCAACCCTGGGCCCTGATGCTACCGGAGTTGGTTGGGTGTATGAATATGCATTGGTCGATAAAACCGGCGGCCATGATTTGGCGCAACTGCGCTCAATACAAGACTGGTATTTGCGTTACCCATTACAAAGCGTTGAAGGCGTTGCGGAGGTCGCGTCTGTTGGTGGGTATGTAAAGCAGTATCAGGTTGAAGTCGATCCGCTTGCGCTACAGCGCTACAACATTGCGTTAGTTGATATCAAAGCAGCCATCAAAAACTCAAACCGAGACGTTGGTGGGCGGCTTATCGAGATGGCCGAAACCGAGTTCATGGTTCGGGCAAAGGGTTACATTCAATCCGTCGACGATCTTAATAACATTCCCGTTGGGTTAGGTTCAAGCGGTACGCCGGTACGCCTTCAAGATGTCGCCAATGTACATATTGGGCCAGAGCTGCGGCGTGGGTTAGTTGAGCTAAACGGCGAAGGCGAAGTGGTAGGCGGCGTCGTTATCATGCGCTCTGGTGAAAACGCCTTAGCCACCATAAAAGCGGTACGAAAAAAACTTGATGAACTAAGAAACGGTTTGCCCGCAGGGGTAGAAATTATTCCGGTTTATGACCGGGGCGATTTAATCGAACGAGCCGTCACCAGTCTAAACACCTCACTGCTACAAGAATTGGTTATCGTGAGTTTGGTGGTTGTTCTATTTTTGCTGCACGCGCGTTCGGCATTTGTTGCCATTATTACATTGCCGCTGGGCATATTGATGGCCTTTATTGTGATGCGGTTTCAGGGCCTGAACGCCAACATCATGTCCCTTGGGGGCATTGCCATTACCATTGGCGCCATGGTAGATGGCGCGATAGTAATGGTTGAAAACGCCCACAGCGAATTAAGCAAAGCACGAGCAGAAAAGGGCCGAGCCTTAACCCGCGATGAACATTGGCAAACCATTGGTGACTCATCACGGCAAGTCGGCCCAGCGCTGTTTTTCTCGCTGATGGTGATTACCGTTTCATTCCTGCCCATATTCACCATGCAAGCGCAAGAAGGGCGAATGTTCAGCCCCTTGGCATTTACTGCAACCTACGCCATGGCGGCATCTGCAATTTTGGCCATTACACTGGTGCCAGTACTGATGGGCTATTTGCTGCGCGGGAACATTATCGCCGAGCATAAAAACCCAGCCAACCAACTGCTGCATGCCCTGCACACCCCACTGTTACAAGCCGCGATGAAGTGGCGCAGCCTTACCTTGTTACTCGCAGTAGGATTGTTGGCAGCCACCTATTACCCCTATTCCAAGCTGGGCAGCGAATTTATGCCTCCACTGGATGAAGGCGACATTTTATATATGCCGGTTACCTTTCCGGGTATTTCTATCACCAAAGCAAAAGAATTGGTGCAGCAAACCGACAAAATTATCGCAACCTTTCCAGAGGTGCAAAGCGTATTTGGTAAAGTTGGCCGTGCAGACACCGCAACCGACGCCGCACCGTTATCGATGCTAGAAACTACTATTCGGCTAAAGCCCAAGGAACTATGGCCAAACCCCAATAAAACCACCAAACAATTGATGTCTGAAATGGACCAGCAATTACAGTTTCCGGGCTTAGCCAACGCTTGGACCATGCCGATCAAAACCCGTATTGATATGTTGTCGACCGGCATTAAAACCCCGGTGGGTATCAAAGTGTCAGGGCCTGATTTAAACGTACTGCAAAACGTGGCTCAGGATATAGAACAACTGATTAAAACCATGCCAGCCACCACCTCGGTTTTTGCCGACAGAGCCGTGGGCGGTTACTACCTAGATTTTAATATCGACCGAGAAAAAGCCGCGCGTTACGGCCTAACCGTAGGAGCCGTGCAAGACGTGCTGCAAAGCGCAGTGGGTGGAATGAATATCACAGAAACCGTAGAAGGGCTTGAGCGCTACCCCGTAAATTTGCGCTACCCGCGAGCGCTACGTGGCGATATGGAAACCCTCAACCGAGTGCTAATAGCTACGCCCAGCGGTGGGCATATCCCATTGGCGATGGTCGCAGATATTCAATATACCCGTGGCCCACCGGTCATAAAAAGCGAAAACTCCAGGCCCAATGCGTGGATCTACGTAGACATATCCACGACCGACATTGGCGGTTTCGTTGCAGAGGCCAAAACATTATTAAGCCAGCGTTTAAATGTGCCCGCAGGCTACACCGTCACCTGGTCTGGCCAATTTGAATATATGGAACGTGCCGCAGCGCGCCTAACTATTGTGGTGCCCGTTACTCTGTTACTTATTTTTCTGCTGCTTTATTTCAATTTCAGAAACATCACCGAGCCGCTTATCGTAATGATCTCTATTCCCTTTGGCTTGGTAGGCGGGATTTGGATGATCTACCTCAACGACTACAATATGTCTGTGGCTGTAGCGGTTGGGTTTATTGCGCTAGCCGGAATGGCAGCAGAGATTGGCGTGCTAGTGCTTAGTTTTATAGATACAGAACTAGCACAGCGGCGTAGCCAAGCGGGCTCAAACTTAACCATAGAGGAGATCAAAGAAGCAGTGTCATCCGCCACCTCAAAACGAGTACGCCCCATTGCTATGACCGCAATTTCGACCATGGCCGGTTTAATTCCAATCATGCTCAGCAGCAGCACCGGCTCCGATGTCACCCACCGTATCGCAGCGCCAATGTTGGGTGGTATGTTGACAGTAATGGTATTAAATCTGCTGGTGCTGCCGGTGCTTTATAGTTTTATATTGCAGTATCAAGAACGCTCTAGCACAACAAGGGATACGCTCACAGAGTCATAACTAGTCCGGAGCAGTGTCAGGAGTCTCGGTTATCAAAAACGAATGTATTGAGAGTTGAATATAATATTCGGCACTCCAAAATAGTTGTGATCGACCTATATTTAGTCTAAATTTCGGTCGTACGAATTGCGGAGAGAATGCCCATGAATCTAGCGAAAAACACCAAACCGATCAGTTACCTAAAGGCAAACGCCGCCAAGATTGCCGAAATGGTAAAAAAGACCCATCAGCCAATGGTGATTACCCAAAATGGCGAAGCTTCAATGGTACTCATGTCGGTGACGGATTATGAAAAATCCCAGGAAACTTTGGCGTTGCTAAAAATGCTGTCGCAAAGCAACAAAGATATTCAAGACAACAATACCGTTTCAGCTAAAAAAGCCTTTAAGGAGTTGCGCTCTAAACGGGGCTTAAAATAGTGCGCTATCGGGTCGAGTTATCTCGATCAGCACTAAACGATCTGCTCGAAATTGACGATTACTATCTCCAGCAAGTTAGCGACAGCATAGCCTCAAAAATCATCGAAGAACTCGAAGCCGCCGTTGTTAGTTCGGGAGAGCTTCCCGAGCGAGGGCATTCGCCAAAAGAGCTAATTGATATAGGCATGCCAGAAATAAAAGAGTTAGTCTCGTCAAACTATCGAATCATTTATGAAACCATTAATAGAGTGGTATTTGTCCACGCGATTCTCGATTCCAGGAGAGATATACAAACCCTGTTGCATAAACGGTTGCTGAAATAACGATGTAAGAGATCTATCGCCGGGTTTTAGGCTATTAATGCTTAATCGATTGATCAATCGTGCTGTTAGGCGAGCGCATCAAATAATTGGTATTGTGTCCCCAGACTTGGTGGGTGGATGTCTTAGCCAGCTTATGCCTTCTCTTCTACAAGAGAAAAACGAGTAAAAAGATAGACTAAAGGTCGAGCTGCTGTTCCATTCTTTCTGAAAACGTCCGCCTCGACACTATAGCCTCCTGCTAGGCAGCGCTGAAATAGCCCTGTGTGGCTACGGCTTACATAGCCTAACTTTGCGCCGTCCAGTTCTATTCGTATCGCATTCTTATCGAAGTTGTTATCCGGTTCGGCAGTAAAGCTAATATTGTCATTTAGATTAATGTCGTCAATATCAACTTCTGATTCGTACCTAAACCCCGCGACCTCAATTATGACCTCGAATTCCGATGTCATTTCGTAGAAAGGGTGGACAATTTCAAACCCATCGTCAGGCAATTTGGCACCGGTATAACCTAGCAGTGCAAACTCACTGAGGTCGCTAGCTGAGTTAATACCACGAAGCTCAAGATAGCGGGGAAAGTCGCTCCGACTACGAGGAGGTAGCCTCCT
>JAESUM010000062.1 GCA_016763075.1 Pseudomonadales bacterium
ACACCCTCAGATTTTAATCCTGCGTGAACGGTAACCCATTCGGAATCAATATCAACGACGATACCGGTAACAATTGCACCGGGGGTCATTTCGACCGTTAATAGACTCTCTTCAAATAATTCAGCAAAGCTTTCGCTCATTGTTTATACCCGTTTAAATAATGATCAATATCTGCAAGCAGAAACCGACCACGCCACGTTGCCAACACGTGGGTAGTTAAAAAAATCCGCTGCGAACCATCTGGCTAAATATACGCACCGAATAACATCATGCATTCATCAAAAACTGTTGCGCTAAATAAGCGATTGGGCCGCTTTAAGCACGGTATTAAATACTTCGTCGGCACTTAATGTCGAGCTATCAACCACCAACGCGTCCTTGGCAATCACCAAGGGAGAGCTTGAACGCTTCGAATCTCGTTCGTCGCGAGCTTGTATCTCTTCAAAAATTTTTGCGAGATTAGCATCAAAGCCCTTTTCTTTCAACTGGTTATAGCGCCTGTTAGCTCGTTCTTCAGCATCTGCATCGAGGAATATTTTTAGCGCTGCAGCTGGGAAAACTTCGCTACCCATATCTCTGCCATCTGCAATCAAACCCGGCGCTACTTGAAAGGCTCGCTGGCGCTCCAACAATGCAGCTCGAACCGCCGGAATAGCGGCAACCTTTGAGGCTAATTCGCCGCAGCTTTCGGTGCGGATACTGCGGGTTACATCTTGCCCTTCTAGAATAGAACAAAGTTCACGGGTCGCAGGGTCGGTAATGAATTCAATATCGAGTTTTAGTGCCTGATCAGCGATTTCAGAGGGGGCCGTTATGCCTTTCTTGTCAGCTATATAGCCAACTAGTCGGTACAACGCACCGCTATCGAGTAATTTCCAACCTAAGTGCTGCGCCAACTTTTGGCACAGCGTGCCTTTGCCAGAGCCACTTGGCCCATCTACGGTGATCACCAATGCTTTTTCGTTTCGACCGTTTTGAGGTGTTCCTGAACTATTTTGCGGCATTGCCTAAGACTCTAAAGTTAATTTTAGTGGTATTAATGTAAAAACGATGCCGCCTGCTTAACGGCTCACGACGCTCATTCCAACTTCGTTTGCCAGTTCAACAAAATTGGGAAAGGAGGTGGCCACGTTTGCGCAATCATTAATGGTGATGTCGCCGGTTGCGCGCAGTGCTGCAACCGTAAACGACATAGCGATGCGGTGGTCCCCGTGACTTTCAACGGTTCCGCCCGAAATAGCCCCACCCTCAATGACAATACCGTCTTCTTTTACCGTGTTTTTAACACCCAAAATATCCAAACCGTCGGCCATGACCTGAATCCGATCACTCTCTTTTACTCGCAGCTCTTCAGCGCCACTTAATCGGGTTGTGCCCTGTGCACAGGCTGCGGCTATAAACAGTGCCGGAAATTCATCAATACCGAGCGCGACTTGGTCAACAGGGATGTCGATCCCATGCAAGGGTGCGTATCGAATTGAAATATCTGCAACGGGTTCGCCGCCGGCGTCTTTTTCATTCGACAAGCTAAGATCAGCGCCCATTAATTTAAGGATATTAATCACGCCAATACGGGTTGGATTGATCCCTACCTGCTCCAACACAAGATCGGAGCCTGGTGTGATCGCTGCCGCCACCATAAAAAATGTAGCGGATGAGATATCAGATGGCACGCGAATGTTTATCGCGGTTAACTTTCCACCGCCGGTTAAGCTGATTTGCTTTCCGGTTGGGGTCATTTCTGACTTTACCGAATAGCCAAAACCATTGAGCATGCGCTCGGTATGATCACGCGTTGGCGCAGGCTCGGTTACTTTGGTGGTGCCTTCTGCGTAAAGGCCAGCCAACAATAAGCAAGATTTCACTTGCGCGCTGGCAATCGGCATTTGGTAATCGGTACTGGTTAATGCCGACTCACCAAAAAACTCGAGCGGCGGTCGGCCTTCGTCTGCCGTGGTTACTACTGCGCCCATATCACGCAACGGTATAGCAACCCGGTTCATGGGCCTTGAGCTTAACGAAGCATCGCCGGTGAGTGTCACCCCAAAAGATTGCGCCGCCAACAAACCCGACAACAAACGCATTGAAGTACCTGAATTACCCAAATACAGCGCTTTAGCTGGTTTACGCAAGCCGTTTAAGCCCACGCCGTGAATAGTCACTTTACCCTGATCCGGGCCTTCAATTTGCACACCCATATCGCGAAAAGCTTGCAGCGTAGCAAGGCTATCTTCGCCTTCTAAAAAACCCTCAATCTGAGTGGTGCCTTCTGCAATAGAGCCCAAAATAATGGAGCGGTGGGAGACTGATTTGTCGCCAGGAACACGAATACGGCCTTTAATTTGGCCGCCAGCAGCTGCAACAAATTGCATTTCTTTACTCAATTGATCTGATCCTGTTTTGTAAATTGTCCGGAAAAATGATCCCTTGCGGCCTTGGCACGCTTGAAGGTTTCAATCAGGGATTCACCATCTTCATTCATTAACTGCTGTCTAAGTTGTGCTAAATCTGCGGTAAACAGATCCAAAGCATCAACCACCGCATCTCGGTTGGTCAGAAATATGTCGTGCCACATCTGTGGGTCGCTTGCGGCTATTCGGCTAAAATCGCGAAACCCACCAGCAGCAAACTTAAATACATCCCAACCTTGGTCTTGATTAGCCAATGTATCCACCAGTGAGAATGCCAAAAGGTGCGGCAAATGGCTGGTTGCGGCCAGCACCCTGTCGTGTTCGTCAACGCTCATATGAAAACGCTGCGCACCGGTGCCGCGCCACATGGCATCTATGGTAGCAACGGCTTGCGGGTCGCTGTTTTCAGGGGGAGTTAAAATGATTTTTCGATCTATAAACAAGTCAGCTCGTGCAGCGCTAACACCGGACTGCTCAGACCCCGCAATAGGATGCGCCGGAACCCAATGAACGCCAGTATCTGCCAACAGTTCTTGCATGTCGTTCACAACTACTTTTTTAACGCTGCCAACATCGCTTACCACTGCGCCTGGTTTTAGGTATTCGCGGATTTGCTCTAGCATTGGGCGAATAGACAACACGGGCACGCCCAATATCACCACATCTGCATCTTTTACCGCTTCAGCGGCATCCGTGCTGTATTCGTCAATCATGCCTTGCTGCTGGGCGTTTTGAAGCCCTTCAAGCGAGCGATTACAGCCAACAATAGTACCGATAGATACGTCGCCAGCGGCCCTAGCTTTTTGAAGCGCACAGGCTAAAGAGCCACCGATAAGACCTAAACCGATAATGACCAACCGTTGCGTCTTAAAGTGCTGCAATTCAGGAGTAGCATTCATGATTAAAACTCAGCTTAAAACCTTTGCCAATGCATCTAAAAACGCTTTATTTTGTTCAGGTAAACCAATGGTCACGCGCAGGAATTTTGGTAATTCATAATCCCCACCGATGGGCCGTACAATCATTCCGTGCTTCAGTAAATCCTGATACACGTCAGTGGCGTCTCGGCCTACATTGACGGATATGAAATTCCCAACAGTAGGAATGTATTCAAGCCCCATTTTATTAAAGCCTTCAACAAGCTGCTGGATACCTTCTCGGTTACAGCGCCGGCTTTTTTCCAAGTGGGCGTCGTCATCAAGCGCTGCTTCAGCAGCTACCAAAGCTAGGCTGTTGACATTGAAGGGTTCGCGAACCCTATTCATCATGTCTGCAACTTGAGTATTACTAACGCCGTAGCCAATGCGCAGCGCAGCTAAACCATAAGCTTTCGAAAACGTGCGAGTAACCACCAAATTTTTATATTGCCCAACTAACTCAAGCCCATTGGCGTAATCTTCTTGCTCGACATATTCGGCGTAGGCTTCATCAAGCACCACAATCACGTGTTCGGGTACCTTTTCCATAAAGCCCTTAATCGCGGCTTTGCTAAGGTATGTACCTGTGGGGTTGTTGGGGTTCGCAATAAAAACCAATGCGGTTTTATCGTTAATGGCCGCTACCATCGCATCAAGGTCGTGACCGCGGTTTATGGCAGGAATGACCACTGGCGTCGCTCCTACTGAGCGAGTCAAAATAGAGTACAGGGCAAAGCCGTGCTGCGAATACACCACCTCGTTTTGATCCGAAACATAACAGCGTAAAAGCAGTGTAAAGATTTCGCTGGAGCCGTTACCAAGTGTGATCTCGTCAGCTTTAAGCGCAAATTTTTCTACCAGCTTTTGCTTGAGCGCAAAGCCACTTCCATCAGGGTACAGAGCCAGCTCAGCCAGTACTTGTTTGATGGCATCGAGAGATTTTGAACCTGGGCCTATAGGGTTTTCATTACTCGCAAGTTTGATGACTTTGGTAATGCCCATTTCGCGTTTAAGTTCGTCTATCGGCTTTCCGGCTTGGTACGGCCGCAACCCTTGGATACCCGGCAAACCGAGCTTAATAAAGTCAGTAGTCAAAAAAAGACCCTCTGTGTAGATAAATCACTGCTTGCTGTCATTACGCTTTAATACAAGCTAGACAATGCCTTGCATAAAAAGAGAATGACCGCTGAAAATGATCAATTAAATATTGTTGCCGAAATGCTTAGTTTTATACAGAGCAATCCCGTTAGTTTAGGTGGTATTAAATCGCCTAGATCGCCGCTACTGGGTATGAGCCTAACCACTTCACTGCAATCGATTTTCGTTCCATTTCATCCAGAACCGAACGCACCGATTGATCATCACGGTGGCCTTCAAAATCAATGAAAAACATATACGCCCAAGTCGCTTCGGCAGAAGGTCTGGTGACGATTTTCGCAAGATTAATCTGGTTGTGCTGAAACAGCTGTAATATTTCTGCAAGCGCGCCGGGGCGGTTTTTAGTCGACACAATAATGGATGTTTTATCATCTCCGCTAACACCAATATCCTGGTCGCCTAACACCAGAAAACGCGTGGTGTTATCACGACTGTCTTCGATATTGCTTTCCAGAATATGTAGCTGATACACCAGCGCAGCGCTGTCACCAGCTATCGCGGCGCAATTGGGCTGCTGCGATGCAAGTTTGGCCGCTTCGGCATTACTACTAACTGCAATTTGTTCAACATTGGGGTAATGCTGCAACAGCCAATTACGGCACTGAGCTAAAGACTGCTCATGGGAATAAATAACCCTAGGCTTAGTATCCGGCGTTTTGGCCAGCAAATTGTGGTGGATTGGAAGCTCTACCTCACCACAAATGGTCAACGGGCTATGCCGCAAGCAATCCAAGGTTTGATTAATTGGGCCTTCGGTAGAGTTTTCGACCGGTACGACCGCGTAGGATACATCCCCGCGCTCAACCGAACTAAAAATCTGCTCAATACTTGCAACCGGAAGCCCCTTCATACTGGAGCCAAACTGCTTTAAGGCAGCAGACTGCGAATAGGTACCTTCTGGCCCAAGATAAGCGACTTCAACGGGCTTTTCTAACGCTAAACATGCAGACATGATTTCACGAAAAATGCGCGCTACAGTGGCATCTTCGAGAGGTCCTGGATTATCTTTTTTGACGCGCCGAAGCACCTGCGCTTCGCGTTCTGGGCGATAATAAACCGCGCCATCACCACCTGCGAGCAACTTAACCTCAGCCACTTCCTGTACCAGCTCAACCCGTCGGTTCAAGGCATGTTGGATATCGCGATCAACCCGATCGATCGCATCTCTAATCCCCGACAACCGTTGCTCCGAGTTTTCCGACTGGCCGGTTTCAGTATCCGACATCATTCACTCCATTTATAGATCGCAGAACGCATGGGCCACGTAAAGCGACCATACTCACAGATAACAGCTCTAACCACGTGACTTTATTTACGTAGCTAGGCGCTAACATATAGCCGATAGGGTTTAAGCACTAAAATTTAAGCGTCAGGTTCCGGATCATTGCCGGCGGTTTCACTCGAATCTGTGCTATCGGCTGAAGGCTCGCTAGAGCTCTCATTCGTGGTTTCATCGCCTTGCGCTTCACCGGTTTGGTTTTCTTCATCGGATTCGATATCCGTTTCAGCAACCCGGGCCACACCCACTAAACGCTCATCTTCACGAATACGAATTAACGTAACGCCTTGCGTATTTCGGCCCAATAGTGGTGTTTGGTCTGCTCCAGTACGTACCAACGTGCCTAAATCACTGATCAGCATGATTTCGTCGCCACTGAATACTTGTACAGCGCCAACCATCGCGCCGTTTCGTTCGCTGACTTGAATACCAATCACGCCCTGTCCACCACGCCCATACACGGGGAAATCGTCACAGCGGCTACGCTTACCAAAGCCGTTTTCGCAAACCATCAATAGGCTAGAATCTTCTGAAGGAATCGTGAGCGAAATCACGCGGTGCTCCTCAGGCAAACGAATACCTCTAACACCACGCGCTGTGCGGCCCATAGCCCGAACATCGGTCTCTTTAAAACGAATTACTTTACCGGAGCTACTGGCCAACATAAGGTCAGATTGACCGTCAGTAATGGCTGTTCCAACCAGCGTATCGCCTTCTTGCAGCTCAATGGCGCGTAAACCTACCGAACGAGGTCGTGCAAAATTGGTGAGTGCCGTTTTCTTAACGATACCCGCTGAAGTTGCCATAAAGATGTAATGGTCTTCGCTGTATTCTTGTACTGGTAAAATGCTGGTGATGCGCTCGCCGTCACCCAGTGGTAATAAGTTCACCATAGGTCGGCCACGAGAGGTACGGCTCGCGAGGGGTATGTGGAATACTTTCAACCAATATACTTTGCCCAAGTTACTGAAGCAGAGAATAGTATCGTGGGTGCTTGCAACCAATAAGTGTTCGACAAAATCTTCTTCTTTAACCGCTGTTGCTGCTTTGCCACGGCCACCGCGACGTTGCGACTGATACACATCTAGCGATTGTGTTTTGGCATAACCACCGTGTGAAACCGTCACTACTCGATCTTCTTCGGTGATCAAATCTTCCGCGGTTAAATCCTGTCGTGAACTTAGAATTTCTGTTTTACGCTCATCCGAATAGTTTGTCCGGATCTCTTCCAGCTCTTCGCGAATAACTTCCATCAGCCGGTTAGCATTTGAAAGAATTTCGAGGTATTCAGCAATTTTTACCAGAATTTCTTCATATTCGCTGAGTAATTTTTCGTGCTCTAAGCCCGTAAGGCGGTGCAATCTAAGGTCAAGAATAGCCTGCGCCTGAACCTCTGAAAGCATGTATTTTCCAGCATTCAAGCCAAGACCTTTAGGCAGGTCAGCGGGGCGACACGCCTCAGAGCCGGCTTTCTCTAACATTCGAATTACAATCGCTGCATCCCAAACTTCTGCAATCAGCTTTTGCTTAGCTTCAGCTGCATTAGATGAGGCTTTGATCATTTCGATCACATGATCAATATTAAATAGCGCTACCGCTAAACCTTCCAACACATGCCCACGTTCACGTGCTCTGCGTAACAAATAAAGGGTGCGGCGAGTCACCACATCACGGCGGTGACGCACAAAGGCATCAAGGATTTGTTTAAGGTTTAGAATCCCCGGCTGGCCATCAACCAACGCCACCATATTGATACCAAACACCGATTCCATCTGTGTTTGCGAGTATAAATTGTTAAGCACAACCTCCGGCACTTCGCCGCGGCGCAGCTCAATAACAATACGCATGCCGTCTTTATCGGACTCATCCCGAAGCCCGCTCACACCGTCTAAGCGCTTCTCTTTTACGAGCTCAGCAATTCGTTCGATCAGTTTGGTTTTATTGAGCTGATAAGGGATTTCACGAACAATAATCGCTTCACGGCCATTATCGTAGGTTTCAAACTCGGCTTTAGCGCGCATATATATGCGGCCACGGCCGGTACGGTACGCTTCTACAATACCCATTCGGCCATTAATAATACCGCCGGTGGGGAAATCCGGGCCGGGGATATATTCCATCAAGCCGTCAATGCTGAGGTCTGGATCTTCAATCAACGCCAAACAGGCATCCAGCACCTCATTAATGTTGTGTGGCGGAATATTGGTTGCCATTCCCACCGCAATGCCGGATGAACCATTCATCAGCAGGTTGGGGATACGGTTGGGCATCACCACTGGAATTTGTTCGGTTTCATCGTAGTTGGGTGCGAAGTCGACGGTTTCTTTGTCGAGATCTTCGAGCATTTCGTGAGCGATACGGCTCATTCTGATTTCGGTATACCGCATAGCAGCCGCCGAATCGCCATCGATAGAGCCAAAGTTGCCTTGGCCATCGACCAGCGGATACCGCAAAGAAAAGTCCTGCGCCATTCGTACAATGGTGTCGTAAACTGCGGAATCACCGTGCGGGTGATATTTACCAATCACATCGCCAACGACTCGAGCAGACTTTTTATATGGCTTGTTCCAGTCGTTATTCAG
>JAESUM010000063.1 GCA_016763075.1 Pseudomonadales bacterium
TATGCCTGGATTATGCACAAGCTGCCGCACACGCCCACTAAAACCATCTAAAACCATCTAAAAACTAAGCTCCCCATTCGGTTGTAAAACCTGCTCTGGTCAAAGCGCTTCGCCTAACTCGGGGTTTACAATAACCCGCCGCTTGTGCAAAACTTTCTGCTATTCATACGTTACACTCAATATATGACCATCGGATTGGTAGCGCCCCAGTAGACCCCGGGCAATAGAAATATCGCATTTTAAACATTGCAGTTTTTATCGAGGAGCAGGAAATGGACAACCCTTATTATGTCGCAGACGTATTTACCCGCGAAAAATTTAACGGCGCACAAATAGCCGTTCTCCCCAACTCGCACCATTTAAATGATCAACAAATGCAGCTGATCGCCAGAGAACTCAACCTATCAGAAACCGTATTTGTTGCACCCAAAGGCCAGGGCAACAGTTACGCCGTTCGAATATTCTCACCTCAAAACGAAATCGATTTTGCCGGCCACCCCATTATCGCAACCGCCTTTATACTGGCCAGCAGCGGCGAGCTAACACTCACCGGCAACAATACACCCTTAACGCTGGTTCAAAACACCGGGCCAATTAACGCCAACGTAACCAGCGATAACGGCCAACCCTGCTTCGTGCAATTTAGCCAACAAGCCTCTGCCGTGATAGACCGCTTTGCACCCACCGACCAAGAACTAGCTAAACTACTTTCAATAGATGCCCTGGCAATAGACAGTAAAAAATATTCTACTCGGTTAGTTTCCTGCGGGTTTCCATACCTCATTGTTCCCGTGTTCGACTTCAACACCGTACGCAACGCGCGTTTTAATTATTCGGCCTGGAGCCAATCAACCGCGCCGCAAACCGCCGCCCAAGAAATACTTTTATTTTCTGAAAAAAACCCACAGCAAGATGCCAACTTTAATGCCCGGCTGCTTGGCCCTGCAATTGGTATTCATGAAGACCCACCCGTCGGCAGCGCCATGCCCGCATTCGCCAGCTACCTTTCATCTTTTGAGCATACTCGCGAAGGCACCCATACTTTTTCCGTAGACAGGGGTGACACCCAAAACCGCCGCAGCGTAATCAATTTAGAAATGGATCATAAACACGGCTCGCCATTAACCGTAAGAATTGGCGGTGATGCGGTGTTGGTTGCACAAGGGAGTATTGCTACGCCTTAGCTTCACTGTCATAAAAAGCCTTTCACTGCACCCGCATAAAAATGTGCGTACGGTGAAAGGTTGTGTACCTATAAAGTCTCCCTCATTCAAGCTTCCCGCACCTCCCGCTTCGCGCGGACCAGTTTACTAAACCAAACCGTTGCCCTATACATAAACCTTCCCCTCTATGTACAACGCAGACATGGACAATGGGGCCCGCTTACCAACACTGTTAGCGAATAATAACTATGAGTTTCAGGACGGCACTGAATATATCCCTGAGCTAAAGGAGAGCTAAAGGGGACGCTACCCTTTAATTTGTAAATATCGTACGCTACTCACATGCCTAGATTAGCTCGTAGCGTATTTGCCGATATTCCTCACCATATTACCCAGCGTGGTAACCGCCGTTAAGATGTGTTTTTCACAGATAAAGACCGCCTGATCTATTTGGAATGGCTTGCGCTTTACTGTAAGAAATACGATGTATCCATCCTGGCTTACTGCTTAATGACAAATCATGTACATCTTGTTTTAACGCCTCATTCTGAGCAGGGCTTGCAGCAAGTATTAAAACCTCTCCACATGCGGTATTCCCAACATATTAATAAAATCAAAGGTTCGAGAGGCCATTTATGGCAGGGGCGTTTTTTCTCTTCGCCACTGGATGATGCCTATACCTGGTCAACTATTCGCTATGTAGAAAGAAACCCTGTTCAAGCTGGGATGGTAATAAAATCTGAAGATTATCAGTGGTCGAGTGCTGCGGCACATTGCGGGTTGAATGTAACGCCGCTGCTTGCAGAGTTACCAGACTCAATGAACGGTGTTTCTCAAGAAAACTGGTCTGATTGGCTGGCTTTACCTGAAAGCGAGGAAGTGGCCCATGTCATTCAAAGGAACGTCGAGAAAGGTCTACCCTGTGGTAGTGATGATTTTATTGACAGGCTTGAGTCGGTAGCGAAAAGATCGCTAAGGTTTAAACCACAGGGACGGCCATTTAAGAAAAACAAAGGGTAGCGTCCCGTTTTACGCGATGACTTAACAAGCGACTGCAGTGTTAATACTCTGTACTGCAATTAGACGTTTCCATATTGATCAGCCGCGCCAAGCGAACGGCTGATCAATTCATCGGTTTGCTGGGGCTAATTTTCCATTAGCTCAATAGCAAAACTTGGGGCCTGGTCTTTCTCTGCCTCATTTATTTGGGAGCCTGCCTCTCTCATTGAAGCTACATCGGAACTAATCTACATCCGATTGGAAACACAGAAATAATTCAAGTTCGTTATAACAATGTAGGGAAACGTAGAAAAGGTTGAAGGCCAAGGATATCTATCGAAAAACCCTGCTAATTCGGAACGTTTGGAAAGATCAATCGGTCAGTATCGTAAAGGAATAGCAGAACCTCATGAGTTAACGGATGACTGAGGTATTAGCTTCGACAAAAGAAGCCTGGAAGGGTTGCCTTTATTGGCAGCATTCAAGGATAGAAAGACACTCAAACGCATTAACAGGCTGACCTTAGATACCTAAAGAAACCCATTTGAAGGGATTGTTAAACCGGAATCATTGAAGGAAAACCTGGCTGATTTTTGGTCCCGCCGTATTGATGACAGCAACCGGCTGGTGTATGTGGCTGATAACAAGCAGCTTACGATTATTTCCTGTCTCTATTATTACGGGAAATGATTAACCCTCACCTACGATCGCCTATGGCCTTAATACTTTTTACTGCGATTAGACATTCCCATATTGCTCGGCCTCACCAAGCCAGCGGCTAATGAGCGCATCGGTTCGTTCGGGCTGGTTTTGCATGAGCTCTATTGCGGCTTTTTTTACTTCTGGCAGCAGGCCTTGATCACGCAGTAGGTCTGCAATTCTAAACTGTAGTTCGCCGGTTTGGCGGGTCCCTAGTACTTCACCGGGGCCGCGTAGTTCTAGATCTTTTTCGGCAATCACAAAACCATCTGAGGTTTCTCGCATTACTTTTAGCCGCTCTTTGCCGTGTTCGGATAATGGAGCGTGGTACAGCAGTAAACAGAAACTTTCGGCATCGCCACGCCCTACTCGGCCTCGCAACTGGTGCAGTTGCGCGAGACCTAAACGCTCGGGGTTTTCTATGACCATAAGGCTGGCGTTGGGTACATCGACACCTACTTCTATTACGGTGGTGGCTACTAGCAGATCAAGTTTATGGCCTTTAAAGGCGTCCATCACTTCGGATTTTTCCCCACCTTTTAGCCGGCCGTGAATTAACCCTATGCGTAACTCGGGTAAGGCAGCTTGTAGTTGTGTAAGGGTGTCTTCTGCCGCTTGGCATTGTAGGTTTTCAGATTCTTCAATTAGGGTGCATACCCAGTAAACCTGACGGCCTTGGTTGCAGATATTTTTTATCCGGTCGACCACTTCACTACGTCTTTTGTCGCTTAACACTACGGTGGTTACGGGCTTGCGGCCCGGCGGCAAACCATCTATCACCGAAAAATCTAAGTCTGCGTAGGCGCTCATGGCTAGCGTTCGAGGAATGGGCGTGGCTGTCATGATGAGCTGGTGGGGGTAGTGAATGACCCCGCGCTCTACGCTGCTGCCTTTGTCTCTTAATTCTAAACGCTGGTGAACACCAAAGCGGTGTTGCTCGTCGATGATGATTAATCCCAATTGGTGATATTCAACGCTTTGTTGGAATAATGCGTGGGTGCCAATGAGAATAGATGTTTGTCCGCTTTGTAGTTGTTCTAAGATTTCGCGCCGTGCTTTTACCCGTGTTTTACCCGTGAGTAACGCTACTTGATAGCCCAATGGTTCAAACCAGTTACTGAAGCTTTCGAGGTGTTGCTCGGCCAGAATTTCTGTTGGGGCCATCAGTGCAACTTGCCAGCCATTCGCTATAACTTGCAGCGCAGCAAGTGCAGACACCACGGTTTTTCCGGAGCCCACGTCGCCCTGTAGCAGGCGCAACATGGGCCGTGGTTGTGCAAGATCGGTAGATAATTCTTGTACGCAGCGCGCTTGCGGCTCAGTTAACGTAAACCCCAGCTGCTTATTAAATGCTTTTATTTTTGATGCGGGCGGGTTAAACACCGTTGCACGGTGTGCGCGCAGCCGGTTTCGGTTGCGAATAAGCGTTAAGTGGTGGGCCAGTAATTCTTCAAATGCTAAGCGCTGCTGGGCTGGGTGCTGGCCTTCATCAAGTTCACGTAGCGAGGCGTTGCGCGGCGGATTATGCAAATACAGTAACGAGTCTTTAAGTGGGAGCATGCCCATTTTTTGAGTCAGCGCTTGGGGCAGTAGCTCGGCTAGAGTTTCGGTTTTCTCTAACCGGCCGAGGGTTTCAGCAACAAACATGCGTAGCCTACGTTGCGACAAGCCTTCGGTTGCAGGGTAAATTGGGGTTAGTCGGTCATCTAGGTTTAGCTCGGCGTCTTCGGGTAATACAGTGATTTCTGGGTGATAAAGCTCTAGCCCGCTGCTGCCACGGCGGGTTTCGCCGTAACAAAGTAGTTTGGCACCGGCCTGAAACTGCAGTTGCTGAGGTTTACTAAAATGGAAAAACCGTAATGTGACGGTGCCGGTGTCGTCTTGCAGCCTACACAACAAACTGCGGCGCCGGCCAAAGACGATATTTGAACCCTTTGAATAACCACAAATAACCGCATCGCGGCCGGGCAACAAACCGCCAATGGGCGTTACACGAGTACGGTCTTGGTAGCGCGCTGGCAGGTGGAACAGCAGGTCTTGCAGGGTTTCTATGCCCAGTTGAGCAAATTTTTCGGTTAACTTTGGGCCAACCCCAGAGAGGGTAGATACAGGCAGCTCGATTGCCGAATGACCTGCTTTCATCGAATGTAGTCCTTTACGTGGCGAGCCGGTGTTTAGGCTTCAAGCGAGATAACAGCATCCATTTCTACGCCCACACCCTTAGGCAAACCAGCTACTTCTACGGCTGCACGGGCAGGGTATGGCTGGCTAAAATAGCGCGCCATGACTTCGTTCACTAAGGCAAAGTTGCCCAAGTCAGTTAAAAAGATATTGAGCTTCACGATTTGGTCAAGGTTTGAGTCAGCTGCTTCCGCCACTGCTTTGAGGTTTTCAAACACTTGCACAATATGCTGCTCGATACCGCCAGAAACCACTTCCATGGTTTTTGGGTCTAGTGGGATTTGGCCGGAAAGATAAACGGTTGAACCTGCGCGTACTGCTTGTGAGTATGTACCAATGGCTGCAGGCGCCTGATCTGTAGAGATGATCTGTTTGTTATTCATGAATATTCTCGGACAAAAAAATACGGAAGGGTGTTGGTTGAACCGGCAGACGCTAAACGCTGTTTTTTAACCGAACGACCCGGCTAACTTCTTTTTGCGAGCGTAAGCGTTTCATTAAGCGCGCCAGATGAATACGGTCTTTAACCGAAACATCTAAGTGAATGGTGCCGACAGAAGAGCCTTTTTCGGCAAATTCGATTTTCTCGATATCTGCATCTGACTTGGAGATGGCTGCCGCCAACGAGGCTAGTACACCGCGCTCGTTGAGGCTTTCCATCATCAAAGAAACAGAAAAGTACCCGGTAACTTCTGGGTCCCAACGTACCATTAGGCTCTCTTTTGCTGAGGCAATATCGTCAGCGACATTTTTGCAGGTTTCGATATGAACCATTACGCCACGGCCTTTGCGCAGCCTTCCGATAATTGCATCGCCTGGCAACGGGTGGCAGCATTTTGCGTAGTTCAGCACCATGCCTTCGGTGCCCAAAATGGCCAGAGGCTCTTGTGCTGCGGGGTTTTCTTGTTCGCTTTCATCGGCATCGGCATCGCCAAGCAATAAACGGTACGCCACCACATAAGACATGCGGTTACCGAGGCCCAAATCTTCTAATAATTCATCTTGATTTTCAAAGCCGAACTCTTCCAACACCAGCGCCATCTGTTCGTCCGAAACTGACTCAAGATCAGCATCTAAATACGATAACGACTGTTCGAGCAAACGACGGCCCAAGTCTCTTGATTGGCTGCGCTGTTGGTTCTTTAATGTGTGGCGAATATTGGTTTTGGCTTTACCCGTTACTACAAAATTCAGCCACGCAATGTATGGCTTAGATTCTGATTTGGTAATAATTTCAACGGTTTGGCCATTGTGCAAAGGCTGGCTTAAGGGGGCAATACGACGGTTTATACGGCAAGCAATACAAGTATTTCCGATATCTGTGTGCACTGCGTAGGCAAAATCGATGGCGGTTGCGCCCTTGGGTAGCTCCATAATCCGGCCCTTTGGCGTGAAGATATATACTTCATCGGGGAACAGATCCATTTTGACGTTTTCAATGAATTCTAATGGGTTGCCTGCAAATTTTTGCAGCTCCATGACGCTTTTTATCCACTGATTGGCTCTGCCGCTTTGCTCCGCTGCTTCTGCTTCGGTGGATTTATAAAACCAATGGGAGGTCACGCCTTTATTGGCACGCGCTTCCATTTTTTGGGTGCGAATTTGAATTTCTATGGGTGCGCCGTGCAAACCAATTAACGTGGTATGCAGTGACTGGTAGCCGTTACTTTTGGGAATCGCGATATAGTCTTTAAAGCGCCCGGGGATGGGTTTGTAATGCCCGTGTACCGCACCGAGCACTCGGTAACACTGGTCTTCGTTTTGAACGACAATTCGAAAACCATAAACATCCATAATTTCAGAAAAAGATTTACGATTGTCGCGCATTTTTTTGTAAATGCTGTAGAGGTGTTTTTCTCGGCCTTCTACTTCTACTCTGATCTCTCTTGCTTCTAGTGCACCAGCCAATGCTTGGCGGATTTCGTCGACAATCTCTTTATGGTGACCTTTGCTAGCTTTTACCGCTGCTGCGATTCTTCGTGCTCGCATTGGGTACACGGCGTGAAACCCAAGCTCTTCAAGCTCTAGCCGAATGTCATACATACCTAAACGGTTGGCAATAGGGGCGTAAATTTCGAGGGTTTCTTTAGCGATACGGCGCTTTTTTTCTGGCTTTAAGCAGCCAAGGGTGCGCATGTTGTGCAAACGATCGGCTAGTTTTACTAAGATCACCCGGATATCCCGGGACATAGCAAAAGCCATTTTCTGGAAGTTTTCAGCCTGGGCCTCTGCCCGCGACTCAAATTTAATCTGATTAAGCTTACTTACCCCATCGACAAGCTCGCCGACGGTTTCATCAAAAATATCACTCAGCTCCTTTTTTTCAACGCCGGTGTCTTCGATAACATCGTGTAGAAGCGCGGCCATCAGACTTTGATGGTCCATCTGTAAGCCAGCAAGAATACGGGCTACAGCAAGGGGGTGGGTAATGTAGGGTTCGCCGCTTTGACGCTGCTGATTACTATGGGCTTTTTCAGCGTAGTAATACGCTTTTTCGATTTGAGCGATCGTTCCTTCATCAAGGTATCCAACGATATCCTGATGCAGTAACTCGAAGCCAGATGGTGGCACTTTGATGGCGCCTGCGACGTCTGGCTGAGTTTCCATTTAAGCAGTACCTAAATTAAGTTTCGGCGCTCTTTTCTTCGGAGGGTTTAGCTAACCCTATTTCTTCGAATGCGGCGTCTAATTCTGCTTCTACTTCTACCCGATGCAGTAATTCTGTCGTCACAAAGCCTTCTTCAATTTCACGCAGAGCGACTACGGTTGGCTTATCGTTTTCCCAAGCAACCATGGGTTCATGGCCACCAGTAGCGATCTGTCTGGCTCTTTTACTTGCCAACATCACTAATTCAAAACGGTTTTCTACCGCATCAAGACAGTCTTCTACAGTTACTCTAGCCATTCATACCTCTGGAATTCAGATTTACCAAACGAAAAAGTCGCCATACCAAAAAACTATGACAACAGGCCTTCAATCATAGCGGAAAGCCGCTGGTTCTGCCCAGCGAATTCAAGCCTTTTCGATACAAAAATGGCCTGTAACTCGGCTAATGCCGCTGAAAAGTCGTCATTTACAACAATATAGTCAAATTCAAGATAATGTGAGATTTCATCGACTGACGCAGCCATTCGCCCCGCGATCACTTTATCGTCGTCCTGGCCCCTGTTTTTGAGCCTTTGCTCAAGGGCTTCACGAGATGGCGGAAGGATAAATACGCTTTGCGCTTCAGGCATCATGGCGCGGATTTGCTGCGCTCCTTGCCAGTCAATTTCCAAAATTACATCGGATCCAGCACTTAATAAACCATTGATTTGCTGCTTCGATGTACCGTAGAAATTACCAAACACTTCTGCGTACTCCACAAATTCGTTGGCTCCGATCATTTGCCCAAACCGCGACGTAGAAATAAAGTGGTAATTAATACCGTCAACTTCATTGGGGCGGCTATCGCGGGTGGTGTACGAAGTAGCTACTTGAAGGCCTTTATCAGCCTCCAATAACGCTTCAACCAAGCTGGTTTTACCCGCGCCAGAAGGCGCTGAAATAATGTAAAGATTGCCGTTGTTTTGGCTCATATAACGCTTACTCTATATTTTGAATTTGCTCACGCACTTGCTCAATCAACACCTTCAACTCGACGGCTGAGCGCGTTGTGTCGTGCGCAATTGATTTCGAAGACAGGGTATTGGCTTCGCGGTTCAGTTCTTGCATCATGAAATCAAGCCTGCGGCCCACAACTCCGGTACCGTCGATGATTCGCTGCACTTCGCCAATATGCGCATTGAGCCGATCTAGCTCCTCCTCAACATCCATTTTTTGCGCAACCAAGACAATCTCTTGCTCGATACGCCCGGGATCAAGCTCTATACCTAAGTCCTCTAAACGCTCTTTTAGCCGTGCTCTTTGCGCTTCTAAAACATCCGGCAGAATTTTACTGACTTTAACCACTTCTTCGCGCATGCGCTGCAAACGTGAATCGATCACTTGGTAGAGGTCAGCGCCTTCACGGGCGCGGTTTTCTTTTAGCGAAGACAGCGTTTGCGTGAACAGCTCCGTGACCATTTTTTGTTGGTCTGCGGCATCCGCTTCAAGCTCGCTAAATACACCGGGCCAGCTCCACAAATCTTTGATGCTAAGCGGCTTAGCATTAGGCATTACTTTTAATAACTGTGTTTCGATATCCTTCATACCTTGAAGCGTCGCCAAATTAAGCTGCGGGGGCTGGTCTGATTTATCGGGTGTTTGAATGCGCATTACGCAGTCTACTTTGCCGCGATCAAGCTGCTTTTTAGCCATCTCTTTTAGACTATGTTCTAACACTCTAAACTCTTCGGGCAACCTAAAGCTTAAGTCAAGATAACGGTGATTCACCGAGCGAATCTCCCAACTGATTCGCCCCAACGGGCTATCTGCTTCAATGCGCGCAAAGGCGGTCATACTCGATAACATTTAATAGTTCTCTTTGCTGGTTGTGTGCGTTTCAAAATGAATGGACCAGTAATTTGCTTCGCTTACGCTATTGTCGCAATCCGCAGGCCTATCGAGTGCATTATAGGGGTATAATGCGGCGCTTTTCTGGTGGCGCTAATTTGTATTGCGGCGCCCCTTTTTCAAGTCCATAACCGACGTTCATTCTGACTCGATCAATCAAGGTATATTAACATGCGGCCCAGCAAACGTGCACCCGACCAACTTCGCGAAATCAAACTAACCCGTAACTATACCTGCCATGCAGAAGGTTCTGTTTTAATCGAATTTGGGCAAACCAAGGTCCTCTGCAACGCCAGTGTTGAAGAGTCGGTTCCGCGCTTTTTACGGGGCAGCAATAAAGGTTGGGTCACCGCTGAATACGGCATGTTGCCTAGGGCCACCAATAGTCGCATGCAACGCGAAGCTGCGCGCGGCAAGCAAAGTGGCCGAACTCAAGAAATCCAGCGATTAATTGGCCGTTCGTTACGCGCATCTCTTGATTTGAAGAAAATGCCGGGCATTACCATCACATTAGATTGCGATGTCATTCAGGCAGATGGCGGAACCCGTACTGCCGCAATTACCGGAAGCTGTGTTGCTCTAAGAGACGCGATTAGCGGCTTAATGGCAGCAGGAAAAATCAAACAAGATCCGTCGCTATTTTTACTGGCTTCGGTCTCGGTGGGTGTATACAAAGGCACACCGGTTCTAGATTTGGATTACCCGGAAGATTCTAACGCCGAAACCGATATGAATGTGGTGATGAGTGATGATGGCCGGTTCATTGAAGTGCAAGGTACTGCAGAAGCCGCTCCCTTTAGCGCTGAAGAGCTGCAAGCCATGTTGGCGCTGGCCAGTGGCGGTGTGACTGACCTGATTGCTATCCAACGCACAGCGTTAGAGCAAGCGGAGTAAGTTCGCTTTCGCTCAGCAGTTAACGCTGGGTGTGCTTTGTACTCTATTAGGGATCATGCCCAACGTTTTACCGAGGGCATGGTGGGCATGTGCTAACTTTTTCTAGATAGGTTCTTCGCTTTGCTAGCGCTCAAATCGAGTATTCGATAATAAGTGGCAAATGGCTTGAAAATTTAGTTTGCGAGTCAAACTCAGCATGTTCAACCTTTGGCGAAAGACTGTTGGTGATTATCTGGTAGTCAACACGCCAAGCATCGCGCAGGTAATCGTCGCAATCCTGCGACGGGTGCCAGCTGTATTGATTGGGCTGGTCATTCACTTCGCGAAACGCATCGTTGTAACCCGCCGCATCAAAAACATCATCGAGCCATTCACGGTCTTGCTCGTCAAAGCAAAAGTTGTCGTCTGATTCTGCATTAAGTGAATCAATATCGAGATGGGCAACCTGAAAGTCGCCACACAAAATAAACTCACGGCGTTTATTCCTGATTTTAATCAGGTGCTGAAGAAGTTTATCCATAAATTGGCGGCGTTCGATTTGCCGCGCTTCATCGTTGCTTGCTTCAGGTATGGCTACCGATACAATGCTCACGTCGTCGTAATCTGCTTGCATGTAGCGGCCTTCGATATCCGCTAACAAGTGCCCAAACCCACGCATCATGGCTCGCGGCTGCTGTTTACAATAAATTGCAACGCCGCCTTTACCGGGCTCTACCGCATCATAGAAATGACCGAAATACGGCTCTGGGTGATACAGCGCATCGGCCAATTCATATTCGTCGCTTCCAGTTCCCTGAATACAGATGACGTCAGCATCTTGCTGAACCATCCACTTAAAAAAACCTTTTTCCGCAGCCGCAACAAGTCCATCCAGACTGATGCTAATGATCTTCATATTCGCTCCACATACCAAGAGCCGGTATGATACCGGATTAGTTTAGAATGTAAAAAATGGGATTAAAGTGAAACAACAAACAACATCACTCAGCCAACAATTTATTGAATTTGCCATTGCCCAGGGCGTACTGCAATTTGGCGAATTTACACTTAAATCAGGAAGAGCCAGTCCTTATTTTTTTAATATGGGAAACATTTGCAACGGTGCATCGCTTGATCGCCTGGGCGAATTTTATGCCGGCCGAATAGATCAAATCACTACACCTGTGGAGCTTTTATTTGGCCCCGCTTACAAAGGTATTCCGTTGGTTTCTGCTGCATCTATCGCGCTTTCTAGAAACCATCAAACCGATCTCCCCTATGTGTTTAACCGTAAAGAAGCTAAACAACACGGCGAAGGTGGCAGCCTGGTCGGCGCGCCATTGACCGGTCAAGTTTTGATTATAGACGACGTAATCACCGCCGGGACGGCAATCCGTGAAGTGCTGTCGATCATCGAGCAATCCGATGCCACAGCTATGGGAATATTGGTCGCCTTAGACCGACAAGAAATGGGGCCAAGCGGAAAATCTGCGATTCAAGAAATCGAGCAGGAGTTCAGCATTGAGGTTTACAGCATCGCGAATGTAAATCAGTTGATTGAGTATCTTGAGAAAAACAACGATCTTCAAAATGAACTGAGGCGACTCATCACCTACAGAAACACCTACGGATCCAGGCCTTAGTTCACGCATTGAAGCGGTGTGGTGATCAATGCCCCGCAACAATATGGGCTATACTGTTAAACCATTTTTTCATCGAGGCTTATTCCTTTTGAGCACGCGTACACTTTCTATCTTGCTGAGCGTTTCAGTTTTTTTGCTTTGCTCACAAGTTCAAGCTGAAGAAGACCGCTACTACCGCTATACAGCCACCAACGGGGTCATTGTTATCGATGAGTTTCTTCCTGCGGAATATTCAGCATCAGCGTATGACATTATCAATAAAGATGGCGTGGTCATCGAACATATTGCGCGTGAATTAACTAGCTCAGAAGTGCTTGTACAAGAACGTAAAATGGCTCAAGAACAACTACGCCAATTAAAAATACGTGAACAAAGAAATACCGATCGGCTATTGCTGAGTACGTTTTCTTCGATTGGTGATATTGAACATACCCGTGACCGCATTATCAAACAGCTAGATAACAAGGTCGAAACACTCAGGCAAAACCGTATTGAACAGCAACGCTTACTGAGCAACACATACGATGATGCGGCTAATATGGAGCGCTCATTGGGTAAAATTTCTGCGCCGGTTCGCAATAATATTGAGATTCATAAAAAGAAAATATCGGAGCTTAGCGAACTGATTGATGACGCGGCGGCTGTGGTTGCTGAAACCCGCAATGAATATCAAATAAAAATTGATCGTTACGGGCGACTCACCAATGTTAAGCCCGAACCCGTTAAATCCACTCCGGCAGCTAAGCCTGCGATGCCCAAAACAAATTAGGCATCGCCTTTGATGAGGGTGCCCACACCCTCGTCTGTGAAAATTTCTAGCAACACTGCGTGGGCTACCCGCCCATCAATAATATGAGCACTGCGAACACCGGCTTGCACTGCCTTTAGCGCGCAATCAATTTTTGGCAACATGCCTCCGTAAATGGTGCCATCCGCGATCAACCCTTCCACTTGTTGCGCGCTAAGCCCCGTCATCACTTCGCCTTCTTTATCTTCAAGGCCAGCAACGTTAGTGAGTAGCATCAGCTTTTCAGCTTTGAGTGTTTCGGCAACCTTGCCTGCGACTATATCTGCATTAATGTTGTAGCTGCGGCCATCTTCGCCAACGCCAAGGGGTGCGATCACGGGGATAAAATCACTTTTTATCAGCATATCTAGCACTTCGGTATTTATTTTTTCAACCTCGCCTACCTGACCAATATCAATAATTTCTGGTGTTTGCATTTCTGGCGTCTGCTGCAGCACTTCGAGTTTTTTTGCTCGAATAAGGTCGCCATCTTTACCGGTAAGACCAATGGCTTTTCCGCCGTTGGAGTTAATATCACTCACGATCTGTTTGTTGACCGTGCCGCCAAGCACCATTTCAACCACGACCATGGTTTCGTTATCGGTCATGCGCATACCGTTTACAAACTTGCTTTCAATGCCGAGCTTATCGAGCAACGAGCCAATTTGAGGGCCGCCGCCGTGCACTACAATCGGGTTCATACCGACCAGTTTCATCAACACGATATCCCGCGCAAAACTGTTTTTAAGCGCATCGTCTGTCATCGCGTTACCGCCAAACTTAACGACGATAGTCTTGCCGATAAATCGTTGAATATAGGGCAGCGCCTCGGTGAGCACTTGCGCTACGTTCATGGCGGATTCACGTGTTAATGACATTGGATCTCCTGAATTTCGGCAATAAACCTCAATCAGCAGTCGTCGCTGCTAATTGAGCTATTTCGAATGAATAATAATTACAGCGGGAGAGCCTAGTCCCCAAGCTCGGTAGTTGCAAAGCTTTTAGCGAACAAGCTGCTCGCAAGTACCCATCAAAATGGAATACTGAGCGTGTTATCCACTGCGAGCAGTTGCTGCTTGAACATATCTTGTATGCGAGACAGGCATTCTTCGTTATCGGCTTCAAAACGAAGCGTCAGTTTTGGCATGGTATTAGAGGCCCGAACCAAACCCCAGCCATAGGGGAAGTCAATCCGCACGCCATCTAAAACGGTACGACTACCGCCTTCAAATTGCGCTTGCTCGAGAAAATCGCTAACGAAAGCAAATTTTTGGCTGTCGGGCATTTCTATTTCTAACTCTGGGGTGCTCGGCGACCACGGGAACTCGGACATGAGGTCATCTAAACTCGCACCCTCAGTGGATAGCACTTCCAATAAGCGCGCTGCGCTGTACATGCCATCATCGAATCCGTACCAACGGTCCCTAAAAAACAAATGGCCGCTAAATTCGCCGGCAAGTAACGCGCCGATTTCATCAGACTTGGCCTTAATCAACGAGTGGCCGCTTTTCCACATGACGGGACGTCCGCCGGCATCACTGATAACGGCTGCTAAATGGTTACTACTTTTAACGTCAAATACGACGTCTGCCGCGGGGTTACGCGCCAGTATATCTTGTACAAACAGCATCATTAGGCGGTCAGGCTGGATGATTTTTCCAGAACCTGAAACCACCACCAGTCGGTCGCCGTCGCCATCAAAAGCGAGGCCTAAATCAGCGCCTTCGGCGCTCACGCAAGCGATTAGATCTTGAAGGTTTTCGCTTTTGCTCGGATCTGGCGGATGATTCGGAAAACTGCCGTCAACGTCGCAATATAGCTCAATCACCTCGCACCCTAACGCCTTAAGCAAGAATGGCGCAATGTTACCGGCGATTCCGTTTCCGCAATCGACAACCAGCTTTAGCGAGTCCGCAAGCAACGCGACGTCGTTACAGATTCGGTCAACATATTTGTTATTAATTTGAGTGCTTTCGACCTGGCCTGTGCCGGTGACCATATCGCCGCTTATCACCCGCGTGTACAGGTCTTGAATACGTTGTTCCGACAACGTTACGCCGTCAATCACAATTTTTAAGCCGTTGTAATCCACCGGATTATGACTGCCGGTAATCATCACGCCAGATTGATGACCCAAATGATGCAGGCCAAAATACAGCACCGGTGTGGCTGTAATGCCAATATCAATAACTTTGCAACCTGTGCTGGTTAAGCCGCTGATCAGTGCTTGTGTCAGCGCAGGGCTAGATAGCCGGCCATCCGCCGCTACCACCACCACTTGCTCACCCTGGTCGATCACTTCGCTACCAATGGCTTGGCCAATCAATTCTACGGTTTCAATTGTTAAGGTTTTTTCGAACACACCGCGTATATCGTATGCTCTAAAAATTTCTGCGGATATTTCCAACTCATCAACTTCAGCTGCTTCGAGGCTAGAATAAACTCGCGCTGGCGGCTTATCGGCCTTCGCAGGCCCACCTGCTTTAGTAATGGTTGGACCTTGCGGCAGTAGATTATCGCTTTCTGTTCGTTGTTTGATGCTCGGCGAGCCCTTCATCAACAGCTCAAACCCCTGAGACAAGCTTTCAAACATAGAAAGTGAAAACTGATAACGGGCGTGGTGCTTGCCCTTCACGGTGTTATCCATGAAACGAAAAAGCTCCTGCGCATTGTGGTTCAACTTTTTCGCATTCATTCGGTAACCAGCAAACAAAGCACCGAGGCTGATTAGCAGCCACAGTATATTTGCGGTTATCAGCGCATCCACAGGAAACTTTGAACCTGTAAATAAAGACTCGGCCGCCGAAAATTTTATTTTCCAGCGCGAGTTTAGCAGTTGGATTTCTGTGCTATCGCTGCGCAGGCCCACAGAGCCCACAGAGCCCACAGAGCCCACAGAAAATACTTTTTGTTCAGCAATATTAGGGAACCGCTGCAGAAATTGAGCGCTGCCTTTTTTTTCATCCAATGACGCTAGCGGCTGTTGCAGCACGGCAAGCTCAAACACCACCAGGAGAACACCAGCAGGTGTGTTGTCTCGGCCTAAAACAGGCTCAACGGTATAAATTAACTGGCCGATTGGGGTGCGGTGAATCTCGGCTTCTACTTTTTTATGTTGCTCAGCCCATACGATCATTTGCAACGCCGCATGTCCGACAGGTGCTTTTTCGTGCTGATCGATTCGGGCCATGCCTGCTGAATACAGCATGACCCGCACAGCACCGGGCACATGCTCGGTTAATGATTGCGACAAAATTGTTTGCGTAACTGCGTCTTTGCCTATCACCGCAGAGCGAATTTCCAAACTAGATACCAGGCGCTTTTGCTGCAACCTGATCTGCTCGATACTTTGATTTAAGCGCGCCGAATACGCGCCAGCATAATTGTTGGTTAATACATTGCGCTGCTTTTGCTCAACACCGACAATCAATAAAAAATAGACAATTCCGGCTGCGCACAGCAAACCAGCAAATAGGCCCAGCGCAGCCATCAAGAAACCCTGCGCAGTTCCGCCAGAACCCATCACGCCATTGGCAGGCTTATTTTCAGCGGTTGGGTTATTTAATACGGCTTTCTTTTTGGTTGATTTCACAAACTAAACGCCAAAGGGAAGAAAAAACAATGAAAGTTATTGAGCGAAACCGGCAATATCATGGCCTGGTTACGCTCAGTCCAACAATAATTATAGTCAACAATAGATATGAACGGCGTATTGCCTATTTAGCAGCCTAACCAGCAGTGCTAACTATGACCGGCCTGTGTGCCCAAATCCGCCGTCGCCGCGCTGGGACACAACGAAATCTGTAACGGTTTCAAGCTCCATTTGAACCACCGGCGTGATCACCAATTGTGCAACACGGTCGCCATGCTGAATTTTATACGTGGTGTCGCCCCTATTCCAGCACGAGATCATCAACGGCCCTTGGTAATCTGAATCGATCAAACCCACCAAATTGCCCAAAACCACTCCGTGTTTATGGCCCAATCCGGAGCGAGGTAAAATCATTGCAGCCAAACTCGGGTCGTCGATAAAAATTGAGATACCTGTGGGCAATAACTTGGTTTGGCCTGGCTTCAGATCTATTGCTTCATCCAAACACACGCGCAGATCCATGCCGGCGGAACCTGGCGTAGCGTAATTAGGCATGGGGAAATCAACACCCACCCGGGCGTCAAGTACTTTTACTTTTAACTTATGGGTCATTTTAACCTTGCTTGGATAATAGGTAGTGCCGTGCGAGCTGTTCAATCAGCTGTCGCGCTAGCTTGGTTTTAGACATTTTTGGCAGCAGGGTTGAGCCGCTACGAGAAATCATAGTGACCTCGTTGTCATCGCTATTGAAGCCAATTTGTTTATCGGCAACGTTGTTTGCAATGATCAGGTCGAGGTTTTTTTGTTCGAGTTTTTTATTTGCGTATTCAATAACGTCGTTGGTTTCTGCCGCGAAACCAACCGTAAAAGGTCGAGCAGAAGCATTCGCCACTTCCGCTATGATATCGGGGTTGCGAACCAGCTCGATGGTCATCGTCTGATCGCCTTTTTTGATTTTGCGTTCAGCCACCTGCGCCGGCCGATAATCCGCAACCGCTGCTGAGCCAATAAACATATCGCAATTTGGCAAGTGCTCGAACACCGCGGCGTGCATGTCTGCGGTGCTAACTACATTGATTCGCTGAACGTGCTCGGGGGTTGGCTGCTGTACTGGGCCGGCAATCAACGTCACTTTTGCACCGGCTTCTACAGCCGCTTGGGCCAGTGCAAAACCCATTTTACCGGAGCTTTCATTACTGATATAGCGCACGGGGTCGAGCGCTTCGCGGGTTGGCCCGGCGGTAATCATAATATGGCAGCCATTGAGCGCGTGGCTTTCAAATAAATTCGCAACCTCAATGACTATTTGATCAACGTCAAGCATGCGCCCTAAACCCACGTCACCACAGGCCTGTTGGCCTTCGTCGGGGCCAAGAATTTTCACACCTTTTTCGATGATGTTTTCGAGGTTAGATTGGGTAAATGCATCACGCCACATCGCTTGGTTCATCGATGGTGCCACGACTATTTGAGCATCGGTTGCCAAGCAAAGGGTCGACAATAAATCTTCGCCGCTGCCGCTACTGAGCCTAGACATAAAACTTGCGGTAGCCGGCGCAATTAATACTAAATCTGCCCATCGAGCCAACTCTATGTGCCCCATGGCCGCTTCTGCGTCTGTATCGAGCAAATCAATGTGCACGGGGTTTCCGGATAATGCCTGCAATGTTAGTGGTGTGACGAATTCACAGGCCGATGATGTCATCACAACCCTTACCGAAGCGCCCGCTTTTTGCAGCCCACGCACCAGTTCTGCGCTTTTATACGCGGCAATTCCACCGGTCACACCGAGGATAATTTGTTTATTGGTCAAGCGATTCATAAAACAATGCTCCTAATACACTGACCTATACACGATCCATAATAATGGCCGGACAGCCTCATTCTATTGCGTTTATTCATGGCATTATACAGACAAGCATAATAGCGTGAAGAGAAGCATAATGAGCGCAACGGATTCACAAAATGGAGTTTGCGATGACGATCAAAGATTGGCCACAGCAATTGCGGCCACGAGAAAAGCTGCTTAAAAAAGGCGCACCTTCGCTTTCAGATGCAGAGCTATTGGCTATTTTTCTACGCACGGGTGTTGCGGGTAAATCAGCGGTTGAGCTGGCCACTGACCTGCTTCAACAGTTTGGCGGATTACGGCCCATTCTTGCGGCCAGCCAGTCGCAGTTTTGCCAAGGTAAGGGGCTTGGGGAAGCCAAATACACCCAACTACAGGCTGTACTAGAAATGGCCAACCGTCATCTAAGCGAAACACTCGAGCGCAGCAACCCGCTAGAAAGCCCTGAAACCACTAAACGGTTTTTGCAGTCTAAAATGCGGCACTATCAAAACGAGGTCTTCGCCTGCTTGTTTCTTGATAGCCAACACCGCGTGATTGTATTTGAAGAGTTGTTCTTTGGCAGCATTGCCAGCGCTAATGTTCACCCCCGCGAAGTGGTAAAACGCGCCCTTCACCACAATGCAGCGGCGCTGATTTTTTGCCATAACCATCCCTCCGGAATTGCTGAGCCCAGCGCCTCAGATCAGGCGATCACAACCACCTTAGTTTCAGCGTTGGCGCTGGTCGACGTGCGTGTTTTGGATCATATGATTGTTGGCGATGCTGATATTACGTCTATGGCTGAACGTGGGCTTATGTAAGCACAATCAAAATGCCCGGCATTTGAAACCACATACCTACCCAAAATCGCAGGCAAAAAAAAGAGCCAGCAAGCCGGCTCTTTTTTAAACTTAGACATGTTCTTTGCACTACATGTTGCCGGCCAAAGCTCCGCAACAAGAACCTGTCGTTACGCTTCGTTAGTGAAAATAACGGTACCGCTGGCACCAAACATTCCACCAACACCATGACTAACGGAGATTTTCGCGCCTTCAATCTGGGCCGCAGCTGTACCACGCATTTGCCGGATACTCTCTTGCAGCGCATACATACCGTACATTCCGGAGTGCATGTAACTTAGGCCACCGCCGTTGGTATTCATTGGCAGTTTACCGCCGGGAGCAGTATTACGCTCACGAATAAACGCCGCTGCTTCACCGGGTTTACAGAAGCCAAGATCTTCCAGGCCGTATAAAGGTAGATGCGCAAAGGCATCATAAATCATCAAATGATCCACATCATCATGGCTGATGCCCGCTTCTTCAAAGGCTTTTGCGCCGGAAACCTTGAAGGCTCTGGAGCTGCAGAAATCTTCCATCTGACTGATCATCGGTGTTTCAACACTTTCACCCGTACCCAAAACATAAACAGGCTTCTGTGGGAAATCTTTAGCGCGTTCTGCGGAGGTAAGAATGATCGCACCACCACCATCAGTCACCAGGCAGCACATCAGTTTAGTGAAGGGCCATGCAATCATTGAGGAGCCAAGCACGTCATCAACGGTCAGTGGATCTTTAAAGGATGACCGCGGATTCTTCGCAGCCCATTCGCGCTGAATGACCGAAACCATTGCCAAGTCTTCAACGGTTAAGTCGTACTCTTTCAGGTAACGCAACACAGGGATGGTGAACATGGAGGGAGGCCCCATTACACCGTAGGGTATCTCAAACTGACCCGCCAGGCTTACGGTATCCATCGGATACGGCGATGAGCCAATACGACTTCGGCCACTTTCACCATGGGTAATCAATACGGTTTCGCATAGGCCTTCATTAATCGCTGCTGCTGCGTGGCGCACGTGCATCATAAAAGAACAGCCACCTACCAAGGTACCGTCCACCCATGTTGGGGTGATACCCAGATAATGGGCGATCGAAGTGGGCCATTCGCCTGCTGTGGCTATGCCATCAATATCGGATGGTTTAAGGCCCGCATCTTCGAGTGCATTTAATGCTGCATCTGCATGCAACATGATTTGCGACATACCTGGAACTTTGCCCATGTCGGTGGTTTCTGCGGCGCCTACTACTGCTACTGAATTCTGTTTCATGCCTAAGCCCCCGCCGGTTTAAATAATGGCAGAGTGATATCGTCATTCTGCTGTTCGAAAGTGACTTCAAGCTTCATATCCAAAGGAAGCGCTTCCGGGGTTTGCTCACACTCCACAATGTTCGTCATCATGCGCGGGCCCTCTTCAAGCTCAACCACGGCAATCGCGTAGGGAGTTTCAGAAATGGGCTGTGGACGTGTATTGATCACGTAGCTAAGCAAAAAACCTTTACCCGATGCTTTGAAGACCGATACTTTTCGGCTTCCACATTTTGGGCAGAAAGGCCTCGGGGGGAAATAAGCATCGCTGCAATCGTCACAACGCTGTAGTAATAGCTCGCCATCACGCGCGCCGTCCCAGAAATGCTGAGTTTCCGGTGTTGGAGTTGGCAACATCCGTTTCATCTTCGCCATAGTAAAGCCACCTGTTATTTTAGTTTGGTGTGGAAATGTAGTCGGTGATTATCACATTTAGTTAGCTACCTATGCAATTTTGCGTAATAGGAACCCATTACGAAGTCCGCAAAGCAGCGTATTCACGTTGCATCTAATCAGTTAGACTGCATCGCCTTAAATTAGCGAAGCTGCTCTTGCGGGGCTGATTTTCCGGCGGCAGGATCCAAAAAGCTCTCAAAAAAGGAATTTATTGGCAACTGCTTCTATACTCGATTGAACCCTACGAATTCAGCGTAACCTACTGATCAATCAATCGACCGACCACCGACCACCGACCACCGACCACCGAAAGAGGATTTCACCTTGAACCTGCTTAGAAACACCTCCATTGTTCTGGTTGCGCTCCTGACCACGTTATTGCCCATTGGGGCTTTTGCGTCTTCCGGCGGCGACAGCAAAGAGCTACTCGATCTCACCACACACTGGGTCGGCTTTGCCGCACTAGCGGTATTTATTCTGGCTTATGCGTTGGCCATGGCGGAAGATTATATCCACCTGCGTAAATCGAAACCTGTGATCATCGCGGCCGGTATTATTTGGGCGCTTATCGGCTATATATATGCAGCGAATGGCTTCACCCATGAAGCCGAATCTGCGGTACGTCATAACCTCCTTGAATACGCAGAATTGATGCTGTTCTTATTGGTAGCCATGACGTACATCAACGCCATGCAAGAACGCATGGTGTTTGACTCCTTACGCGCTTGGTTGGTTAAGAAAGGCTTTAGCTTCCGCCAGCTGTTTTGGATTACCGGCATTTTAGCGTTCTTTATCTCCCCCATCGCGGATAACCTCGCCACTGCACTGCTGATGTGCGCGGTGGTGCTGGCGGTTGGTGGCGACAATATGAAATTTGTCAGCGTGGCTTGTGTCAACATTGTTGTAGCCGCAAACGCCGGTGGCGCATTTAGCCCCTTTGGCGACATCACCACGTTGATGGTATGGCAAAAAGGCATGGTTGAATTCACCACCTTCTTTGCTCTGTTTGTACCTTCGGTTGTTAACTTTGTGATTCCTGCCGCCATCATGCATTTTGCTATTCCTCAGGAAAACCCTGTTGGCGATGGCGAAGACGTGCCGATGAAAAGAGGTGCGAAACGCATCATTGGGTTGTTTTTACTGACCATTTTGACCGCTGTGTCTTTCCATAACTTCCTGCATTTGCCTCCGGTTATCGGCATGTTAACTGGCTTAGGTTACTTGCAGTTCTTTGGCTTCTTTATTCGTAGAACAGAAACAGCCGCTGCTGCCGCTGCTGCCGCTAATAAGGACGATAATGATAACGACGACGTGGTCACTACGCCCTTCGATATTTTTAACAAAGTCGCGCAGGCCGAGTGGGATACCCTGCTGTTCTTCTACGGGGTTGTACTTTGTGTAGGTGGACTTGGTTTTATCGGCTACCTGTCCGAAGCGTCAAATATAATGTACAACCAATGGGGCGCGACATACGCCAATGTTGCGGTTGGAGTGCTTTCAGCGATCGTTGATAACATTCCGGTAATGTTTGCGGTGCTGTCGATGAGCCCAGATATGTCGACCGGCCAATGGTTACTGGTAACGCTGACCGCTGGAGTGGGTGGTAGCATGCTCTCGATTGGCTCTGCTGCCGGTGTTGCGCTGATGGGCCAAGCTCGCGGCAAGTACACATTTGTAAGCCATTTAAAATGGACGCCAGTCATCGCACTGGGATATGTGGCCAGCATTTATTGCCACATGTGGATTAACGCCTCTTATTTCTAAGGAGGTTTAGCCCAGAGGTTGCGTATTACGTAACCTCTGCAGGCACAAAAAAAGGAGGCCTAGCCTCCTTTTTTTGTGCCTGCAATTTAATGCCTGCGATGAGTCAAAGTGTTATACGAAAAAGTGTCATGCGTCAAAATAGTACCCGGCAGTACCCATACTTAAATATTCTTTCACAGCACGCGTAATTTCGGTGGGCTTAAGGGTATTTTTAATACTGAGCTCTTCTTCTTTAAGATCCAAAATCAGCGCTTGGTCGCTGGGGACTGCTTCGTCGTAGATCATCACTTCTGGCAATAATAACTGGTCGCTTTTTACTGAGCTGACAATACCTAACCGGTTATCACTGAGCGTCACAAAAGTGCCCGGTGGATACACGCCCAAAATACTGACAAAAATATTCATTATTGTTGCGTCGTATTTCCCTTTATCCTTCGAAAACAGTATCGATACTGCTTCGTGGGGCGTTAGCTCACGGCCACCACGCAGGTTGTTGGTCAAGTTATCGTAGGAGTTAACGAGGCTAACAATCTTTGAATACCGGCTCATTTGGTCGCCCATTAAGCCCCTTGGGTAACCACTGCCATCGATGTTTTCATGGTGCTCTGCCAATACTCTTAATGCTTCATTAGGCAACCTGCCCTGTTTTTGCGCCATCGAGGCACCCAACAATGTATGGCGTTTGTATATCGCGAATTCTGGGTCAGTAAAACGTGTGGTTTTCTTCGACACTTGGCCAGGTAACTCGGTCACCCCAACATCATGGTAGAGCGAGCCTAAGCCTAATACATGCATCTCGTTTTCAGAAAAATCCAGCCGACGACCCACCATCATCGACAATACCACTACGTTCATAATGTGGGTGTATCGACCGTCTGATTGGCCCTGAATATTGATCAGTTGTATCGCTAAATCATCGGCCTGAACCATTGAGCCACAAACATCGTCTATCAATTGTTTGGCTTCTGCAGCGGCTTCTTCAACCGGTGCTTGTGCGCTCATCAAACTGGACAAGCATTTTATTGCTTCGGTGAAAGCTTGTTCACAGGCCTTGGCTTTTTTACGACGCTTTTTCTGCTGTTCAATTTTTTCAATTTTTATTGCGAGCAGTGGGTCTAGCTCAGCTGCTTCCACAGAAGCATTCAGCTCATCACTAGATTGCTCGGGTTCTGGCTTGCTTAACTCAAGTGGTTTTGTATCGCTTTTATTTGGATTAAAGCGGATAGAGTCGAGCCCCAAACCTTGAAGGGTTTTGAGTTCAGCCGCATCCTTAATTTTAAAGGCTTGGCGTAGAAATGGGTGCTTAGCCCAGTGTAAATCGATATAAATATACATACCGATACACAATTGATCTGTAGAGACGTGCTGGTCCATCTAGTGGTTTCTATTACCTGTCAATTGAACGGTGCGTTTTTCGCTAGTTTTGGCGCTACTGTTTGCACTACTGAAAGTTCATAAAATACGGGAGCTACGCGGTAAGTATAGGAAAATTTCACTCTTTTTTCTTTATTCCCAGAGTAATGCCGAAATGCCAACCTAACCCTTGCAGCAGTTAAATTTGGAAAAAACAGATACGAGCGCCATAATCACGGCCCGCTGATACACCACAACCATTCAAAACACAGGTTTAAAACGATCAACATGCAAAAGACTATATTGGGCTGGGCGCTGTGGCTTATCGGTATTGGGATGATCTTCGGTTACGACTACTTTTCGCGTATGCAGGATGACTACATTCATACCGGCGCGGTTGCAGACGACATTATGTCGATGCTGCTCATGGGCCTAGGCTCAGTCATCGCGCTGGTTCTTTACGCGGCAACTGAAAAATACCCGCTTTATATTCGTATCAGTATTGTGTTGGCTCAAATGGCCGCGGGCTACTTGGTGCTCGCGGCGACTTCGGTGGGTTACATGTGTGGTGCAGGTATCGGCTGTTTTTGGTAGTTCAGCGCTTATTGGCGCCGCCCAATAATCAGCCTACTAGCTTCCAGATCGCTACTTCTTTGGCTTCTTCGGTGATTAGCTCGACGCCGGCAAAGCCATCTTCTACCAGCTTATCCAAATGAGCTTTCAACGAAAACGCCGCGACTGGATACAAGCGCGGGTCAACGTCGTCGTAGGCTATTGGCACCAGTTGGTCTAAGGCTCCACTACCAAGTTGAGTTAATGCAGCTTTGGCTTTGTTTTCGCGCTTTAAGCGGTGCTGAATAATGCTATCTGCAACTTTATGCGGATGGCTCAGTAAATCTCCGTGGGCCGGTGCAATTTGCTCTAGCGCGTAGTCGTGTAACAACTCAAGCGAAGCAAGGTAGGCTTTCATGTTGCCATCAGGCGGCCCAATCACCACGGTTGAGCCCTCCATGATGTGGTCTCCGGTGAACAGCAGCTGCTCTTCTTTTAACAAAAAACACAGATGATTCGAGGCATGGCCAGGGGTATGAATGACTTCTAGCGTAAAGTCATCGGCGGTTATGGTGTCGCCATGCTGCAAGTTGATATCTGGCACAAAGGTTTGGTCTTGCGTGATGATGTCCGGTGCTCGCATGCCGGCCAGCTGGCCACCAATGTTGTTTTTTAAGGTGGTCGCTAGGGGCGAATGGTCCATGTGCGTGTGGGTTGGCATGATCCAACCCAGCTCAAGGCCGTTATCACTGAGCATTTTCTTAATCGCTGCGTGATGCTCCGGATTGTCGGGGCCGGGGTCTATAACCGCTACTTTTTTGCTACCCACAATATAGGTGTTGGTGCCGGGGCCGGTCATGATGCCGGCGTTCGGTGCAGTTAAACGCCACACTAATGGCGATATTCGGGTAAGTCGCCCCGCTAGCGCTTTGTCTTCGTCTGAAACTGCCATCTGTATCACCTAATTTATGAATATCTGTTTTTACCTAACCGTTTATACCCAACCGTAGTTATCGGCGGCTACTCCACATTCTTGCCAAGTAGATCTCGAATAGTGAAACAAAACCCAGGTTACTTCAAGCGTGCCGACCCAGCCAAGCTCAAGTCATCTATAGTTTGCCGCTTTAATAGCCAGATTTGCAAAGCACCACCATGAACATTTCCACCCAAATTAATTCGGATACGGTTGCTAAAACGAAACACCGCTCTATAATGCAAACTGAACGTTCGGTCAGCCGGTATTTTAAGCAGCTCTGCCTTTAAAATACGTCACGTACATTGGCTGACCAAGGTATTTTTTTCGTACATTATTTGAATTTTTAACCACGTCTATTTATTTAGGCGTGGCGTTTTTTGTTCTGGAACCAAAGCCAATGGACACCCCTGAAATAAGTAGCGGCGCTCAGAAAGTTCTCGATGCTGCGCAAGAATTATTTGCTGAAGAAGGTTTTGCTAGTGTATCGGTTGCCGCTATTGCGGATAAAGCACAGGTATCCAAAGCCAACATTTATCATCATTTTGAATCTAAAGATAAGCTGTACAGCGCTGTACTTAAGGCAGCCTGCTCAGCTTCTGCAGAAATGATCACAATGAATGCTGGCCAAAACGACAACTACGCCGACCAGCTGAGCCACTTCGCAAAAAGCCATGTCTTGCATTTGACGGACAACCCACTGATCTCCAGTTTAGTGATACGGGGCTTATTGGAGGAATCTAGCAATATTGACTCCCCCACCAATGACCTCACAGCAAATGATTTCGACTGTAATTTTAACCGCTTAGTTACGCTCATCAAGGCGGGCCAAGAAGCCGGTCAACTTAAAAAACAGTGTCACCCAGCGGCCTTTGCAACATTAATGATTGGCGCGAACATCCTATTTATGAAAGCTAGAAATGTATTAGGCGAAGTGCCTGATAACGAATACCCGCTAGACCCAGAAGACTTTGCAAGCACCATGATTGATATTCTTTTACACGGCGTATTAACCGATCAACAGGAAGATAACCTCCTATGAATAGCAGTAAACGCAACATCTCAGCACCTAAAGTGCGGGCTTTTTCAGCCACTCTTATCAGTTCGATATTAGCGTTATCGCTACTAACCGGCTGCGGTGAAGAAGAGCAGACGATCAAAACGACGGAAAAACCCGCTGTTTTGGTTAACGTTGAAAAGGCCAGCCCAGAGCAAATTCAAATTAAAGAAAGCTCCATCGGCCGAATTGAATCACTGGCTACGCCGATGATATCGGCAGAAGTTTCTGGCCGAGTGACCTCCATTGAAGTTGCCGTTGGACAAAGCTTCACCAAAGGCCAGCTTCTAGCGGCATTGGATGACGCGGATTACCAAAACCGTTTACGTGCCGCCAGCGCCGATGTAAACCGCATCATCGCTATGCTCAAAAACGAAGACATACAGCTTCAGCGTTATAAAAACCTCCAACAAAATGATTTTGTATCGAGAACTAAACTGGATTCACTGGTCGCTCAAAAAGAGGTGCTTAACCAGCAGCTTGATGCAGCACGCGCACAAGAAGAGATCATTCGACACAACCTCAACAAAACCAAAATTTTTGCGCCTTTAGCGGGAAAACTGCAAAAACGTATGGTTTCCGTTGGCGATTACGTCAACCCTGGCAAACCAATGTTCCAGGCCAGCACCAGCGCCAAGCTTCAAGTTATCTTGCCGTTTCCTGAAGTGATTTCGAACACATTACGTCCTGGCCTGCCCGTCACGCTGACACTCAATATCGAAAATAGCATTGTGGCAAAAGGTACGGTCACTGAAATCCGACCGGATATCGGTTCCAGCAATCTTTCATCGGATGTCATTATTGAAGTCAGCAATCCAGGCGGCTGGAAACCTGGCGCGAGCGTTGATGGCGTAATAGTCATTGATGAGCACTCCGCGATCATGGTCTCTGACCTGTCGGTGGTTCAACGCCCCGGCAGAACCGTTGCCTATATCGTAACCTCCAGTGGCGTTGTAAAAGAGACCATCATCGAAACCGGATATTGGGAACGAGGCCGTATTGAAGTCACTTCCGGAATCTCCGCCGGCGACATCGTAGTCACCGACGGCGCTTACTTTCTTAGCGACGGTGCAAAAGTTCGATATGAGGAGAGCCTCTAATGACGCTATCTGAACTATCCATCAAGCGGTATGCGATGGCTTACATGATGAACATGGTCATCGTGTTGCTCGGCGTCGTCAGTATTTTCCGCGTCGGTGTCGATCGCTACCCCAGCATCGACTTTCCTATTATCTCTATCACCACTATATTGCCCGGTGCCAACCCTGAGATTATCGACACCAGTGTCACCAATATCATCGAGAGTGCGGTGAACAGTGTGCCTGGGATTGATTACATTCAGGGGTCATCCACTCCTAGCGCCTCTAACGTTATCGTATTCTTTAAGTCTGCAAAAGATATGAATATCGCCTTTAACGAGGTGCAGAGTAAAGTAAACGTCGTCAGCAACCTGCTGCCAAGCGATGCGAAAACGCCCATTATCCAAAAAATTGAATTTGGTGCGTTCCCCATTATGTGGGTCGTGTTTGGTGGTGACCGCACCCCTCAACAGCTTGACCACTATATGCGGACCGTCGTTAAGAAACGCGTAGAGGGTATTGAAGGCGTGGGTAACGCCATGATTGGCGGCTCCAGTAAGCGCGCCATTCGTATCAATGTTGATCTTGATCGGCTTACAGCCTTTGGCCTGACAGCCAATGATCTGGTCAGAGCCATTAAGTCGGAACATCTGCAGTTCCCCGGCGGCTACATGGTGGGCGAAAACCGTGAAATGCTGATCAAACTGGATCAGGAATATCACAATATTCGTGAGCTCAGCACCATGGTTGTGGGGTACCGCGACGGTGCGCCTATCAAACTTCGGGATGTTGCCGATGTAGAAGACGCACTTGAAGATATACGCGCCATTGGGCTTTACAAAGGCCTGCGAACTACCGGGCTCGGCATTGTTAAAATCAGCACCGGGAATATCGTTGCCATATCCGACGAGGTTCAGCGCGTCATCCGAGAAGAGATTGAACCCAACCTGCCACCGGGCATGTGGGTAGAGATCGCAACCGATGATTCCATTTTCATTAAAGACCTCATCAATAACCTCAAAGAGCATATCCTCTGGGGCACCATTCTCGCGGCGTTAGTCGTGCTGGTATTCCTGCACGACTGGAGATCAACCATTATTGTTGCCACGGCTATTCCGGTTTCTTTACTGGGCGCTGTTGCGGTGATGTACTTTGCCGATTACACCTTTAATAGCTTCACGATGTTAGCGCTGTTATTACTGATAGGGGTGGTGGTGGATGATGCGATCGTGGTGCTGGAGAATATTCACCGCCATCGCACCACCATCGATAAAAACCCAGTCACCTCCGCTATTTCCGGCTCCAACGAAGTGTTTTTTGCGATCTTTGCGTCAAGCCTTTCGCTGATCTCGATCTTTGGCCCGGTTATTTTCATGAGCGGCATCGTTGGTAAGTTTTTCCAATCCTTCGCGGTTGTGGTGAGCTTTGGTGTTATCGCATCGTTTTTTGTATCGATCACCCTTACTCCAATGCTCTGTTCGCGGTTTTTGAAATCCCATCAAGATCTGGGCCTGATCGCACGATTTAACGAACGATGGATCACTGGATCGGAGAACTTCTATCGCAAAGTACTTCAATCGAGCCTGCTTAATCGCTGGAAAGTGCTCGCGATGGCTACCGTTGTGGTATTAAGCAGCGGGTTTTTCTTCAACAATATCGACAAAGGCTTCAACCCCGATATCGATGAAGGAAAGTTCATGGTGTTCTTTAAAACACCCATGGGCTCCACCATTGAATACGGTCGCGATCGCCTGACCAAAGTACTTGAAGTATTAGATACCTACCCCGAAGTGATCAGTCACTTCAGTGGCCTAGCGATGATGCCTGGATCTCAAACCAGTGACGGCATGTCGATGGTACGAATGACGCATAAAACAGAACGTGATCGAAGCCAATTCGAGATCCAGAAACTACTTCAAGCAGATTTGAATAAGGTTCCGGGGGTTCGCGCGTTTGTGACGCCAATGTCGCCTATGGGCGGCGGCCGGTCCGAACCATTACAAGTGGTTCTACGTCACCAAAACTTTGAAAAACTTGCCGATATGACCGAGACATTTCGGCAAACCTTGTCGAATCATCCTGATTTGGGAGGCAATGTCGATGTCGATTTACAGGTCGATCTGCCTCAAATCGAGCTCACCATTGACCGCGTGCGTGCATCGAGCCTTGGGCTAAGCGCAAGTGATGTATCGATGGCGGTCAACGTGCTGCTTGGCGGTAGTAACGTCGCCTACTTCAACGATGAATCTGGCGATCAAGATCGATACGATATCCGCCTTAAAGCCAAGGCTGAAAGCATTGGACTACCCACTGACTTGGAGAAACTCTACCTTCGAAGCCGAACGACCGGCGAGCTGATCCGAGCCGATACCATTGCCAAGTTTGAACAAACCCTAGGCCCAGCAAAGCTGTCGAAATTCAGCCTGCAATACGCGGCTACCTACTACGCAACACCTACCGTTCCTATCGGTGATGCGCTGGCAATCGTAGAAGCAGAAATTGCCAAGCTGCCACCGGGTTTCAGTCTTGAAGTTAAAGGCGAAGCCCGAAGCTTCAGCGAAGCGGTATCGGCTATTGGCTTTGCGTTAATTATGGCATTACTACTGATGTACATGGTTTTAGCCAGTCAGTTCAACGGCTTTATACAACCGATGATTGTAATGATGGCGCAACCACTGGCCATTGTTGGTGGCCTTGCAGCACTTTGGTTGTTTGACTCGGAGCTGGTTATTTACTCGATGATTGGCATGGTTCTACTGATGGGGCTGGTTGCTAAAAACTCGATCCTATTGGTTGATTTAACCAATCAATACCGCGACCAAGGCATGTCGGTTGATGAAGCGCTGCTTGCAGCCTGCCCCACTCGCTACCGGCCTGTTGTAATGACATCGCTGACGCTAATTTTAGCAATGTTACCTGCGGCGCTCAGCACCGGCGGTGGTTCAGAAACCAATTTGCCACTGGCGTTAATGGTGATTGGCGGCATGATCAGCTCAACCCTAATGACACTGGTTGTGGTTCCTGCGCTGTATTCATTGCTTGAAAACTTCCTCACACGCTTTTCCAACCAGCGTATGGACGAGGCGTTAGAGCAAGATAAATCAGCGCCCCATGACAAGCTAATTTAACGCTACCTTCCTACGAAAAGGGGTTCATTACATACACTTAAGTGCCTGTAATGAACCCCTTTTTTTGCCTGCAATTTGTCCTGCGTTAAGTACTCTTATCGAGCATTACGTTTACGAAACCACATCACTACCCACTGCCAACGGTTAATAATTAACGCAGAAAAGATTAACCCACAACCCAACAACTGAAGGCCGGTCATCGACTCACCGAGCCACAGCATGGCAAATATCGCAGCCCAAACAGGCTCTAACGTTAGGATCATCGCCCCGTGACTTACCGGCGCTAACCCCAGCGCATAGGTCTGTATTAAAAACCGTAAACTACTGGCTATAAAAACACTTAGCACCAGCCAAACAAGAATATCCAGCGGCACTTGTACGGGCCATATTTCCAAGAAATAGGAAGCCAATGTTGACAGCACTCCAACAAACATCAGTTGAATTGCGGTCAACATTAACGCCGGAACATGCTGTACTGCGCGACTATTTATATTCATTTGAAAAGCAAAAACAACGGCTGCAGCCAAGTAATACAGCTGCCCCAACTCCAGCTCAAACGACAGCTCTTGTTGGTTTCGGCCCAGCGCTAAGGTGGCAAAACCGACCACCGCAATAGGCAGAGCGAGCCACATCACTTTGGGTTGAGATTCCCCGTACACCAAAAATGCAACCACCGGCACCAGCACAGTTCCAAGGCTAGCAATGAATGCGCCTTCTCCAACATGGGTGCCATGAAACAAGCCGGTAATCCACAGCATCATCGCCGCCGCAAGTAAAATCCCAACCTTCGAAGAAGTCAGAAATTGAGGCACGGTTAAAGTTCGCCACCGTTTACCACCCATCACAAACAACACCGCCGAGGCCAGCAAAAAGCGAGTCCCAAGAAACAGCAGTGGCGGCATGCCTCCCAATGCTTCCTTCGAGAAAATCCAGCCTAATGCGGCCAGCACTGTTACCAGCAGCAACAGCACATCGGCTTTGAGATATTGATTATTCTGCATAAAGATCCTATCTACTTCTTGGATTTGGTCACACGCAACGAAGGTTACGCTGTATGTAGGGATGACATGATGATATATTTAGCGGCTGTTTTTTTAATCAATATAACTTTACGAAGTTCAGATGCATCATATCAGTCGTATTATCGCTTCATTGGCTACCGCGGCACTGTTAGTGGCTTGTGGCGACTCAAATACTGCCAACACTTCAGGTACGCTAAACCTTAGCGTCACCGATGCACCTATCGACGGCGCTGCTCACGTTTGGGTAGAGTTCACTGGAGTCGAACTCAAGCCTCAAAGCGGCCCAGCGTTTAGCATTGATTTTGGGGCAGGAAACGAAAAACAGATCGATTTACTCAGCCTACAAGGCAGCAGTTCTGAGCCCCTCATAAGCAACCAAGACGTTGCCGCAGGAAACTATAACTGGGTCAGACTGAAGGTCAATGCTCAGTCCAATACACTGGATTCCTATATTGAATTAAACGATGGCCGGCAATTTTCGCTATGGATTCCCGGTGGTGGCGAAACAGGCCTCAAATTAATTCGCGGCTTTACCATCACCAGCGGCGGAGTCTCAAATTTAACGATTGATTTTGATCTTCGTAAATCGATCACTGCACCGACTGCATTTACAGACTACTACCTAAAACCCGCATTAAAAATTGTCGACAACAGTGAGGTTGGGCAAATCAGCGGCACCGTCAGTGCCGATTTCTTCAGTGATCCAAACTGCAGTGCGGATGCATCTGCTAGCACCGGAGCCGGCGCAGCGGTTTACTTATATTCAGATGCCAATGCAACCACCGGCGATAGCGGCAGCGCCAACGAGCCTCTTTCTAGCGTCCTGATTTCATTAAACACCACCCGTGGCGAGCTAGAATACGAATTTGGTTTTGTTGATGCTGGAGAATACACCTTGGCACTAACCTGCGAAGCTAGTGATGATGACCCTGAAGCGATTAATAATATTAGCTTCAACTCGCAAGAAAATATCACCGTGGTACTGGATGAAACGACGGTTCATGATTTTGAAATACCTGCCATATAGTCACTATGGGTTTGAACCGTAGGCCTGCTATTTAGTCCTCACTAACACGTTTAGACCGCCTTGGTGTCATCCACCAAGGCGGTTTCGAAGTTGAGCCCATAACGCGTCACTCAATACCAAACTTAGATGCCCGCAGCCATCACTGCGGCATAACCTTCGCGGTAAGTGGGGTACTCAAACTGGTAACCCGACTCTATTAACCTTGCGTTGCCGCAGCGTTTATTTTGGCTTTTGGGTACCGCGCCAGACATATCCCGCCGGGGTTTTTCTACGGCTAGTTCATCGGCAAGCCAATCTGCAACCTCTGCCTTCGTCACTGGTGCGTTATCTACCGCCAAGTAACAAACTTGCGGTTGCACTAGATTCATGATGTGCTGCAAAACACCGGCGCAATCTTCCGAATGAATACGATTGGTGTAGTGCGGATATTGCTCATTCACCACGACTTCAGATTTTTTCACCTGATTAATAAAATGCGCGCGGCCAAGTCCGTAAATCCCGCCTAAGCGCACCACCGTATGCCGGTAGCCACTGTTTGCGAGCAATTGTTCTGCTTCAAGTAAAATTTGGCCCGAAAACGAGCCTGGGTTAGTTTCGGAATTTTCGTCTACCCACTCGCCTTTATTTTGTGCATAAACCGCGGTGCTTGAAACGAAAATGATACGTAGATTAGGGTTCGATAACTGATCCAGCCGCGCTAGTAGGTTTTTTAAACCCTCTACATAAGTACTGCGGTAACGTTGCTCGCTACGCTCCCCGGCTGCGGCGCAATATATTACGTGATCCACCTCACTAGGAAAGCCTGGAAACTCGGTATCCGTTGCCATGTTTGCGGCAATTCCATGGATATTTTCAGGCAGCTTTTGAACATCCCGGCGAATACCCCAAACGGTGTGGCCACTGCGCAATAGCCGGTTCGCCAATCGTATCCCTACATCACCACAACCTGCTATCAACGTTTTTGCCACACCCACCCCCCGTGAACACCATCAAAACTGCATTATTTTGTCGCCAATGACTATACAGCACCCGCCGCATGGTATGGATAACTGGCACGTCTCAATTGCAGCCCCAATTTGCAGCCTCAGCGCCGGTTGCATGAGACGAACGGGGTTTGATTGTCTATACTAGTTCGATCATTTTTGTCTTTGCAGACCCAAACTCACCCAAGTAAATCGTACATTTTGTGCCGAGGTTTTAATGCTAAAAGCACTGTTCAAGCGATTTAGAAGCAACCCCATACCTGCTGAACCCGCCGCAGCTGGCAAAGCGAAGGGCTGGATTGGTGTAGACCTTGACGGCACGCTGGCTTATTACGATGGCTGGATGGGGCATTTCCATATTGGCGAGCCCATTGCACCAATGCTTGAGCGAGTTCAAAAATGGCTCAGTAATGGCCAAGAAGTGCGAATATTAACCGCCCGCGCATCGGTTCCTGAGCACAAAAAATTTGTTGAACTATGGCTTCAACAACATGGCTTGGGCGAGCTACAAGTCACCCATTCGAAAGACTACGGCATGATTGAACTATGGGATGACCGCTGCATCCAAGTGGCCGTCAATACAGGCCAGCCCGTTAGTGAAACATTGCATGCCGGCCGATGAATATTGCTGGCGAAACGCATTAAAAGACTGAACCTCAACACGAAATACACGCACAAGGATTCCCCATGAGTACAGGTACGTCATTAATTCCGGTCATTTTATCCGGCGGTTCCGGCTCCCGACTTTGGCCGTTATCGCGCGCCCTGTACCCCAAGCAGCTATTGCCGTTGGCGGGGCCAGACTCCATGCTGCAAGAAACCATAGCAAGGCTCTCTGGTCTTGCTGCCATACGCCCAGCTATTGTGGTCTGCAACGAAGAACACCGTTTTATGGTGGCTGAACAGCTCAGAGAAAAGAACACTAAATCTGCCGCTATTATTCTCGAACCAGTTGGCCGCAATACCGCTCCAGCGGTGGCGGTAGCGGCGCTGGAAGCACTGCGTTCTAGCGCTGACGATATGGATCCGCTTATTTTGGTACTGCCTGCAGACCATGTGATTACTGATCTTAATGCCTTCCACCGAGCTATCGAGCAAGGTATGGAGCAGGCGCGAGCCGGAAACCTTGTGACCTTTGGCATCGTTGCGCAGTCAGCCCACACCGGCTACGGCTATATTCAAGTCGGCGAGCCTGTCAATGAGCATGCTTTCCAAGTTGACCAATTCCGTGAAAAACCCGACCAAAGCACTGCCGATAGCTACTTAAAAGATGGTGGCTATTACTGGAACAGCGGCATGTTTTTATTCAAAGCATCGCGCTACCTGCAAGAATTAGCTAAATTTGAACCTAAAATTCAAAGCTACTGTATGACCTCTTTTGCTCTGTCACAAAAGGATTTAGATTTTACTCGGCTTGATAAAGAATCCTTTGAGCAATGCCCATCGGATTCTATCGATTACGCCGTGATGGAAAAAACCGATGCCGCCGTGGTAATCCCGTTAGATGCCGGTTGGAACGACGTGGGCTCTTGGTCATCACTGTGGGAGCTTGGCGAGCCCGACGAGCACGGCAATGTAGTGATCGGTGATGTACTGATGGAAGACACCCACAATTCCTACCTGCGTTCAGAAAGCCGGCTGATCGCAACTGTTGGCATCAAAGATTGTGTGGTGGTCGATACCGCAGATGCACTGCTAGTGGCTGATCGTAGCCAGGTACAAAATGTTAAAGATATCGTTGCTCAGCTTAAAAAGCTTAACCGTGGCGAAACCACGCTGCACAAAAAAGTAGCCCGGCCCTGGGGTTCTTACGAAGGCATCGCTCAATCAGAGGGCTACCAAGCTAAACGAATTACCGTAAAACCCGGTGGCTGCCTGTCGTTACAGCTACATCACCGGCGCTCGGAACACTGGATTATGGTGAAAGGCACTGCAGAAGTGACCTGCGGAGAAAAGGTATTTGAGCTGCGGGAAAATGAATCTACCTACATTCCCATCGGCGTTAAGCACCGGCTTGAAAACCGCACGGATGAGCCGGTAGAAATGATCGAGGTCCAAGTGGGCAGTTACCTTGGCGAAGACGATATCGTACGTTTTGAAGATGTGTATGGTCGTACTGACAATTAAACCATTGTGGAAGTGCCGCTTAAGGCACCCCTAACCATCACATATAAAATCAGATATAAAAAAAGCGGCTTATAAAAGCCGCTTTTTTTGCTGCATATTTAACCGGAGTTAAATCTTAACAGCGACTGCACCTTCAGCGATTGCCGCATCGTGTGCTGCTTTTTCTTCGAACATGCTCGGGATCAGTTTATCAAGCTCTGAAAGCTTCCAAACGTGGTCGGTTTCATACAGTTTGAAGAGTTGGTTCTGAGAAATAACGCCAACAGAACCACGGCCACCATGAATCACTTGACCAGTAACGCTTGCGCCACTTGCAGAAGCCAACCATGTCACGATAGGTGCAATGGAGTGTCCGCCTGTCATTGGATCATCTAGATCCACTTCTTCTTCTTTTCCGCCTTCAGCAGCCGCAACCAAATCAGCTGTCATACGGGTCGTCGCAATAGGTGAGAACGCGTTTACAGTGGTGCCGTACTTTTTAAGTTCGATCGCTAATGTACGAGTAAAGCCGGCAATACCTGCCTTAGCCGATGAATAGTTGGTTTGACCAAAGTTGCCCATCAAGCCTGAAATCGAGCTGAAGTTGATGATGCGGCAATCAGGACGATTGGTTTCGCGGATATAACGCGCGAAAGGTTGGCTTACGCAGAAGTGACCTTTCAAGTGAACCGCAATAACTAAGTCCCATTCTTGTTCGGTCATTTTGAAAATAGTTTTATCACGCAGGATACCGGCGTTGTTGATCAAAATATCCATTGCGCCAAAAGCATCCATAGCGGTTTTGAAAATGCCCAATCCGCCTTCCATAGTCGCTACAGAATCATAGTTTGCTGCGGCTTCGCCACCAGCTGCTTTGATTTCTGCTACCACTTCATCAGCAACACGACTCTCACCACTACCGTCTCGTGTACCGCCCAAATCATTCACAACTACTTTGGCGCCTTCGCTAGCCAAATGTAGAGCCAATTGTCTGCCAATTCCGTTTCCGCCACCGGTTACAACGGCAACCTTACCTGTTAATACGCCCATTTGATGAACTCCTTAGTTGATACTCGAGGTAATGGATACTTCGAGATAGATACTGAATTTTATTGTTTAAAGCCGGCACATTATAAGCCAACGGGTTTCATTTTTCTTTGCATTAAATGATCCAGCGCTTTATTTGATTTGTATTTCCTCTACGATGCCGATACCCTTTTTCAGTTCACTGTTCAAGCCGATATCGTATATATCGACAGGCCTTAGTGCCTGATTGCAAAATCATCTAATAAAAACATGAGACCGTTGCGCGAAATCAACATGGCTTTCGTATACCAGCGTCTCTAACAAGGAGAGCTCCATGGGACCATTAACGGGTGTAAAAATTATCGAAATCGCAGGCATTGGACCAGGTCCATTTGCCGGCATGATGCTGTCCGACATGGGCGCAGAGGTGATTCGGGTAGACCGAAAAGCGGCACTGGATGGCCCAGCGCCAACCGATGTATTGGCTCGAAACCGTAAATCGATCGCGGTAAACCTAAAGTCACCTGAAGGCATTGAAGCCGTACTCAAACTTTGCGAAGGCGCAGATGCTATTTTCGAAGGCTTTCGCCCGGGTGTTACCGAACGCCTCGGGATTGGCCCTGATGCCTGCTTAGCTCGCAACCCAAAACTGGTCTATGGCCGCATGACAGGCTGGGGCCAGGATGGCCCAATGGCTCAAGCCGCTGGCCACGATATCAACTACATTTCGTTATCTGGCGCACTACACGCCATTGGCCGCAAGGGCGAAAAACCCGTTCCACCGCTTAACTTAGTCGGTGATTTCGGCGGCGGCGGCATGATGCTGGCCTTCGGTATGGTTTGCGCATTGTTAGAAGCCAAAACTTCTGGCAAAGGCCAAGTAGTCGATACTTCGATGGTTGAAGGTTCTGCGGCATTGATGGGCATGATGTATTCGATGCTACCCTCTGGTATGTTCAGCGATCAACGTGGCACTAACATGCTGGATGGCGCACCTCACTTTTACGATACCTATGAAACCTCCGATGGCGGTTTTATCTCGCTTGGGTCGATTGAGCCACAGTTTTACGCGCTATTGATTGAGAAGGCTGATCTTGACCCTGCAACTTTTGCTGCTCAACACGACAAAAGCAAATGGCCTGAACTGAAAGATAAAATCACCGAGGTGTTTAAAACCAAAACTCGTGACCAGTGGTGTGAAATCATGGAAGGCACCGATGTATGCTTTGCGCCGGTTATTTCACTGATCGAAGCGCCGAACCATCCGCACAACAAATTCCGTAACTCATACACCGAGATTAACGGCGTTGTTCAGCCCAACCCAGCTCCAAAATTCAGCCGCACCAAACCTGAAATACGCAACGCTGCCCGTCGCCCAGGCGAAGATACGGATCAAGTTCTGGCGGATTGGGGCTTTTCCGCAGAAGAGGTCGCATCACTCAAAGCAGCAGGAGCACTACCCGGAGTAGAATAGCACCGCGCGTTTTCTATTTAAGTTCCGCTAAAGTTCTACTTAAGCGAACAAAAAACCCCGCTGATTAGCGGGGTTTTTTGTTACAATGGCGTAATGTTGTTTCGCGTTACACCACGTCGAAGATGTCTTCCATATTTTGCGCCAGCATGAAATCACGCTCGGTCACGCCATCGGCCTCATGGGTCACCAAATCGACACTCACTTTGTTGTACTGGTTACTCCACTCTGGGTGATGGTTGTGGCGCTCTGATAACAACGCAACCTGCGTCATAAAACCAAAGGCTTCAACAAAATCCAAAAATGAATATTCACGGTGTAATTTGCCGTTTTTCAAAATCCAGTTGGACTGCTCTGACAAAAACGACTGTAACTGTTGCTCAGTGGCGATAACGATCGACATTCTAGCTCCGTCTGTTTGATAAAATCCAACAAAAGCCATTTCAACGGCTCCGCTAACGTACTTTAGTTCAGGCCTCGCGGCTCATGCTGTACAATAGCCCGCGTATCGTTTGCGCCCACCAAGGCCAAACAACAAACTCTAAATAAAGAATCTAATAAGGTAATCACTATGCCCCTATCGATAGAAGAAGCCAATAAGCGGCTATTAGCCGCGCCGGGTGGGATGTTTGAAATGGAAGACGTCACTGTAAAAGGCGTTGACCTCAAAGCATGGAAAATGGCACCTAAAAACCTACGCCAGGTATTCGAAAACACCCGTAACTTCTTCGATCGTGATTACATTGTTTACGAAGGTGAGCGAGTCACCTACGAACAAAATTATCATGCAGTGGCCAAATTGGCCAACGTATTGCAGCAAAAATACGACATTCAAAAAGGCGACCGTGTTGCCCTAGCCATGCGTAACTACCCCGAATGGCCGGTAGTTTTCTGGGCTGTAACCAGCATTGGCGCGGTCATTGTTCCGTTAAATGCTTGGTGGAAAGGTACTGAGCTGGCTTACGGCCTAGCGGATTCACAAGCAAAATTACTGTTTGGCGATAAGCAACGTATCGATATGGCGCAAGCCCATATGGCTGAATTACCACACCTAAAAAAGATGGTGTTGATCCGCGAAGGCGACTTACCCGAAGGCGTTGCACGCTATGAAGAGATATTGGGCACGCCTTCAGCCGACGACCAAATCCCTAATGTCGAAGTTGCTCCTGACGATGACTGCACCATTTTTTATACCTCCGGTACGACTGGCAACCCTAAAGGCGCACTCGGCTCCCACCGCAACCTTTGCTCCAACCTGATCAGCGGTGCGTTTGTACGAATGCGTACAGAAATCCGTTACGGCCGCGCCATTGTTCCTGCCACGGAGCAATCGGGTCACCTGTTATCGGTACCACTGTTCCACGCAACTGGCTGCCACGCTATGTTGTGCGGCAATACCTTCGCCGGCAACAAAATTGTATTGATGTACAAATGGGACCCAGAAGATGCCATCAAACTGATCGAAACCGAGAAACTCGCCTCCTTTGGTGGCGTACCTTCAATGGTTTGGCAAGTTCTGGAATCACCTGGTTTTGAAAAAGCAGACCTTTCTTGCGTTGAAAGCATTGGTTACGGCGGCGCCCCTTCTTCGCCTGAACTGGTTCGTCGTATTCAAGAGTCATTCCCGCAGGTTAAACCCAGTAACGGTTATGGCTTAACCGAAACCTCTGCGCTGACCACCTCTTGCTCAGCGGAAGATTACGAAACCAAGCCTAGCAGTGCCGGTGTACAAGCCCCTGTTTGCGAACTTAAAATTGTCGATGAAAGCGGCGCTGCCGTGCCAACCGAAGGCCTTGGCGAAATTTGGATTAAAGGCCCGCAAGTGATTTCAGAATACTGGAACAAACCAGAAGCCAATGAAAAGAGCTTCACTGATGGCTGGTTACACACGGGCGATATCGGCCGTATGGATGAAGATGGCTTTTTATACATTGCTGATCGCGCCAAAGATATGCTGATCCGTGGTGGCGAAAACGTCTACTGCGTTGAAGTTGAAAGCGCGCTCTATAGCCATGCCGACGTAATGGACGCTGCGGTTGTTGGCATTCCTCACCGCGTACTTGGTGAAGAAGTCGGCGCATTGGTTCAAATTCGCCCAGGCGGATCGGTCAGTGAGCAAGAGCTTAAAGACCACGTTAAAGCTCAACTTGCAGGCTTTAAAGTACCGGTTCGTATCGACCAATTGGACGAGCCTTTGCCGCGTAACGCTAATGGCAAAATCATGAAGCCAGACGTTAAGAAAATCATGGATATCTCTTAACGCTTCACAGCTTTAAAACCGCCCCAGGGTCTTACCCTCGGGCGGTTTTTTTGTGCCTGATGATGCTGAGTCTCCGCACTATTACCGCTGTTCATTTACACCGTTCGCCGCCCTTCATTCCTGCCCCATAGATATGCCATACTGGCGCGTTGCTCTTATTGCTTGAGCATTCTCGCGCACCCTAAATGTAGATTCGGACACCTGTATGACCGCACAAGATTCTAACCACGCTTCACCGCCAGAAAACACCCAAAAATTCGCAGGCTGGAGGATGACAGGCATCGCCTTTTTCCTCGACTTTATCCAGGTTGGTTTTTTCTTTTATTCCTTTGGCATTTTCTTCCTCGCTTTAACCGAAGAGTTTGGTGCAACGCGTTTGGGCGTATCACTGGCTTTTATGATCAGTAGTATTGTCGGCGCTATCTTCGGGCCGTTTATTGGCCAATTGCTCGATAAACAAAGCTCGATCAAACCCACCATGATTGCCGGCGCACTGATGCTTGCAACGGGTTATGGCCTGCTGAGCCAAATCACCGCCATGTGGCAGTTCTACTTTATTGCTGGCACCTTACTTGCGTTGGGCGGCTCTACCATGGGTGGTCAATCCTCCAGCAAATTGGTAGCCAACTGGTTTGTAAAAAAACGTGGTGTGGCGCTTGGTGTAGCCACCATGGGGATTTCTGGTTCCGGAGTACTCATGCCCGCCCTATCCTCTTTTATGATTGACGAATACGGCTGGCGTAACAGTTACTTGCTCTTCGCGATCAGCATTATCATTTTGGTTATTCCCGTCATTTTGATATGGGTCGTCACCAAACCTGAAGATATCGGCCAATTACCCGATGGCGAGATTATCGCCCCCAATGCACCGGTTGCTGCAGTGGTTCCACAAACACAATGGACCACTTCGGCCATTCTAAAGTCCACCAATTTTTGGCTCATCGCCCTCACATTTTCTATTCTAATTGGCGTATTCCAAGCGATTTTGCTGCACATGGTGCCGCAATTTATGGACATGGGTTTTGACATAGAAGAAGCCGCATTTGCCTTGTCTGTAGCTGCAACGCTTGGCGTGCTTGGCAAAGTTGTATTTGGCTGGCTGATCGATAATTTCCATCCGCGTCTGGCGGTATGGGTCTGTATTGCAACCCAAGCAGCCGGCGCGCTGGGTATTTTGCTGTTTGATGATTACACGTTGCTACTTTCCGCATCCGCTCTTTATGGCTTTGGTATGGGCGGAGTAGTGCCACTCAACGGTGCCATATCTGGCGCAGTATTTGGCAGGCTTTCATTCGGTAGAGTAATGGGATTAATGCGCCCTGCCACGCTGCCTATCCAAGGTGCAACCACACCTTTAGCTGGCTGGATTTACGATCAAACCGGTAGTTATTTATACGCCTTCGAAATATTCTTTGGCGCATGGCTGGTGGCTGCCATCGCAATTTCCCTCGTGAAGCTTCCAAATTCCGAGCAAGCCAGCAACAGCTAGCTCGGAATTTGGTTGGTATTTCGCCCATCTGTTCACAATACGGCCAAATGGGCGGAGTTTATAGTTTCTTTCTGTCATGACCCGGCACCGATTTCTAATCTCGGTGCTACAATTAACGACTGGATGAAACACCACTTATAAACTCTATGGAGCCTTTACATGAACTCAAAATTATTAGCTGCTGGATTAACCGGCCTGTTAGCCTGCACCCCCGTGTCCGCCGACATGTTATTTGGAGTTTATGCCAAAGCAGGTGGCTGGAGCCAAGCACCATCGGGCGGGTTTGGCGACAATGCCAACCAATTCAACCTAGAAACTGACCTAGGCATGGACACCGAAACAGGCACCATGGTGTCTATCGCGGTTGAGCACTTCATACCGTTAATTCCAAACATCAAAATTGAGCGCACAGAACTGAGCTTCAGCAGTGCTGGAACCCTCACACAGGGCCTGACCTTTGGCGGCGTTACCTTTGCCAACGGCGCAGCCGTAACCAGTGAAATTGATTTGTCCCATACTGATTTCATTTTGTATTATGAAATACTCGATAACTGGGTATCTCTAGATGTCGGCGTAAACGTAAAAATGTTTGATGGCGAGCTAGCCGTCACCACCGGTGGCAATACCGGCCGAACTGACTTGTCAGTTCCGGTTCCTATGCTGTACGGAAAAGCTCAATTTGAGCTGCCTTTTACTGGCCTCAGCGCGGGTGCAGAAGGAAGTTATATCGGCTTTGATGGCGATGCATTCACAGATTTACGAGGTTATATCGGTTACGAATTCATGTTCGGGCTTGGTGTAGAAGTAGGTGTTCGTAGCATCGTCATAGAATTTGACGACCTTGATGACGCCGCTATTGATACTACATTTGAAGGCGCGTACATCAGCGCAACCTTTCATATATAGGCCGTACATAAGCCGTATACAGGCTCTTATCGCACTGCGAAGCGGTGCTGTAAACGCAAAGCGGATCACTCAAAAGGTGATCCGCTTTTTTGTGCTCGAACAACTGCATACCTATTCCTACACCCATATCTAACAACAGGCTTTTGGCTTGTAAGCGAGCCTTACCTAGGGATGTTCGAAAGGTTTTTCTTGGGCTCTTTGGCCGCGCGAAACAGCAATGCAACCTTCCCAACGCGTTGAATACACTCGCATTTACAATCTGTAGTAATGCTCTCTAACAGTGCTTTCAGCTTATCCCGACCCGTGCTAATACGTACTTTGATCAATTCATGATCTTCCAGTGCTCGCTGCAATTCAGCCATAACAGGCTCAGATAACCCGTCCTCAGCAATGGTTACGACTGGCTTTAAACCGTGCCCAATAGTACGGAATTGTTTCTTTTGTGCTTGGGATAATTGCATTTGTTTCCTATATGAATGAGTGAAGCTAAAGGTTAAAAATCTAAATAAAGCTCAGGGCGATGCCGGCAAAAATAGCGGCTCCGGCCCAGTTATTGTTTAAAAAAGCTTTGAAGCAGGCATCGGGCTCGCGCTTACGAATAATATATTGCTGGTACCCAAACAGCCCTGCGGCTATTAGTAAACCAACATAATAGCTGGCCCCCAGCGGTGCGTGCTGCACCAGTAACCACAAAATAAACAGGGTAAAACCCTGCAGCATCCCCACCATCATTTTGTCCGCTTCTGCGAACAGTATAGCGGTGGATTTGACCCCTATTTTGATATCGTCGTCTCTATCAACCATGGCGTACAGCGTGTCATAGGCGATAGTCCAAACGATATTTGCGCTGAACAAGAGCCATGCAATGCGTGGTATTTCACCGGTTTGTGCGGCAAATGCCATGGGTATGCCCCAGCCAAAAGCAGCTCCCAAAACAGCCTGAGGGAAGTAGGTATAGCGCTTCATAAATGGATAACTGGCGGCCAGCAGCAACGCAACGCCAGACAAATAAACCGTGAAACTGTTGGTTTGCAACACCAAACCAAAGGCAATTATGCTTAATACCGCGAATGTAATCAGTGCTTCGCGAGGCGAGACTTTTCCCATTGGGATTGGCCGGCCTGCGGTACGTTTGACATGGCCGTCTATTTTTCGGTCTGCGAAATCATTAATCACACAACCCGCAGAGCGCATTAATACAATTCCGAGCGTAAAAATCACCAGATTACGCCACGATGGCATGCCTTGCGCAGCTAACCAAAGCGCCCACCAGGTTGGCCAAAGCAACAGCAATATTCCTACGGGCCGGTTGAGCCTTGTTAGCTCGATAAAATCTGGTGTGCGGCGGCGTACCGTTGAAATGCCTTGCGATAGTAACCCGTAGGCTTGCTCAAGCTTCACCGTTGATGACCGTGCCGGCGGTAGGTTACCGCAAAAACTAAAATAAACAGCAGTGTCGCGGCCAGTACGATGCTTGGCCCAGTAGGAGTATCAAACTGATATGAGCCGGACAGCCCTCCAATCACCGATAAGCTGCCAATAGCACTGGCGATAATCGCCATTTGTTCCGGTGTTTTAGCAAGATAACGCGCGGTAGCAGCTGGAATAATAAGCAGCGAGGTGATCAATAATATGCCTACAATTTTCATTGAAATAGCGATAACTAGCGCGATCATCAGCATTAACGTGAGTTTGACCGGCCGCACCGCAATGCCTTCAACTTCAGCCAGTTCTTCGTGTAGCGTGATGGATAACAGCGGCTTCCAGAGTACGCGTAACATCAATAAAATGATGGGCCCGCCGATCAATATCCAGTACAAATCTGCTTCGCTTACCGCTAGTAAGTCGCCAAAAAGCAAACCCATAAGGTCTATACGCACTTCAAGTAGTGCTACCAATACCAACCCAGCAGATAAACTACCGTGCGCCAAAATACCCAGTAGGGTGTCGGTCGCTATGGCTTGGTTATGCTCTAAAGCCACTAAAATAACGGCAATTGCGAGGCAAACCACCACCACTGCGATATTGAGATTAAGCTCCAACATAAAGCCCAGTGCAATTCCCAGCAGCGCAGAATGCGCGAGGGTATCGCCAAAATAGGACATTCGTCGCCATACAACGAAGGCTCCAAGGGGGCCACAAACCAGCGCAATTCCCACACCGGCAATCAGTGCGTATAACAAAAACTCACTCATGAGCGCGCCGATCCGCTGGAACTTGAAACCCCAGGGGGCAGTGTGATTTTACCGTCGAGATGATGATGATGATCGTGCTGATGGCTATAAAGGGCGATATCTTCTTGGTAACCCTCGCCAAACAGCGCTGTGAATGCTGGATCGTGACTGACTTTTTGAGGTGAGCCTTGGCAACAAATATGCTGATTCAGGCAGATCACGTGATCGGTTTTTGCCATCACCAAATGCAAGTCATGACTGACCATCAATACTGTGCAGCCGTACTGTTCTTTTATGTATGTGATGAGTTGATACAGCTCGAGCTGGCCTGAAACATCGACCCCTTGAACCGGCTCATCCAACACCAGTAATTGCGGCCTGCGTAAAATAGCTCTGGAGAGCAGTACGCGCTGGAATTCGCCGCCAGATACATATTGAATGGGGCTATGACGTAAGTGTAATATTCCGGTGTCGTTCAACACTCGGTCAATTTCATTGCGCTTAGTGCCCTGAGCCATCAACAAAAAACGCTCTACTGTTAGCGGCAGTGTTTGTTCAATATGCAATTTTTGCGGCATGTAGCCCACGCGTGGTTTTTCACGCCAGCAGATTTCGCCTGAGCTGGGTTTCATCAGGCCTAAAATCAAACGGATCAGGGTGGTTTTCCCCGAGCCGTTGGGGCCAATCAAGGTAGTGATTTCGTGCTCATGCAGCTCTAGGCTTACGCCTTCTAGAATGGCTCGCCCTTGGCGAACAACCGAAACATCGTAGAGATTTAAAATTGAAATATGATCAGGCATCGACTCAATGAAACGTCCATAGGGCACATATAAATACACCCGCAACACAGAGCATTATGGCCCCGATAGCGCGTAGCGAGGTATTATACCTGTTTGATCCAGATGAGTAGCGTAAGAACATGAAGTACAGAGCTGAAATATCATCGCCATTGAATGCACGTAAAGAAAAGCCCCAATCCAAAGCTTGGGTTGTGACTGCTTGGTCGCAGGCAAACCGTGCATTATTAGCGCTTTTAATTTGTGCTACGCCAAGCCTTGCCCAAGCCGGTGCGACTGCAATGGCTAGTGCGCAGTCAAACACCCCCCCAAGACTTATCACAAGCGTGCAGCCAGTACAGATGATCGTATCTGCCATTTCACACGGCATCAGCACTCCTATTGTATTGCTACCGCCAGGCTCCACCCCCCACGAATACAGTTTGAAACCGTCGAACGTTAAGCACATTAGCCAAGCCGATGCGCTGTTTTGGATTGGCCCATCGCTTGAAAACTTCCTGAGTAGAACACTGAAGAAATTTAGTCGTCGGTCCAGCTTAAACGTGAGCGCATTGATAGATGCCCCAGGCCTGAAGCTAATTAGCTTAAATGATGAACATCACCACGAACACGATCATGCACAGCACGATGATGCTGCCAACACCGTCGCAGAACACTCTGATGATGCTAAAGCTGCGGAACCCGCCGAGCACGCCGCTGAACACTCGGACCCGCATATCTGGCTTGACCCAGACAACGCATTAGCCATGGCCAGGCAAGTCAGCCAAGTTTTGGCTAACTTGGACCCTGCCAATGCCAAGCGCTATCAACACAATTTATCTGAGTTTGCGCAACGAATAGCGAAACTGCACAAGCAACTTCAGCACAAATTAATGCCTATTAAAAACAAAGGTTATTTTGTCTTTCATGATGCTTACAGTTATTTTGAACAGCGATATGGCCTAAAACGCCTCGGTGAATTCAGCGTAAACGAAAGTAAGCCCAGCGTTAAAAAATTAATGTCGATTCAGTCGATCATTCAACAAGGCCAAGCAGAATGTGTATTTTCAGAGCCGCAATTTAATCCATCTTTGATTCATACGGTTATTCGTGGAACCAACGTTCGCCAAGCAACCTTAGACCCTCTTGGCGACAGCTACCAATATGGAGTCGATCCATCGAATCATTATTTTGAATTTATTGAGCAGTTCACTAACCAGTTTATAGGCTGCCTCAACCAGTAAGCAGCAGGCGCTCCAATAGCCGGAAAATTCAATATTAATCGATATCTAAATTAGGCACAAAAAAGGCCAGCAGAGAAACCCTGCTGGCCTTTTTAATCTTTCACAATTGCTTGTTTTCACAGTTACTTGAACTGCTTCTGAGTGCTCGTTAACGCACTATTTTTTTAACGGCCGAAGCTGCACAGGGACATCGGTATAACCACGAATCAGTGCTGAGAAAGTACGTTCTGGAGTGCCGACAATATCGACTTTTTCAAAACGTTTTAAAATTTCTTCCCAGGTAACGCGAAGCTGCATTTCAGCTAAGCGGTTACCCATACAGCGGTGAATACCAAACCCAAAGGATAAATGTTGTCGTGGCTTTTCACGATCAATAATAAATTGGTCAGCATTTGTGATGGCATCTTCGTCGCGGTTTCCAGATACATACCACATCACCACTTTGTCGCCTTTGCTGATATGCTTTCCACCAAGTACAGTATCTCGGGTTGCGGTTCTGCGCATGGAAATTACAGGCGTCTGGCAACGAATAATTTCTGGAATCATTTTTGGAATTAGCGCCGGATTATCACGCAATTTTTGATATTCGTCGGGGTTTTCATTCAGCATCACAACCCCACCAGACAATGAGTTACGCGTGGTGTCGTTACCGCCAATAATCAAAAGCAGCAGGTTCCCCAAAAATTCCATCGTAGGCATTTCTTTGGTTGCTTCGGCGTGAGCTAACATAGAAATTAAATCGTTACCAGGCTTGTCCGAAGCTGCGCGCTCTTTCCAGACTTCGGTAAAGTACTGCAAACATTCGCCCATCGCTGCAAATTTCTCGGCGTCGGTTTTTACAATGGCATTGGGGCCGGGGATTGCGGTGACCGCATCAGACCAAAAAGTGAGCTTGCTACGCTCTTCGAAAGGAAAATCAAATAGTGTTGCGAGCATTTGAGTGGTTAATTCAACCGATACTTTCTCAACCCAGTTAAAGGTTTCATTGACGGGAAGTTCGTCAAGAATACCGCAGATACGCTCGCGAATAAGCGGTTCAAGTAGCGCCAAGTTTGCTGGCATGACAGAGGGCTGAACGACTTTACGTTGTTCGTCATGTTTAGGAGCATCCATCGCGATAAACATCTCGATGGGCATATCTTCTGGTGCATCTTGAAGCGTGATAGAACCGTCGGACGAGTATATATCCGCAGCGTTTTCAACTTCCATGATGTCTTTATATTTGGTTACAGACCAATACGGCCCGAACATAGAATTTTTACAATAGTTAATAGGGTCTTCTTCGCGAAGACGCTCAAAAAACGGCCATGCGCTGTCGGTTTGATACAGCTTAGGTTGAGACATATCAAATTCGTCCAGTGGGATGCTGTACGGGTCTCGGCCAAATAATGGCATTGCTTTTACTGTAGACATGAAACTTCCTAGGTGATGGAGATTAGCCTTTGCCTTCCTGGCATCGGGGTAACTTTATTGTTATTTTATTTTCGTGATCCACGCGGCTCAAATGTACCGATTTACAGAACATAAGCGTTTAAATATTACGGACTTTTGGTACGCCCTTTAATTACTCATAATGTCTTAAAAACGATCGCTAGAGCTTTGAGTCAATCCATTGCTGGCCATCGCTCAGGTTAGTGAACATTTTCAACTCCCAAGGTATGCCCATGACCTCCATGGCCGCCATATACTCATTCGCATGCATCTGTACCTCTGGGTGAACCGCAATAATCGCTCCCAGCAGACATCGATTGTACATCACTAAACCCGCAGAATAAGTGGCTGCAAATTCAGAGTCGTCGATATCTTTTACATACTCAGTGACTAAGGTTGTGTCCCAGATGAAATATTTGCATTGATCAAATTGGGGGTGTTCGGCGGCCTCTTCATTAAACGCCATGATTTCTCTAGACGTAAGCACACCTTCTACCATCCAAACCACACTTTCGTCTGTCCATATTGTCGTATGACTCATAAGGCGTCCCTTTTCAGCCACATTCATAGCGTGCGACATTTCTTAACGGTTTTAAGTTTTCACAGCTGCTGCACTAGTATGTGCCTTTTGTAAATATGAACGGCAGCATTTATTCAGACATTTTTCATTTAGCTCAACTGATCCTGTTCACTACACTCAGCTAGCTTAGCTTGCGTATTCAAGACGATTCGAACTGAACCAAAAATTAATACCCATCGCCAAATAAGTTTGATGTACGTCGTGACAACTCGTTTAATTCCGGTGGATTTAATACGTCATAGACTTCAGCCAATTGCGCGCATCTTCAAGGTTATCGAACTGCTCGAGTTCCCACGGTGCGCCCATCGCTGCCATGTTGGCAACATAATCTTTGACCAACCCATCAAGCAACGGGGTATCTAATACAAAAGCCCCGACCAGCTTTTTGTTGTACATCGTTATAGAAGTCGACTGTGTGGCGGTTAATTCAGCGTCATCTGTATCGTCAAGATAGGTCGTCACATCCAAACAGTCGACCAAAAAATGTTTGATCTTATCGATCGCATTGGCCTCTAGCAGCTCTTCGTTGAATTCAAACAATTCTGTAGAGGTTAACGTACCCTCAATTTTCCAGTAAACACCAAGCTCTTCCCAGACTGTTTTATGGCTCATCTCAAATCCCTTCCTCGCTTTGGAATATACCCACGACATGCTCAAATCTACTGCGCGATATTGTTACGTTAGGCCGATATTTACAATACCTCTAATTAGAGTTTGATCATCCGTACGCTTTCTATTGATCTATATTTAACAATAGCAAATCCTAGGGGCATCGCCGTCCTTATTTACTGCATCGAAAGCTACCAAATCAGCGCCTTCGTCAGTACACTCACAGCCCTTTAATGCCAGCCACAAATACCGCTGACGAGACCCCTTATGAAGCCCACCGTTAAACCCGCCAATCCTAACTTTTCATCTGGCCCCTGCAGCAAACGCCCCGGCTACGATGTTAACGCGCTGGATATCACTACCCTTGGCCGTTCGCACCGCTCCGCTATTGGCAAAACCGCCCTGGCTCGAGCCTGCGCAAATACCGTTGAATTACTAGGATTGCCGCAAGGGTATCGGGTTGGCATAGTGCCTGCTTCAGATACTGGCGCGGTAGAGATGGCGCTATGGTCCTTGCTCGGGCCAAAACCGGTTGATGTATTCGCCTGGGAATCCTTCGGTGAAGGCTGGGTTGGCGATATCACTAATCAGCTTAAGCTCGATAACGTCACCGCACACCGGGCGGATTACGGCTTGTTGCCAGATTTGAGCCAAGCCAACCCCGACCACGACACGGTTTTCACCTGGAATGGCACCACCTCCGGGGTCAAGCTTATTGATGGCGACTGGATCAGCGACCAACGCACAGGCCTAACCATTTGCGATGCAACCTCTGCAGTATTCGCAATGGAAATGCCCTGGGAAAAGTTAGACGTCGTGACATTCAGCTGGCAAAAAGTACTGGGCGGCGAAGGCGCCCACGGCATGTTGATACTCAGCCCGCGCGCGGTTGAACGGCTAGAGACCCACATACCCGCATGGCCAATGCCCAAAATCTTCCGCATGACTAAAAAAGGTAAGTTGAACGAAGGCATCTTTAGAGGCGAAACCATCAACACGCCTTCGATGCTTTGCGTGGCAGATTACCTTGATGCGCTGGATTGGATACGCGAGATTGGCGGTGTCGATGCCAGTATTGCTCGTTCGAAAGCGAACCTTGCGGTAATAGAAGAGTTTGTCGCTGCCAACGACTGGATCGACTTTCTTGCACAGGACCCGGCAACTCGCTCCAATACCAGCGTATGCCTAACGTTAGATTTAGAACCCGCACAGATAAAAGAGCTGGCCAAACAGCTGGAAGCACAAGGCGTTGCATACGATATAGGCGCTTACAGAGATGCCCCAGCAGGGCTAAGAATATGGTGTGGCGCTACGGTTGAAGCATCCGATGTTAAAGCCTTGATGCCTTGGCTTGCTTGGGCTTACGAGCAAGCCGGAGCAAAATAACGTCTCATTACCTTTTAGGCGTTCTACTTCGAGAATGACCGAATTTCTCGAAGTGGAACCTGTCGTGCTCCACTCTAGGTTATCGCGCTAGTCATCTTCGTGAATCGACTTATTCAGCTTTGATTCTATCCAATCTTGGCCGCTTTGATAGCTATCACAGTCCTGTAACACCCAATCAGAGCCCGCCTTAGTCATTCGTTCAATGTACGAATTAATCGGCGCGACTAAAAACGGCTGATTAAACACGAAAACGCCCGCCATATTTCGCGAATACACCGACAACGAATTCGAGTAATGCACATTGACCTCGGCACTATCGTCTTCGCTAGCGTAGTTTGTCACGCCAGTGAGGTCGACAATAAAATACTCAAGCCGCTCGATAGATCGCTAACCCGCAAGCTCCTGATTTATTTTCAAACCAACCACAGGCGAGAACTTCCCAATTGATCTAGCTCATCGCCCGGCTTATCTAGCAAAATATTGCTCGACAACCGATTAAAACTTCACATTCATAGTAGAAAATTGTAATCGTTCAGACCACAATGTTGGGCAACAGTGATTCATGGCAGTACCAAACGCTCCTTACATTCATAAAAATCAGGAATATTTGCACATGGCTACTTCGATCTCATCCCACAACACGTTCAAGCCTGACGCCATCTCTGAAGCCGAGTGGCAAACCCGAGTTGACCTTGCCGCAGCGTACCGGTTAGTTGCCCACTACGGCTGGGATGACATTATTTTTACCCATTTGTCTGCTCGAGTACCGGGCAATGATCACCATTTTTTGATCAACCCCTTTGGCATGTTGTTCGGCGAGATCACCGCGTCTTCGCTGGTAAAAGTAGATGAAGAAGCCAACATCATAGGCAACAGCGAATACGGCGTGAACCCAGCGGGCTTTACCATTCATAGCGCGGTGCACATAGCGCGGCCCGAAGTTGGCGCGGTCATGCACCTGCATACACGGGCTGGTCTTGCGATATCTGCACAGAAATCCGGCTTATTGCCACTCACTCAAACGGCCATGTTTGTGACTCCACGAGTCACCTATCATGACTTCGAAGGCGTCGCACTGAACCACGAAGAACGCGAGCGTATCGTGGCAGACCTTGGCGAAAAGGACCTGATGATTTTGCGTAACCACGGCACGCTGGCCGCGGGTAATACCATTCAGGAAACCTTCATCATGCTGTATTTTCTGGAAAAAGCCTGCGAAGCACAGGTTGCGGCGCAAACCGGCGGCGAGCTGAACTTCCCATCCGACGAAGCGATAGCCACTACCGCAGAACAAACCAAAGGCATTCATATGTCTGGCCATAAAGCCTGGCCTGCGCTACTAAGAATGTTAGACCGCCAAGACGACTCTTATCGCCAGTAGTTTTCGCCGTACACTTTGCACATTAAAAAGGCAGCCATTGAGCTGCCTTTTTAATGTGTGTGTTAATTCAAAGAACTCAGGAGAACCCTGACTTAACCGCCTTTGCCTCTTCAATAACGCGCTCCATCACCTCCGCAACCGTTGGGGTATCTTTTATGCGGCCCTGTACCTGGCCGACCAGATGAACACCCTTAACCACATCACCCTGTTTGATCGCCAAATCCAGCGCTTCGGAGGCATTTGCAGAACGCGCCAGTTGCATCACTTTTTCAGGGCCGCTTACCAAAGCCCCAATCATCACTTTGATCCAGGGAACACCGAGACTCTTTGAAACCTTAAATGAGTTTTTGAAGGCGCCGATCAAATTAGTGGGCGCTTTATCCATCTTTTCAGCGGCTGGGCTTTTCATCACCCTACAATCCATTCCATCCAGCTTCTCGGTGATGAAAGTATCTTCAATTGTGTTGCCGATCACGGTTTGTTTGGTATTTTCGTGGATCGGGCTTTCCTGGGTAATAGAGAAACGACTGCCCATCGCGATACCCTGTGCGCCTAACGCCAACGCAGCAACCAGCCCACGGCCATCGGCGAACCCTCCAGCACTAATCACCGGAATATCCACCGCATCCACAATTGCGGGAATAAGCACCATTGATGTCACCGGCCCACCGTGGGCTGCGGCTTCATAACCTGTCGCAAAAACCGCATCAGCACCATTACGCTCTGCTGCCATTGCATGGCGCTCATTCACCACGGTTGCGATCACCTTGCCGCCATAGGCGTGGGCACGTTTCGCAATCCAGTCACCTTTGCCCAGGGAGAAATTGATCACTGGTACTTTTTCTTCCAGTCCGATCTCAGCATTTTCCATCGCGCCGGGCATAATCAGGGTCACACCGACGCCAAAGGGCTTATCGGTTAAGGAACGGATTTCACGAATCGCCGCGCGTGTTTCGTCGCCACTGAGTGGCCCCGTCGCTAATATGCCCAAACCACCCGCATTGGAAACTGCAGCCACCAATTTTGGTACTGCAACTTTGCTCATGCCGGATAGAACAACAGGGTATTGAATACCAAACAGCTCGGTGAATTTTGTCTTCATTGTGAATGGCCTAAAAAAATGGATGACGATTGGATGACGAATAGCAACAGACTACTGTATCCGCTTTTACTTTTCTAACTCATGCCAATGAAAAATACTTAATACCCTAAGCGGGCCGGGCAGGTGTTCCAAATCACTCAATCAAGGAAGCCAGTTCCGACGTAAGATCAGCCGCAGAAACTTCTTTACAACCGTCTATGTTTTTCCCACACCAAAGTGGTGAAAAATCATCGCAGCCGCGTAGCTCTACCTGTTTACGTAATGCCGTGATAGCTGCAGTCGCCAATGGGAATTGAGGCACATCCGGATTGATCGGGCCGAGCTCACGAATGCCACGATTCACAATCCCCCTCGCTGGCCGGCCGGAAAATATATTAGTAATCTCTGTTTGGTGAGGTGAGTCACTTTTGATAGCCGCTCGATGAAAACGACTGGTTTTTGTCTCTGAGCACAGCAAGTAAGCTGTACCGATCTGAACCGCAGCCGCCCCAACTGAAAGTGCGGCGGCCACCTCTTTTGCATCGGTAATACCTCCCGTCGCAATCACAGGCAGATTTACTTCCCGAATAATTTTTGGCAACAGCTCGAAGGTTCCCGTTTGAAGTGATAGTTCTTCCGAAAGAAACATACCACGGTGTCCGCCCGCCTCAAATCCCTGCGCAATAATTCCATCAGCACCATTGGCCTCAAGCCATCGCGCTTCTTCAACAGTGGTTGCAGAACTAATCACTTTTGCGCCCCAACTTTTTATCCGTTTTAGCAAATCTTGCTGAGGCAATCCAAAATGGAAACTGACTACTTCGGGCTTAAACTCCTCCAACACATCCGCCACTGCGTGGCTAAATGGTTTACGGCCAGAATCGGTCGGTATGTCGTTAATATCGACTTCATATTCTTCGAAATAGGGTTGAAGCAACAAGCGCCATTTTTGTTCTCGTTCTGCATCAAATTTGGGTGTGGTATGACAGAAAAAATTTACGTTAATGGGTTGACTGGTTTTGGATTTAATCAGAGTCAACTCAGCATGAAGCGCATCAGGACTTAGCATTGAGCACGGCAATGATCCCAAACCACCTGCAGATGATACCGCTATGGCTAATTCACTGTCTTGCACCCCTGCCATGGGCGCCTGAATGATGGGTAAATCTACACCCAAAAATGATTGATCACTCATATGAACTGTTGTTTGATATTAAATTTCGGCGCTCACTACTACGCTCAGCTACTAAATATTTTCAGGTTACGCAAGGCGATAAAACTATACAGAAATTCCCCTACCTATCAATATCAAAGATACTGGTTTTCCAGTTATCGGATTGATTGGCTCTTTCTGATGAACTAATTCGTAGCCATGTAGATGAAACAAATCAATCCACGATTCGGTAGTTCGAAAATACCATGGAGCGGGATCGTAAAAATCGTCACTAAAACCAGCCCATGAACCTTCGCGCCAACCATCCTCATATTCTTTTTGATTTGAGCATTCACGTGGATTTAGAGTTTGCACAATAAAATAACCACCTGGGTTTAAAACAGAGGGGACTGATTTAAAAACATACTCTACCGATTCTTTTCCTAGCAGAGAAAAATTGCAGACAGCAATATCAAACTTTTTCGCTATTGTTTCGAAGGAAATTTTCTCGTAAGCCAATACCAGAAAATCACCAGTAGCATACTTGTTGGCGTCTTCGATCAGTTCAGGAATAATATCCAACCCCGAACAAGAGATGCCGAGATCTGAAAGTGCTCGCACTAACCAACCTTCGCCGCAGCCGATATCCAAAACAGTTTGTGGTAAAACCGATACAATCGCATCGATAATGGCTTGATTGGTGACAAGTTGCCGACTTGCAATCTGTTTTTCCTGGATCGCAGTAATCCATGGCCTTGCATTTTTATTCCAGGAATCAACTATTGCTTTGTCGTTAAATGTTTTCAAGCGATTCTCATTAACAAATGTTAACAAAGGTCAATTAAGCACCACGAAAAATTAGTTGGCGTCCACTATGTGTGGCCGCTATGGTTTTTCTAACTCGTGCTTATAAAGCTTGTTCCAGGCACGCATACCACCCGTTAATTGTTTCACATCTGTATAACCAAGATCCGTCAATACCCGAACCGCTGGAATACTTCGATGCGCACTCAAACAGATCGTCACCACAGTCGTACTCTTGTCAAAATTTAGATCATCTGCGGCGCTATTAAGATTGATGATTGGAATATTAGTCGCACCCTTTATATGTCCAGACCGCCATTCAGCCCGAGTACGGACATCGAGTATCTGCACGGAATCATCACTATTTTTAAGCAGTAAATTGAGCTCTTCAGATGAGAGTTCAGGTACCTTGCCAACAGGTATCCATTTTTTTATTCTGGAAAACATATCGATAGTTCCAAATTACGTTACTTGTGAAAATGAATAAATTATTTGAACCGGAACCCATATCGGTTCCAGAGTCAGTTCTTTATTATTTACAGGCAATAGATTACTTCATTCAACAGAGGTTATCATTTAAGCTCAAATCTGAACTGATACGCCAGAAACAAAAGGATGCATATACACAAAACCAGCAAACAGTGCAGCTCCAATAACAAGCGCGAAAAAATCTCCGCGAACAGAAACCGACTCCAGTTTAACCCACTTACCATCACGCTTATTGATCAAAACAATATCTATTAACGCCCACAGACCAAGAACACCAAACAATAGCAGGGAGCGATTTTCACCGTTTGAAAGAAGGTGCCCCAAACTAAAGGCCATTACTCCAATTAGCTGTGGATGACGAATAACTCGTTTGATGTTGTTTTGAAAGCCTGAGGCAGAAAAAAGTATAAACGCAGCCAGCGTCAATATACTCGTAGCTATGCTACCCCATCCCGGTGAAACGTAGATCGAAACCGGGTTTATAGAACGCCAACCAAAAACCATTAAAGCAATGGATGACAGCATCAAAACTGAAAATATTCCTTTGTACCCATTCTCACCCAACTTATCCAAAAGCTGCTGCCGTAGCGGCCCCGCCAAAAATTGCAAAAGATGCAATACACACCAAAGCCCAAGGCCAAACGAAAGTAACATCATTTTTTTATCTCCAATTAGTCAAATCAGCCAACTTTAACTCTTCGTGATCGACAAACCTATGCTCCGAACATCTTATCCAATAAACAAAAAGTAAACGCAGATTTTTTATAACCTGGATTCGTAAGAGCTATGCGATTGTTAAATTACAGCAAACAAAAGGGTCTGCGGTCCTTCACCTGTGGAGCCACTAGAATATAAGGATGCTCATACGCTCAGCTCAATGGGTAAATTTTTTCAAGGTCAGCATGTACTAACCTTACGAACCCGAATGCGTAAGGGCATATCGACTCTTCAAGCCTGCTCTGCCCCCCCTTCTGTAAAACCACACCGAAAACATACGCAACACACCCATCTCCAGTTAACTTATTGGTAGAAATACTGGACAAGCCCATAGATCTACATGATAATCATTCGTATTAGTGAGCTTTCATCTTTTGGAGTCTTTATGTCCTTTATCTGCACGAACCACCGCCAACACATTCTAAGTTCTGTCGAAACAGCCAACCTTTACTGGAGCCAGTGGATCGAGCTAGGGATAAAACAGCTAAATCAACAAAACCCGTCCGAGGGCATCAGTTTTTTGGGGTGTGCTCTGGATGTCGCTGACTGGTTGGTCGACCAGCCCCAGGCTTTCCAGTTAAATCAACTCAACGAATATTTTGAAAAATTATCGCTATCGAGCTTTTTACTAGCGGAGTGCTTTTTGCGTGTAAATAGGCCGGATCTTGAGCTTCATTTTCTACTGCAACTACATCATCGCCTGCTGGAGAACAGAGGAAGCCAACAAAACGTTTTTTGGCCGCTTTCAGGTTATATCAGGCAATCGTTAGAAAGGTTAGAAGACTATGTAGAACACCATGGTGAGTTTACAGGTTACAGGGAGTGCCTTATTGACACCCAAAATCAACTTGATGAGCTCAATTTAGCTCTAAATTAGATTCACACGCCTCCCAATTTACAATCGGAGTTATGTTATGCAAACCTGTAACAGTTCAATAACTACAGAAAAGTACGTCAATATTCAGATGACCGAAAAGACGCTTGCGCGGCTCATCAAAGAATCCAACATTCATGCAACCGATATTCATCCACTCGATCGCACATCCAAAATATTCGTGTGGAAATCCTGCCTTGATAGCTGCTTTAGTGAAGGGCTGCCAGGGTAGCTACCTTAACCAAAGGTACCGCTGGAACTAATATTTAAGGCGGATTAATAGCTACACCTGAAAAGCATTATCTACTTAAATATGCCGGTCTCTTTTCCATCCAGGCTATGGGTATTTTCTTTTTCCCAGTAGTCCTCAACACCTTCACGGCCATTTTTGGTCGCCCAGTTTTCCAGCGTGGGTCGTTCTTTTTTATGCTCCATAAACGGAACAGCAAATCCACAGGAAGTTTGCACCATGGATATATCGACAACAAACAGTTGACGTGTGCCGACGTACGCGGGAAACAAACCAATCAGTTCATCCCATTCGTCGTCGCGCTGGTGAATAGCTCTTGCACTACCGTACACTCGAAAAATAAGCGGCTTCAGATCAAAGGAACAAAACATAATGGTCATACGATTATTTTCAAGTACGTGAGCTGCCGACTCATTTCCACTACCTGTTAAATTCAGCCACACTATTTTTGATTCGCTAATCACTCGCAGGCTGTCCATCCCTTTCGGTGATACATTCACATAACCATTTTCAGCGGCGGTACCCACAAAAAAAACATGCTGATTACCGATAAATTCAATATGGGATTGTTCTAACTTAGGGAATTGTTTTGCCACAGATGAGCCCTCATTAAATATAGATCCACTATTCAATAGCTTCGTACTCGAAATTAGTATCCGCTAATTACCTATAAACTAATATCTTTCTATCCGCACACACCGGAAACAAAAGCCGCGGTTAGTTCACTTTCTGGCGTTTCAAAAAGAGAATCACACTGACCAAACTCGATCAGTTTTCCAACCTTTTCTACCATCCAGAAAAAGCCGGCGTAGTTGGCTACTCGTTTAGCCTGGGCCAAATTGTGGGTCACGATCACAACGGTATAACGGCCAGCAAGGCTGCTGATTAGCTCTTCTACTTTTGCAGAGGCGATTGCGTCAAGAGCGCTACAGGGTTCATCCATTAATAAAACTTCTGGTTCCAAAACCAGAGCACGCGCAATACAAAGCCTTTGCTGTTGGCCGCCGGAAAGAGCGAGCGCGGGGCTGTCTAAACGGTCTTTGACCTCATCCCATAATCCCACTTCTCGTAATACTTTTTCGGTTTTTTGGGCTAGCTGTTTACGATTACGAATACCGTTTTCTTTCAGAGGCAGGTAAAGATTACGGCGAATTGAGAGTGGAAAGGGGTTGGGTTTCTGGAAGATCATACCGATGCGGCGGCGCAGATTCAGGGTATCTGTTTTTACAGCCAGGATTTCCTCCCCATCGAAACGGATAGATCCCTGTACCTGTGCAGTTGGCATCATATCGGTGAGTCGATTCAGCGACGATAAAAAGCTGGTTTTTCCGCAACCGGATGGGCCAATCAGCGCAGTGATACAACCTTTGTAGATATCCAGCGATACGGTTTCGAGAACCTGATGTTCACCGTAGCTGACGGAGAGATCCCGAACCTGTATATGAGGTTCGGGCAAACAGCAGGGTTGCGCCTCGGTTATTTCGCTCAGCGTATAAGAGGTATGGTTAGTTTCGCTACCCTGGTTTAAGTAAACTTTTTTGCCTGGATTGGGAGTCATTTGATTCATATCAGTTACGCTCAGGTCGCAAGTCTTCTGTACAACCAGCGGTCGGAAAACCCCTGGGCCAGCAGGTTAAAGAGGATAATCAGGGCGATCAGCACCAGAGCCGATGCATGGGCCGCTGGGTCACCCCCGGTTACGTTCATCGAAAGATCATAAATATGTACCGCCAGTGCACGACCGGAGTCGAGCAGGGATTCGGGCATACGATCGACATATCCACTGGTAAAAATAAGAGCGGCGGTTTCGGCGGTGGCACGACCAATACCCAATATCAGCCCGGCTGAGATAGCAGGTGCGGCGGCGGGCAACAGAATATGCCAGACCGCTGAAGTACGGGTCATTCCCAGCGCCTCTGCGCCCTGTCGCCAGCTATTGTCAACCGCTGTCAGGCCAATTTCGCAGGTACGGATAAATACCGGCAGGATCATAACCGCCAACGTCAGGCCTCCGGAGAGAATGGAAAAACCCATGCCGAGATAGATCGAAAAAAATGCATTACCAAACAGGCCAAACACTATCGAAGGAATACCGGCCATTACATCCAGCGCTAAACGGATCTGATTGCTCAGACGATTTCCTCTGCGAGTGAATTCCGCCAGCCACACCGCCACCATCAATCCAAGGGGCAACGCGACTGCCAGGGTTACACCGATAATCAGTAGCGTAGAAACCAGAATGGGGCCGATGCCGCCGCTACGACCGGCATTTTCTGGCGCGCTGAATATAAACTCCAGCGAAATATGAGACAGCCCCAGTCGAGCCAGATCACCCACTATCCACAACAAAGCCGCAGCAACCAGTGCTGCGCTTAGCCAAACTGCTGAGCTAAATAGACGATCAGCCATATTGTTTGCTCGATTCGTTAGAGCGCGCCGCCAACCATGCCAGTGCCAATACAATTAGCGTCAGCAACAGCCCAGAGGCGAACAGACTGGCGCGATGAAGATCCGTCGCATAGGCCATCTCCAAAGCAATGTTCGCGGTTAATACCCGCACCGGCTCAAACAATCCGCTGGGGTATTGCACCACGTTGCCCGCCACCATCAGCACCACCATGGTTTCGCCAATGGCGCGGGCCATCGACAACAGGGCAGCACTGCGGATTCCGGCACCGGCGCTGGTAATCGCGATATAACAGATACGTGCGCGAAGGGTTAAACCAAGGGCCGCCGCTCCGTTCATTAGACTGCCAGGCACTGAGGACAATGCCGACGCGCTGGCCAGTGCCATGGTTGGTATCACCATTAACGCCAGCACAATAGTGGCTGCTAGCAAGCTTGTACCCGGCGGTTGCCAGCTGCCAATGATCGGCACCAGTACGGTTAATCCCCACAGTCCTAGCACTACAGATGGCATACCCGCCAGCAGTGACAGCAGTAATCGAAATGCTTTGGCCAATACCGGCGGCGCGTAATATTGCAGGAAAATAGCGCAGCCAAGGCCGATTGGCGCAGCAATCATGATGGCTCCAAGCATCACCACCAATGAGGCAACTAACATCGGCAAAATGCCAAACAGCCCCTCCATCGGGTACCAGCCACTGTCGGCAAAAAACAATCGCCAACCGCCGCCGGTTAAAACTGGAGCTGCCTCTTTAATAAGAAACAGCAGAATCAATAACAGAATGGCCGCGCAAACAAACCCCGCCAGCCGCAGCGGTGGTTCGACTAACCGATCAATGTTGCCGCGAAACAAAGAACTGCCCTTCCACTAAATCATCGACCTGAGCGCTTTGCGCGAACAGAATAAAACGTTTCGCCAGATCCGTTAGTTCGCCTTTGGTGACCAGATTTAGCGGCCTTGAGAGCGGGAAATCGCCGCTTCTGACCGTGGCAATGCTGGCTTCGACTCCGTTTACAATTGGCCTTTTTATACTGACACCACGCTGCTCTTCATACTCCGCCGTGCCAATCGATACATAACCAATTGCGCCGGGATTACCGGCAACGGTTTTGATCCCCTGCTGATTGTCGCCAATGATAACTCTGGCTTTGATCTGGCTGTTTCGTAATCCAAAATAGTGCAGGAACAGTTCCAACGTCGAACGACCTTCAGCTTTATTGACCACTGTAATGCCTCTATCTTCACCGCCTAGCTCGCGCCAGTTAGCAATTTTTCCGGTATAAATTGCCCGGATTTGATCATCGCTCAGCTGGTCCACCGGATTGTCGCTGTGCAGAATAATGCCAATACCATCGGTGGCAATAGTATGAGCGGTAAGATCCGTTTCGGACTGTTTTAGAGCGCGGGAAACCATGCCGATATCCGCCAGTCCACGGCGAGCGTCGTTGATGCCCCGGGATGATCCGCCGGTTTGAACATCGATCCGAATACCGGGGTTTAGTTTCTCAAAACGTTTAGCGATCTCAAGTGCCAGGGGTGCAACGGTGCTGGAGCCGGTTAGTGAAAGGTGCTCGGTTGCGGTTGAGATACCCGGCACAAATACCAGCAGCAATACCAGAGTCGCCAGCCTGCGAATTGAGATCCGCTTATTTCGATCTCTATTTTTATAGAGAGTAAAGATCATAGTATTCCTAACTTTTCATTCGTTACATTCTGTATCGGCTTCCTGAATTGGTTGAACTCTTCGCTTTCCGGCAGCCACTTCAAATCATCAGGTTCATCAATATCGTGGAGTATCGGCAGCTCTTTCAGAGTCCAATTTAGGGCTGATATTTTCTCTCGTGTTAACTGTGCAACCTGATCTGTACTCCAGGGGATATCGGTAAATAGCGAAGTATCAAACCGATTCAGCCCCAGCAATGCGTAACCACCATCACTCACAGGGCCCAGACAAACATCGGCCTGAGAGAGTTTTTGCACAGCCAGCTTCAACATATCTGCATCCAGCATTGGGCAGTCGGTGCCGATGATCAGCACCGATTGATCTTGCTCTAATACTCTTTGAGCAGCACCGGACATCTTCTCACCCAAATCACCTTCACCCTGTTTTTCCCAAACAATATTGGCGGGCAACTCTAAGTGTTTCCATTCGGGCAAATTCGGGTCTGGTGTCACGCAAAGTTCGACGGTTCCGATATTGGCGGTTATCGCTTGTTTGACCGTACGAGTAAGCAATTGGGCTGCCAGTGCCGCCGCGCCTTCGTCACCCAACACCGGGCTAAGTCTGGTTTTGGCAAATCCTGCCATCGGGGCTTTGGCGAAGATCACGATTCGTAGCGGCTTTGGCGCAGCGGACAGCTTCACCGGTAGAGACTCGCAAGGGTTTCTGCCGATTCGCCGCGCCAATAGGCCCAGCGTAATCGCCACATTAGAAAAATGGTGTGCCAGGAGCCTCGTTGGTCCCAGCGTCGCCCAGAGGTAGTCACTTTTTGGAATAGACAGACCGGAGAAGACAATTTCCGTAGGTGGCGGGAGATCTCAATATCTTCCATCAGTGGTTGATCGGGAAAAGCTGATACCGCGTAAAACGCGCTGCGGGTTACAAAAATTGCCTGGTCACCAGTAGCAATACCACTGAGACGAGAGCGTTTATTCATAAACCAGCTCACCATCGGAAGCATTTTTGATTTGCCCAAAATAGTTACGTCGAAGCGACCCCACTGTTTATTCGTTTGTTGAAGAACATCCAAAATCAAACGATCAGCATTAGCGGGAAGCCGTGTATCCGCATGCAAAAAAAGTAAATTTTCAGCCTGAGCTTTTCTGGCTCCTGCGTTCATTTGCCGCGCTCGACCGGCGGGAGCTGTCATCACTTCAAATTGCGCAGATGCCAGCTCGATAGAGCCATCGGTGCTGCCGCCATCAACCAAAATAATTTCGCAGCCTTTTTGCTGGAATTTTTGCAGATGGGCCAGCAGCGCAGGTAGCTGTTGGGCTTCGTTGAGCATCGGGGTGATGATGCTCAATAAGTTAGGTTTTATGGCAGGTTTATTTGCGGCGTTGTCCGTTGACTGGGGTGTTTTTGCGGTGGCGTTACTTATGCTGCGTGTGCTTTGCTTCAATGCCTTTTGTTCAGTTTGCATCGTTGAGACGCCAATCGTATTTGAGGTATTTGATACTCAGATTACCTGCTTTTAAAGCCGAAACGTGCTGCTCATTTAGCTTAAGCTGAGGGCTGTAGGCTGCAAAAAAGGCTTCTAATGAATGATAGCTTCCCCAGCCTTTTTCAAAATCATCGCGATACCATTTAAAGATTGAGGAAACATGCAATTTGCCGGCTTTGAAGCGGTTACGGCTGCTATCGGCTAAAAACTGTTTGGTTTGATCTTCCAGCTGTTGTTCTATTTTGGAGCCTTCGTAGGCTTCGCCGCGCAGCGCAGGGCAACCAATACTGGCGCAGTTCACGGCAAAATGAATACGTGGCTCGTTGTAGCGCCCGGAGTTACGAATCAGCTGGTGCTCAACGTCGTCCAATGATAAGTGCTTGCCTAACAACGGAATGATTTTTTTGCTCCAAGGCGAGCTAAAGAAACTCCCGAGATCTTTTATTGATTTTAAATCTGGGTATTTTGTAAGAATAAGCTCAATGGTCCAGGCGTTATAGGCGTTGATCAAAAAGGCGAGCTGGTCTGCTTTTGGCCAGTTTTCAAAGGTAGATTGGCGAATATCAGAAAGCGCATTCAAATACTCTTTTAACTGAGTTCGGTGAGTGGCAAAGCCAGCATAGCTCACTTGGGTAGAGCTGCCAGCTACCACGCCGTAACGCTGCGCTGGGCCTGGCTCAACAGGCACTACATGCTGCTGCAACAAGCCATTCCACTGAGAATGATCCATCGCTGGCGTGGTATCGGATTTAGTGTCTGCAATGCTATTTCCTGCCATCACAGCCGTTAGCACAGCTGCGCTCACCGATAAAACCAAACTGCGGACAAAACGCTTGCCGGTCTGTTGCAGCCCGTTAGTCAGCCTTGTGAATAGCCATTTTCGTTGCATGTTAGCCCCGTCGCCATGCGTGATAACGTTCAAGTAACGCTAGCACTTTTTCTGGCGCATGCGCTTTCTTCCACTCCCCTGCGGCGTATTTGTTGGCCTCTGCCCAGGTTGGGTAGGTGTGAATGGTTTCAAGAATTTTATTAAGACCAAGACCATGCTTCATGGCCAATACAAACTCTGCCAGTAAGTCTCCTGCATGTTCGCCAGCGATGGTGACGCCCAGTATTTTATCTTTGCCAGGCACGGTTAATACTTTAACAAAGCCCACGGCTGCGCTGTCGGCGATGGCTCGGTCTAAGTCGTCTATACCATAACGGGTGAGTTCATATTCTATGCCCTGCTCTTTGGCTTCTTGTTCGTTAATGCCAACCCGCGCTACTTCAGGGTCAATGAACGTAGTCCACGGGATGACTCGATAATCGACCCGAAAGCGTTTGAACTGTCCAAATAATGCGTTCACGGCGGCATACCAAGCCTGATGGGCAGCGGTATGGGTGAATTGGTAAGGCCCTGCTACATCGCCTGCGGCATAAATATTGGGGTACAGTGTTTCAAGGTAGTCGTTGGTCAGCACGGTTCGGTTGGTTTCGATGCCGAGTTCTTCTAAACCATAGCCATCAAGGCGCGCAGAGCGGCCAACGGCGCACACCAACATATCAAATGGTATACGTTGTTCTTTGCCGTCTTTTTCAACCACGATAAATTTATCTTCGCCGTCGTTTTCGCAGCGCAGTGCCTTGTGTCCTGCCAGTATATTTACGCCATCGCTTTCAAGCGACTTTTGCGCCAGCGCTGATACATCTTCATCTTCACGAATGAGTATTCGCGGCAGCATCTCAATTTGAGTGACGGCCGAGCCTAAGCGCGCAAAGCTTTGGGCTAGCTCGCAGCCGATGGGCCCGCCACCAAGTACCACTAACTTTTGCGGTGGTTGTTCGAGCTTGGCGCACTCTTCCCATAGGGTATCGCTGGTTAGGTAGCCAGATTGCTCAATACCCGGCAGTGGCGGCACAAAGGGGCTTGCGCCGGCTGCAATCACGATGCTGCGAGCGGTTAATGTTTGGGTGCTGCCATCGTTCATTTTTATTTCGACGGTCCAGGGGTCTATCAACCGGCCATAGCCTTGCAATACTTCGACGCCGAGCTCGGTGTAGCGCTCGACGCTGTCGTGGGGCTCGATGTCGCGCACAATTTGCTCGATTCGAGCCATCACTTTTTTGAACGATAACGTCGGCTGTGCAGCATCAAGGCCATACTTGTCTGCGTTGCGCATTTGATGTGCAAGCTTGGCGCTACGAATCAATGCCTTGCTGGGAACGCAGCCGTAGTTCAGGCAGTCGCCGCCCATTTTATGGGCTTCAATCAATGTCACTTTGGCTTTTACGGTTGCGCCAATATAAGAGGCCACCAAACCCCCGGCACCGCCACCAATCACAATCATGTTGCGATCAAACTTTTTGGGTTTGTTCCAGCGTGCATAAACCCGTCGGCTTTTGATGATACTGATGATTTTGTTCGCAATAAGCGGGAACAGACCCAACAATACAAAGGAGAGCAGTAATTCAGGTGAAAGAATGCCCGATAAACTGGTGAGCTGCGCCAGTTGAGTGCCGGCGTTTACGTACACTACGGTACCCACCAACATGCCTACTTGGCTGACCCAATAAAATGTTGCGGCTCGCATGGGGGTTAGGCCCATCACAAGGTTGATCACAAAAAAGGGGAACACCGGCACAAGGCGTAGCGTGAACAGGTAGAATGCGCCGTCTTTTTTAACCCCTTCGTTGATGGCTATTAGGCGCTCGCCAAACTTGGACTGAACCCAGTCTCGTAATACGTACCGCGAAACCAAAAAGGCCAGCAAGGCGCCAATGCTGGATGCAAAGGAAACCAGTAACAAGCCCCAGCCTAGGCCAAATAATGCGCCACCCACCAGCGTCATAATGGCTGCGCCAGGAAGCGATAATGCGGTGATAATGACGTAAACGCCAAAGTAGATGGCCGCTGCCAGCACAGGGGTTTGTGCGCGCCAATCTTGAATTTGGCCAAGACTACCTTTAATACCATCGAGGGTGAGCAGTTGGTGCAAATCAAAGATAAAGAACCCAGCGATGACTCCAATCAGCGCTGCAACCAAAATAATTTTTTTCATCTGTTATTCCTTGAACATCGATGCGTCTAACATCTGTATTTTACTCGTTTGAATCTGTCGGCTCGCAGCCAAAACAATATTTTACCGTCTACGAGTTCATGAGGGGGTCTTCATTTTTGCGGCAAGTGAGCCGTTACAACGCGCCACCACAGCTGCTGCCTTGGCCTGCGGTGCAGCCATAACAATGGTCAGCTACGACAATGGGGTTGCCATCAATTTCCCGCGTTAGCAGGTCTCGCAAATGGGGGCGCTCTTCAGCGCCTAGGGTTAATTCCAGCTGCTGGTTGAAGTCGCAATCGTAAAGGTAACCCTGCCAATCGACGCTCACCATGGTGCGGCACATTAGGTTGCCTAAATTGCTTTCTAGGTAGTTGTCTTTGAGCAACTCCATATACCCCTGGAAGGTACCCTTAGATATCATCGTCGAGCCAAAGCGTTTAATAGGCATGTTAGTGACCACAAATAACTCGTTAAAAACGATATCGAAATGTTTGCTTAGCTCACGTTTGTAATCTGCCTGCAAGCCTTGTTGCTCCGGCGGTAGTGTTGGGCCTTGCGGGTTAAACACCAAATGCAAACTCAAGTCAGAGCCTGGCTGGCCATAGCCCAGTTTATTAAGCTCTCGTAGCGCCGCGATGCTTTTATCAAACACCCCGTCGCCACGTTGTTGGTCGACATTTTCTAGCGAATAGCACGGCATTGAAGCCACCACCTGTACCCGGTACTGCGCAAGAAAGTCCGCGAGGCCTTCTTGGCCAGGTTCAAATAATATGGTCAGGTTGCAGCGATCAATCACCGTTACGCCTAAATCTGTCGCAATTTTTACCAAACCCCGAAAGCCTTCGTGTAGCTCCGGTGCGCCACCGGTTAAATCCAGGGTTTTGATGCGGCCTGTTTTAAGCATGTCGACCACCACAGCAAGGTTCTCTTCATCCATCATTTCTTTGCGGGTTGGACCGGCATTCACATGGCAATGCAAGCAAGACAAGTTGCACTTATACCCCAAATTCACTTGAAGCGTTTCAAGCCCTGCTCGGTGTATCGGTGGGAAATCGGTGGCTTGTAAAAGGGGTAAAGTCGCGTGCATGTATAGCTCCGGTGGCGGTGTTCGGCCGTTCAATAATAATCGTCCTGCACAGTAGATGCACAAATGCCTAATTTGTTACATCAACAATGAATAAAAAATTCATTCGCGGGTTAAAAATGCGTTCAAAAACCTGGCGAGGCCGTTTAACCCTTGCTCTAAAGTGTCTACTTTCACAAGCATTGGTTACAAAAAAACCGATGTTCTAAACTCAATCATAGCGCTCATTTGGCAACCCAAAACCTTCAACCACTCTAAACTTGTCGCTAAACCTGTTATTAAAATTCGGCGGGGCAGTGCTGGTGAAAGCGCTGCCTGGTAACCGGGTGTTCAAACTCAATATCGCTGGCATGCAACATTAATCGCTCAGCCATATGAAACACCTCATCTGGCGCATAAAGGTCACAACCCAAAATAGAATGCCCAATCGATTGGCTATGTATACGCAATTGATGGGTTCTGCCGGACACTGGGTTAAAAGTGACTCGTGTTGAAGATGGATGAGTATTGCGCTCGATCACTTGATATCGAGTCAAGGCAGCTTTACCGGTTTCTTCACAGATTTTTTGCAGCGGAAAGTTAGGCTTATCTTTTGCGATGGCAGCTTCAATAGAGCCGCTATCGTTTTCAAGATGCCCTGCCAGAATCGCCGTGTACGATTTTTCAACCGTTCGATCCTGAAACTGCTTGCCCAGCAGCGCGTTAATTTGTTTATTAAGCGCTACCAACAAAATACCTGACGTGCCAAAATCTATTCGGTGAACCATGGTTGCAGTGGGGAATTCTTGAACCAATCGAAAATGAACCGAATCTCTATTGAGCGGATGTTTACCCGACAGCGTGAGCAACTTGGTTGGTTTGTTGATAACCAAAAGATGCTCATCGCGATACAGTATTTTGATTTTGTCTGTACACAACGGAACAATAAACGGGTCTGCCTGTGGTTGCATTGAGTGACTACCTTTTTACGATTTACGAGTGCCTTTATTAGTGCCGCAAGCTCAGCACTTCAAAAGCTTATCGGGCATCTGTTGTACAAACTTGCATACATCGGGATGCAAGTCCGGCGCAGACTATACAAACATCAGACCAAAAGCACTTTCTGGCTCAACCTGATCTCTCCCAAATTTATCCAGACCCACTGACTACATAGCTGTATTTGTAGTCCCAGCCTAATGATAAATGCTCATTCAGATCAAAACGCCAGATTCATAATATGTGCTATGTTAATTAACACCTACCTTTAGCATGCGTTGGTCTATTAAGTTTATGGAAACAGGAACCGCAGGAATATATTCTGATATATACAAAACCCTCGTTACTGACGAGTCGTTATTTCCGGCGCTACCTGAAACCACCATGCGGGTTCGGCAAGTTTTGGATGACCAAAACTGCAAGCTTACGGCAGTCGCCAATATACTCAAAGCTGACCCGGCCCTTACCGCTTTGATCATGCGAGTGGCCAACAGCGCGCGGTTTTTCTCGGCGTTTCCGCCCAAAAACCTGTTATCTGCACTCAAGCGAATTGGCCTATCAACTACCACTGAATTGGTCACGGCATTTGCTATTCGCTCAACCTATGATACTCAGTCAGATGAGCTAAAAACCGTATTGCTCGATAGCTACCGCCAATCTACCAAAATAGCGGTGATCAGTTATTTTTTAACGTACAAGGTTTCTAAACTCAGCCCAAGCAAAGCGTTGCTTGCAGGTTTGATGCAAGATATAGCGTTGCCACCGATACTTAAATGCCTGTATGAACGGCCCGATATTTTTAATAACCCACAACGCCGAACCCAGGCCATTGACCATTTGGCACCCATGGTAGGAGCGCTCATTTTAAAACGATGGGGCTTCAACAAAGAGATGATAGATAGCGTTCACAGCCGTAAAGACTGGTTACGCGACCCGCATAGCAAAGCAGACCTTGGGGATATTATTTTAATCGCGCGTATTCATTCGATGCTTGGCACACCGGAGTTTCGCCAGTGCCCAGCCATTAACGAAATCCCAGCCTTTCACAAATTACCGTTAGGGAAATTGACTCCCGGTCAGAGCCTAAAAATACTCGAAGATGCCAAAGATGACATTGCCGAGATGAACCACTTACTGGATATCGGCCACGCCTAATAGGCTGTATTTGTAGCCACATTAATAATTTACATATTCTGCCAAACCCTGGTCAACCAGCTCGTCGTTTACACAGGTATCACCAATCCAAACATCGGCTAACCAGCGGCCGTATTTACCTTTTTTGTCTTTGTCGGTAACTAAGGTCACTTCTTTTCCATCAATTCTCTCTCTAAGCCAGTCTCTTGAAATAAGGCCTTTGTCGCGTTCCGGGCCACGTACTTCTGGGGTATTAATACGAGAAAGCCTAATTTTTTCTTTTGTCACCTGAACATGAAAGCCCAGATCAATATCTACTGTAATGGTATCGCCATCGTATACGCTGACAACCTTCCCTCTATATTGATATAACATTTCCATGTACGTTTCTCCTTAAAATAAAAATTATAAATCAGCCAGTCCTTTTTTAGGCTCACCAATATTGCCGGCTTCATCCATCACTCGGTATTTCAAATTACGCAATGCGTAGGGCCGGTAATTAGTGACCGTATGAAAGCGGTTGGCAACCGACACATGAAGAACCGGTACATCTTGTTTTTTAGGCTGATCATCGTTATCAATACGAATGGGATGGTCGTCTTTATCTACCCGCACAAACCGAGGCGAAAGTGTTTTCGCCGAAAGACCGGCTCGCTGCTGTTCATGTAATTTTCCATTCGGTAATGGCTTGATAGTAAGGTCGTCACCACAGATGGCATCTTGTCCGCCAACCACTCTTAGCCGTTCATAGTCAACAGAGTCTAGGGGTAAAATTGAAAGGTCGCCATTCACTGCGTTGAGCATAAATTTTAAGGTAATATCAGAGAGCCCATCAAACCAGTATCCACCGCCAATATCTGAATGCACACCGGGGAACCAAACTTCCGTGACCCGTTCATCTTGGTTAAATAAAGTAGGCTGAAATGCCAGGCGTTTTTCATCTAGCGAAATAAGATGCAATGCTTGGTCAATTCCACTACGTATTGTGCCGTTTTCAAAAACCACACCACTGGCTGGAAAGGTACTGGGGTTTAAATCTAACGAGCCTTTGGTTGCCGCAACTGTATCAAACACACCAATGAACTTTACCCGCTGTTCAATTACAGAGGCGAACATCCGCGCAATAGCAGCGCCGCGGCTAAATCCAAATATATAGACGTCGTCTTCGCTTTGAACATTCAATGACTCAATATCTTTTTTTGCTTCATTAAGAATGTCTTCAATATCGCCTTCGGGCGGTGCGAACATTGCGTTAAATTTTTGCTTCAACCAGTTACCACGAGTGCCCACACCGCTGTAGTAAAAACTACGTTGATCCGGCATATCTGGGTTAGCAATATTTGGCGGATTTAATGATCCACCAAAAAAAGCATGTAGTTTTAAAACATTTGAAATACTGGTGTCTTCAAAAAAACTCCCTGAGTCCTCAGGGTCATTGCAGGTTCCATCAAAACAAAATATATATTTAGTCATCTCTAGCATCCTCTAGATTTTCAAATGTAAGACTACCGTGTTTTTTTGGTGGCTCTTTTTTCTTTTATGGTGATTTAATATTTCAATGACAACTACGGCATGACTGCTTCTATTAATTGAGGGCCCGACTTTTTCATGGCAGCCGCATACTGCTCATTAAACTGCTCGGCGGTTTCGGCTCGGCTTGCCGAAACACCCATACCTTTAGCTAACTCAACAAAGTTTAAGTCAGGGTTTCCTAGGTCCATCATTTCTAGGGTTTTATCATTCACCGATTCAGCGCCAACTCGTGATAATTCAAGCTGTAAAATTTGGTATTTTCGGTTGGCTAAAATGACTACACAAATATCCAAATTTTCACGCGCCATCGTCCACAACGACTGTATCGTATACATTGCCCCGCCATCACCGTGAATGCACACTACTTTTCTAGCCGGGCATGCAATGGCAGCGCCTATCGCAGCGGGCAACCCGTAACCAATTGAGCCTCCGGTTAAACCAAGCCAATCATGTCGCTCGGCGGATTCTGAAAAAGGCCCGCACAAACCACCGGCGGTTGCGCCTTCATCGACTACGATCGCATCCCTCGGAAGGTAGTGAGCAAAACTGTTGGCGAGGCTTACTGGATTGAGTTCACCGATTCCTGGCTCGGGTTTATTTTTAACCTTTTTGCGCGGCTCGAAGGAACTAGCGTCCAGCTCTATCACCAACCGCTGAAGCGCATCTTCGGCATCCTCATTCATCTGTGCCAAAGTGTGCAGCGTACTGCCTTCGGGATATAGCTCGCTGGATTTCCCCGGGTAGGCAAAAAATGCCACGGGGGCTTTTGTGCCGACCATGACCCATTGATTTATTCCACCCACTTGCTCCTCGGCCTGTTCGGCGAAATATCCAAGCCGTTCTACTGAACACCGACCCTCGCCCCGAGCGAGTCGCGGGATAAACGTATCGGACAACAACTTTACGCCCGTTGCCTGAACAATTTGATCTGCAAATTTCAGCGCGCGTTCCGTCAAGGCCATATTGCCCAGGAACAGGATGGTTGATTTGGGGTTTGTAAGCAGTCGGGCTGCTCCGGTAATCGCCTGATTATCTACCTTGGGTATTGCTGGCAATGTCTGTGTCGCAAGCGGATTTATAGAGGAATCCCAGGCCGCATCTGCGGGTACGATAAGAGTGGCGACCTGCCCTGGTTTGGCATTGGCTGCATACACAGCATCCGCTGCGGAGCCTGGAAGTTCTGCCGCCGAGCTCGCAACCTGCAGCCAATCCGAAACCGGTCTCGCCAGACTCAGAATGTCCGAGGTTAACGGGGCGTTGAATTGTTTGTGATAAGTAGCGTGATCACCCACCAGATTGATCACCGGCGAACCGGCCTTTTTTGCATTATGTAAATTCGCCGATGCGTTTGAAAGCCCCGGACCAAGGTGCAGCAATGTGCAGGCAGGTTTACCCGCCATCCTGCCGTAACCGTCCGCCGCACCGCTGCATACTCCCTCAAACAGACACAGTATTGAGCGAATCTGATCGCTCTTGCCCATCGCAGCAACCATATGCATTTCAGAGGTTCCGGGGTTCGCAAAACAAACTTCAACGCCGTTATTGACCAGCGTTTGTAACATGCTTTCTGCGCCATTCATTTTCGGCTGCTCCTGTAGTTCAGATCGATTAGCTCAATTTTGCCGATATCTGTCACCAGTGCAAGTTAAGCGGAACAGATCAACCAGGAATCTTCATCAGTAGGTCAGTCACGCCAACATCAACTCCCTGCTGATATAACAGGGTCGAGACCTGTCCTCTATGGTGGGTTTGATGATTAAACAAGTGCTGTAGCAGTGCCCCAAAATTTTTCTGGAACGGCGAACCTTTGGAGTTGTTGTAGCTCAGCGTATGCTCTAGATCTATCTCCTGAATCTGTTCGCACAGTGATCGAATAATCTTATCTATGTGCTGCTGAGCTTATTGCAACTCTTCTAGATTTTTATAAAACTGATGATTCAGTGAGGACGGTGTTTCAAACTCTCGTAAGGAATCTAACGAGGTAAAGTTAGCCGGGTGATTAGCGAAGCGTTTTAACCAAAGAATATCTCCCACCAAAATGTGATTTAGCGTGCCGTTAATCGAGTCAAAATAGGCTCCCATATTTTCATCTAGCTTCTTCTGAGGGAGCTTCGCCGCAGCCTGGTAAAACTGAATATTGATCCACTGATTGTATTCAGCCATCAGTTCAAAGTTAGTTTTTAATGACATAAGCCCGTGCCTAATTATTTCAAAAGCCGTTTATGCAGCAGAGTTTGTATATCTCTCCTCGAATCAAGGATAGCGTGGACAAATACCGTTCCATCAATGGCTTCATAAATGATTCGGTAATATGACAAGACCAACGATATGTTTCATCTCAATTGCCTCCCTTGCCTATACAGTGCCACCTTGTGCATCAAGTGCGCTAAGATACCATCCGGTTTATGGAGATAAAGGGCTAAGGTCTAATCTACGCGACAGCATTAAATGCTTAGGTTGGGCTCAGACTCATTAGCCTTTGATGTTGGCGGAAGATAGCTGATCATCCGTCGTCTAGAGATACAAGATTGAGCTGAAACATGAAACCCAACGGGGTAACATCGAACGTACATTGTTGGGCTTCGCTAGCTCTGCCTAACCTACGAGCTTATAGTGGTCAATCGAAAAGGGGAATATACGCTTTGAGGTCTGAACGTTGATAAACAGGGAAGATATCTATCAGTCTGCCGAACAAATAATAGACATTGCTGATTGGCCAGTGCATGAAGATTACGAAGTATTCCCCATTGGCGCTAGAGATAAGAGCCTGAGAATCTGCCCAAGTAACTCGCCTTCATTTTGTATAGCTGGGCATAGATATCTTTTCAAAGAAGCCATAAAGAGCGCGAAAGATCCAAGTAAACCCAAGTTTCCTGATCAATACTGGTCCGAGATTATCGCATTCAAAATCGGCCGATTAATGAAGCTAAGCATCCCACCAGTATTCGCTGCTTTTAATTCAGATACAGGCCAACCAGGTGCGCTTGTCGAATGGTTTACAGGGTACCCAAATCAGGCTTCCGAGCGATTTACGCCCGGAGGTGACCACATGCAACGACTTATAGAAAACTATGACCGAGATAAGGGTCGAAAGCATAACCTGCAGACAATTGTTCTTCTCTCTAA
>JAESUM010000064.1 GCA_016763075.1 Pseudomonadales bacterium
TCTAAACCTTCGTAAAAAATATTAGTTACTGCTGCTTTACCATTGCCAGAAAGTTTTCGTAGACTTGTTAAGTTTGAAAGTTGTTTGTGTACATCTTCATCAATTTTTAGGAGTACTGGCTTTTTTGATTTTATTTTCTCTGGTGCTACTACTTTTTCCAATCGAGGTGCATTTTTATTAGGCAATTTACCGCCAGTTTTTTCTGCTTCACTCATGTCTTCTTCGATCCAGTTGTTCATAATATTATTTCTCCCTTAAAATTGCAGTTAGAATGGCCTCTATTTCGGACTTACGTTCTTTTACTTTGTAGCTATCTTTTATTGAAGAAATGGAACTGTCAAAGATCGTGCTTAAATGTGACTCCGCGTGTCCAAATGGTGAGCCTTTTTGTAAGATGAATGCTCCTACTTGACGAAGTTCTTTAGCGGCGTTGCGTTCCTGTTTGCGATTCATATCTACATTATTGACAACGGTTATAATATTTTTGTTCGATTTCTTGGCGAGCGTGTAGGCTCTGGAGTATGTTTTAAACTGTGTACGAGTGGGAAATACTGGCATTACCAAAATTTTTGTATCGGGAAGTTCCCAGTCACTCGCTTGATGATCTATTATAACGAGGTCAATTCCTTTTGGTTTGTCTTTTGGTATTTCACCAATTACTTTAAAAGTTAGCTTCCCTTCATTGCTACATTCTTGACAAGTTCCCTGCGGATCTTGGTCAATTATTAGAGGGGTTAAATCAAAAATTGATACGGCACAAGCTGCTAAATTCAGAGATAATAAACTCTTTCCTTGTCCACCCTTTGGATTCCATACGCTAACTATTTTCATCATTTAAACCATGCTTTTTTTATAATATGTATGGTTGTATGATTTGAATAAATAGGCGAGGTAAAATAATTTCATCGTGCTAATACACATCAATACTATAGCGCTATGTGGTTAATATACTACAGTACAAATACGTTAATAAACTAAAATAGATTAGTATTGTAGTACTAATGTGTATTAGTGAATTCGCAACAACTATTCCTGATGTTCGATGCTCTCTGCGTCTGAATTTTCCAGCTCTAGCTCGCCTTGCACCATAGTGCCTTTTCTCATGTAACCTTTTACAAAAGCAAGCCTGTCACCATTGAACATAAATCTTATATTGACGAAGAATACTCCATCCGATGGACTGCGATACAGGAATTCTTTTTCTAATAGTTCTCGCAGTCCACGTTGATAGGTGCGTTCAGTTAATCCTTCTATTTGTTCTGATGCCATGTAAAAATTTAACATTACATTGTCTTTTCCCGGATTATTATGAAGTTCGTTATAAATTATTTCAAATAACATAAGGCCTGATTTGCTTAACCCAGCAGCCTGCTTAATTCCCGCTAAAAACATTTTAACAAATTTTGTATTATCTACTTCTTCAAATTCGTAAAATGTAGCGCCCCCAACAGAGAGAACTTCACCAGAACTGTTATCAACAACGAAACCCTTTTGTTCATCACCATAGCGTACCTTTTTTTGCTTTCTAATAGAATTTGCATCCGGTATGCTCGGGTTAGATTTGTAGATTGGAATACCCTGTTTTTCTCCTATTAACGCATTCTCTTTTTGACTTTTTTCCGACATATTCAACCCCTTTCTTTGTCGTCTTACTGACAGCACACTGTCCAAAGTACGACATAAATGCAAGATAAAAATGACGCTTCTACGTCAATTATTGTCGTATCACCGTCACAAAATGTCGTGTTCGATAAAGGCTAGAGCGGGTTTGATGCCTTTTCCTTCTTATATACTTAATAAGCAACTATTTAACAAACTTATCCATGCTTTTTTCGAAGTGTGCGCCCTCAAACGCTAACGCAAAGTAAAAAGGGTGGGTAAGTTTGTTTCTTTATTTTTTCTTATCTTGTGATTAGAAAAATTCAAATCAGCACTTTTTAATAGAAGTTTAATATGTAATTAATAATCGTAATCTCGTTTAAAAAAAGTCCCTTTTTGCTAATGCAAAAACCCATACCCCACCGTTAATAAGGAGTTCGCTAGTCGCTCACTTGTTGTTTTGTGTATGTGGATAGGATAGGTTTCAATTTTTAACAGTTGAATATTTTGATCTGATAATAGTTCTAGGCAAAAAAGGGTTCTGATGAATTTGAGTTTAAAACATAGCCACAAGCGACAGCGCTGATCACTGAGTTCAATTCTCACAATTTTTTATACTGCATAGCCCAACAATGTAACGTCACTGTATGGACGTTTATAGGGGAATACGGATATAGCCCAATTCTCGGTTAATTATGTCCAGAATATTTAGTAAAAAATATTATTTTGGTGCGGTAAATACTAATCCTGCGCCGAGTGCAATAAGGCCAAATCCGCCGATGTGATACAGAGTAATTTTTTCATTTAACGCAATATATGAAAATATTAGATAAGCAATGATGGCCGTTGTAATCTGAATAGTTTTTAACTGGCCTACGGTAAAATACCCTCCTAAATGTCCTAGCCGAGTGGCCTGATTTGCAAATATATACTCAAAAAGAGCGAAGAAACCCCACGACACAGCAATATACGCCCACCATTTCCAGTCTGCTGGAAGCTTCAGGTGAAAGAACCACGCCAATGTTAAAAAACTTCCTGCGATGCTGTAGAGCAGAATTACAACATAAGGTGCAGCGGTCGCAGAAACATTGATGAATCCAAAAAGAGTATGTGTACTAGCCATCAGCGATTCTTTTTGTCCTTTTTCCATGCCTTCCATGAGTCGTTTATTAGCTCTTCTGGTGCTACATCGAATGCTTCAGCCAGCTTAAATATGGTTGTCAGGCTTGGTGAATAGCTGCCTTTCTCCAAATATTGATAGTAGCGTGTAGATGTCTCGCAATGCAGGGCGATGTCCTGCTTAGTTCGATGCAGCTTGCTACGCTTCTTGCGTAGCGTGTCCCCAAATGTCGTTTTGATAAGTTTTTCAGTCATATCTACCCTCCAAACCGCAAGGGTGGCGAAGTATTCAACCTGCATAAACGCTGAATACTTCGTATAATGCTCTTCCTGAAAATTCCTTAAGTGAATAGGAGCGTAGTTATGCGTGTATTTAGTGTGATGGCATTAGGTTTATTAGTGTTTTTAACTGGTTGTGGAGGTGGCGGAGGTGGAAATAGCACTATTACCGACCCACTACCAACAACTGTCGCAGAAGGTCAATTCATTGATACGGTAGTCGAAGGGCTTTCCTTTATTTCTGGCGGTCAAACTGGTATTACGGATAGTTCCGGTACATTCACCTATGAGGTAGGCGAGAATGTCACGTTCTCCGTAGGTGCGGTAGAGATTGGATCTGTTACAGGAAGTGAGGTTGTCACTCCGGTGGATCTAACAGGGTCTAACAGCTCCATGCCGAATACGCAGAATATCGTTAGATTTCTGCTTATGTTGGACGTTGATAGTGATAGTTCCAACGGCATTACTATATCCAATGAAGTTCAGCTTATGGCTGAGAATTGGGCGCAAGTCGATTTCACCAGTTCAGATTTTGAAGCAGATCTTGCAACCATCATTTCTGATGTAGCTGCTGTAGATAACCGTACTCCGATTCTGCCACCTGCTCAGGAGGCACAAGACCATCTTGAGGGAACATTAGCTTGTCTATCTTCTGGTGTATTTAAAGGCACATTCAGTGGCGGGGATAATGGAACATTCCTGTTATGGATTCAGCACCAACGCTTTGACCCATCTGTCTTTGGAGATAATACCCCAAGGGTTGGTGTCACCAGTGCCTTAGTATTTAGTACAGATGATGATGAGATATCTGGTGTAGTTCCGCAACAGGGATTATCGTTCGACAGTGATAAGCAATTTATCTCTGGCGTGGTATCCACGGGCGCAGAATTTGTTGGTGATCTGGAAGACTACCAAAGTATCACCAATGGAGTTTGGCAAAATGGACTCGCTAATGAATCCGGTACGTTCAGTGGTGAGCGGATAGGTGGCAATGATGAGGCTGTTTATCGATTATCAGGGTTATTTAATCTACAGGGTTTGGGTTTTACTGCTGATGATTCTGGCTTAGTTAGCTTGGATATCACGGCTGATAATAGCGTTACCGGTGTTATGGTCACTCTCAGAGGGGAAGAAACTGCACTTACCGGAACACTCACTGGCAGCACAATTTCTGTATCAGGAGGCAGTAATTCTTTTACCCTTGGATTTGATGCTGATGGTACGGATAGCTCCAACGACCTAGCGCTAGGTATGACTTCAGGCTTTATAGGTACTATGGCTAACGCCAGTGGCACCAATGATGTAATTGGTACGTCCTGCCAGCCTGATTAATGAGGATATTAACGAGCAGGGACGCTCATGCAAAGCTACCATTCTATTCTACCCGTGCGGGTTCAAGTCCCGTTTTCGGACAACCATTGAATTCAAGGCGGAATCCATTATAGAATGGCGTTGTCGGTGCTACACCGACACAATCTCACTGTCATTGCGACTATGCTACGACTGAGGTTCTATAAGTTACTGAATCTACAAGCTATTTTGACTCCGGCCCCGGGCACCATTAATCAATATCGAAAACTCCGTTTCTTAATAACGAACAATCCAAACAAACATTACCCTAGTTCAAACACAGCTTTTAGCGTACTGACCGAGCTCCGCCTCAAAATCGAAAACACCTCTCGTACGACTACATATACATATGCGATATGCGATATGCCCTTAGCACTCCAACCATCCATTCCTACATCAGCTACTTCCATTAAATACAGCCAATCTCCTTGAAGTGGTTTCGATTCTCATAAAATTATTTTGTGCGACTAATTCAGCAACACTCAAACTCATACAAACCACCTAAAAAAAGATAACTTTCCAGAACTCTTTAGCATCTACAAACGTATAAATATTCGCACCATTCTACGAAAACCAAAAATAAAAAGGTGTCACCCGCGGCCTTTACCCGTTTTACATTGTGTAACACCACCAAACATAGTGTGCATCAACTCAGGTAAATCCACTGAGTAATGTAATAGCCTCAAACGTATTTTCGGTTTACCCCTTAGGCACGCAAGCAACACAACGCCACTGCCGCGCGCAAAAAAACAAGCAGCGGCTTCAATAGGCTCTTCAGGCCGAACTGCAACTTTCTATTAGCGGTAGGTGAGTCAAAGTTTATCTATTCGTAAATCTCAACACACCATCCATAAAAATCAGATAGCAATCTAGATCCCACTGGTTTCCTTGTGAATAAAATTACACCTAATCCCGTCACCAAAATCAAATACCCTCTTGTAACTTCAATTTAAATTTTGCATATTTAGTCAATGTTTATTTTACTTACGTTGTCATAAATTCGGGTTACGCAACCCGCTGACTTGTACCCATGCGCATAAATAAACTGAACAACTATCTTTCTGATTTCTTGCAAAAAAACGGCATACTTAGAACCGACTTTGTAACCGCACTGTACTATATTTAGTATCGCGGATACCTAACTCAGCATTAGATGTAAACCATGGAACAACTCACCGACTTAAAAGCCATACTCCACTCAAAACGCGCCAACATCTATTACCTCGAACGTTGTCGCGTAATGCAAAAAGATGGCCGCGTACTCTACCTCACCGAAGCCACCACTGAAAAACAGTATTGGAACATTCCCATCGCCAATACGACCGTTATCCTGCTTGGCAACGGCACCTCCATCACCCAGGCCGCTATGCGCATGCTCGCTTCAGCCGGCGTGCTCGTCGGCTTTAGTGGCGGCGGCGGAACCCCCTTACTTATGGGGACAGAAATAGAATGGATGACTCCACAAGGTGAATACCGCCCCACCGAATACATGCAAGGCTGGATGCAGTTCTGGTTTGATGATAGCAAACGCCTGCAAGCCGCCAAACAACTACAACACGCACGCCTGCAATATATGCAAAGTATCTGGTCAAAAGATAAAGATTTAAAGAGCGAAGGTTTTACCAGTGATGATCCCGAACTTGTCCGCGCCTTGAACAATGCCAGTGCAAAAATAGACCATGCCACAAAAGTCGGCGAGCTTTTAACGGCTGAAGCGCACCTTACCAAGCAGCTCTATAAAATAGCGGTCAACCGAACCAAACACGGTGACTTTGTACGTGACAGAGATTCCGTCGATACCGCCAACGCCTTTCTAAACCACGGCAACTACCTCGCCTACGGCTTAGCCGCCACCACACTGTGGGTGCTGGGCATTCCCCACGGCTTCGCCGTTATGCACGGAAAAACCCGCCGGGGTGCACTCGTCTTTGACGTGGCAGATTTGATCAAGGATACCCTTGTACTACCCTGGGCCTTTATCTGCGCCAAAGAAGGCGCTAGCGAACAGGAGTTTCGCCAGCAATGCTTACAAGTTTTCACCCAGCACAAAGCACTGGACTTTATGTTTGAGCAGGTGAAAGCGATAGCGTTAGAGCACCACTCAAGCAACAGCCCGAAAGAAGAGGGTGACAAACCATGATGGTCACCTTCGTATCCCAGTGCGAGAAGAAAGCACTCAATAGAACAAGGCGTGTTCTGGATTCCTTTGCAAACCGTATAGGTGATAACACCTGGCAAACCGTGATTACGGCAGAAGGCTTGCAAGCAGTAAAAAAATTATTGCGGAAAACGGCTAGTAAAAATACGGCTGTTAGTTGTTTTTGGATTAGGAGTCGAAGCAGAAGTGAATTTATTTGGTGTGTGGGGAATAAGGATAAGTTTAACAGTGAAGGCATTGTGCCGGTGAATACGACAAGTATAAGCCATCAAGTAACTGAAGGTTTTAATTTAAATACACGAGTGATTTCTTTGCTCGCTGGTATTGCGGGCTTGTTTCACGATGTTGGTAAGGCTATGGCGTTATTTCAAGAGAAACTACAGCATAGCGTGGACGGTACTGTAGGCAGAAGTTATGAGCCTTACCGTCATGAGTGGGTTTCCCTTAGAATATTTCAAGCATTTGTTAATACTCAAACGGATAAGGAATGGTTGCTGGCGCTTGAGAATGTTGACAATCATGCAGAAAAAGAGATGCTGTTAATGCTTACATCATTGCGGGATGGAATTGAACAAAATATGCTGAACCCTTTCAAGGTTCTTCCGCCAATTGCAAAGTTGGTAGCATGGTTGATTGTTTCCCATCATAAGCTGCCACAATACCCTAAAGAGGGTGACAACCCTCCGTCATTTGAAAACATGAATGAATGGCTAAATGATAAATTTGACGCTTGCTGGAACTCACCGCAATCCTTAAAAGATGATTGGCAGAGGGAAACCATAGAGAAAAATTGGACGTTTCCACATGGTACGCCATTGAAAAGTGCTCACTGGCAAACAGAGGCTAGCATATTAGCCAAAAAGGCATTGAATTGTGAGCGCCTGTTTATGCAAAGTTGGTTTGAACAGCACTTCACGTCACATCTTGCGCGATTATCTTTGATGTTGTCCGATCATTATTACTCATCTAAACCAGACACTACGCCACAATGGCAAGATAGAAATTATCATGCCTATGCCAATACTGATAGAGATGAGAATGGTAAAAAGTATTTAAAACAAAAACTGGATGAACACAATATAGCAGTAGGCAAGAATGCTTATGATATTGCTATGTCATTGCCAAAATTAAGAAAAGAATTGCCAGCATTAAAAAACAATAAAGCCTTTACTGCAAAAGTTCCGAGTGATTATCAATCAGATTATGGGTGGCAAGATAGCGCCTATAATTTAGCTAAAGTTATAAAAGATGATACGAAACAATATGGTTTTTTTGGTGTCTGCCAGTCTTCAACAGGAAAGGGGAAAACGCGCGGTAATGCGCGAATTATGTACGGATTGTCTGATGAGGAAGAATGCCGCTTTAGCGTGGCATTAGGTTTAAGAACTTTAACCTTGCAAACGGCTGATGTACTTAAAGAAAACCTAAACTTAGGTAATGATGAGTTAGCATTGCTTATTGGTTCACAAGCGGTGAAAGACTTACACCAACAATCACGTACCCCAGAGGTGAGTGAACAACAACAGTTAGGGAGTGAATCAGCAGAATCGTTGTTGAAAGGTGAAATAACATTGATTGAAAACCTACCTGATTATACTGGTGATTGTGCAGAATGGTTTGAGCATGACCCTAAAATTTTAAAACTTTTACAGGCACCTGTACTGGTAAGCACTATAGATTATTTAATGCCCGCCAATGAAGGTATTCGAGGAGGTCGGCAAATAGGCCCCATGCTCAGATTGTTAACTTCCGATTTGATTCTTGATGAGCCAGATGACTTTGGCCTGGAGGATTTACCAGCACTGTGTCGTTTGGTGAATTGGGCTGGAATGCTAGGAAGCCGAGTTCTTTTATCAACAGCAACTATTTCACCCTCACTTGCGAGTGCTTTATTTGCGGCTTATCAAACAGGGAGAAAGCATTATACGCAAGTGAACGGTGAGCGTGGAGAAACAGACCAAGTGTGCTGCGCATGGTTTGATGAGTTTAAAAAACCAGAATGGACAATAGTTTCAAGTGTAGCATCCTATGAATTAGCTCATGCCAGTTTTGTTGAAAAACGTATTGAAAATCTAAAAAACAAAGAAAGCCCACTAAGGAAAGCGAAGGTTGTTTCTGTTGCACATGTTCAAGATAAAAATCCTAGCGAATGCATAGCATCAACGATTAGACAATCTGTTGAAGCGCTGCATAATTGTCATTCGATTAAAGTTTTAGATAAAAATATATCTATTGGGCTGGTTCGTATGGCGAATATTGATCCGTTAGTACAAGTTTCAAAAATATTGTTACAAGAAGCTGCACCTGAAAATAGCATAATTCACTACTGTGTTTATCATAGCCAGTTCCCGTTACTACAAAGGTCAAATATTGAAAAACAGTTAGATGCTGCATTATCTCGGCATGATGATGGGGAATGGTTAAAACAATCAGGTGTTCCTGAAATTATAAAAGAGTATAAAGAAAAAAATCATATCTTTGTTGTGTTGGCGACTGCCGTGGCTGAGGTAGGGCGTGATCATGATTATGACTGGGCGGTGGTTGAGCCAAGTTCTATGCGCTCCATTATACAATTGGCAGGGCGAGTACAACGTCACCGTAAGCAAGTACCCAACAGTGAGAATATTCATATTCTGTCTAAGAATTTTAAGGGTTTAAAAGGATTAACGCCCTGTTTTGAAAAGCCAGGATTTGAAACTGAAAACCTACGATACGCCTCTTCTGAGTTAAGTGAGCTGGTCGATAAAAATGAATTTAATGAAATTAACGCTGTCGCCAGAATAAAAGCACCAAATACACTTTCGTTAACTAAAGAGTCACCACCGCGTTTTACATCATTTAATGAGCTGGAGCATTTAGCACAAACATTACGCCTCGTTGGTAGTGATAATACAATCGATCATGCAGCACAATGGTGGATCAATGAAGTGACGTGGTGCGGTGAGTTACAACGACTACAGCCTTTTAGGAAGTCAGTGGCCAATGATGATTTCAATCTTATGTTCACTCGTACAGGTAAAGTTGTTTGGCAGAAGAAAACACCCAAAACATCACCGGTACAGTATAAAAACACAACTGACATCTCACAAAATGAAGAGGTGCTTTCTTTAGGCGCTGGCAATAAGTTTTGGGGCGGTTTTGATTTAAAGTATGAGGTCGATGAATTAGTTGACAGACTAAATCACAGTCAAGAGTGGGCCTTGAAGAAATTTACTCATTTATCGCTTAGACAGTTAGATGAAAACTCAGACAAACAGTGGCGGTACCACTCTATGCTGGGTGTATATAATATTTTAAAAAAGGATGAATATAAAAATGATTGATGAAGGGGTTGCACAGCGATTGGCTGATGAAATTACTATTTATGTATACGGTCGTCGTGATAAGAAAGAAGATGACTTTTTGAAGTCAAATATTAAAAAAAATAAGAAGGGTGAAATTGTCAATGGCGCAATGAATGCCAGGTTATTATCTATTGTAAAAATGCTTAGCGAGAATAAAGAAGAGATATTAAAAATTGAAAAGTCAAAAAAAACAAAAGGACAAAGCTCCCTAGATTTCCAGAAAAATAAATACGGCTCTCTGTTATCGCTCATTGATAAAGAAGTGGTTAACACCGATTTGTTAGATTTGAAAAGTGAATACCACGAATTCTCATTGCATAATACAAAGGAGCATAACGTAGTAAAATGGCTAACGCAGTGGGCTTCTAAGGCTAAAGATATTAGTTTTGCAACTCATGTCGGTAAGCTGACTCATTCAAGCAGTAAAGGCTCAAGTATTCTTGATATCACAGAAGAGAAGAATGATCATTATTTAACAACGAATAGTTTGAATAATATGGAAGTTGATACGGCATCATCAAATGCAGCCTCTTTGCCCATTGCTGATGTTTTGAAATTAACGGCTAATGGCATTAGTGTTCTTGATTGTCTTAAAAATGGAGAAAAAGAATTATTTGAAAAACTCACAGATGATGATGTTTTGATTGATGAATGGAATTGTCAGTTAAAGCAGGCCTATGATAGTACGAAAAAACAAAGCTATTTCCTTTCTAAGCAAATTTACTTTCCAGTGAAAGATAACCAATACCACTTACTGCTGCCATTAACTTCATCTTCTTTAGTGCATGAATTACACCTTGAGCACAAACGCTATTGGGATGAAGAGCAAGAGGTAGCTAGAGAGCAGAAACGCAACAAAAAACACTCAGGTACTATAACAAAAACTTATCCCCAAAAAGCATATTTACATGTGACAGGCTCGAATCATTCTAATGCATCTTCATTGAATGGTAAGCGCGGGGGAAGGATTTCTTTGCTACCAACGATGCCCCCTCAGTGGCAATCGGATTTCCAATTTAACATCAATAAACCATCAGTATTCGATAAAACCTTAAGCTTTGAACTGAAGCATGAGATTGATGACTTAAGAAAATATTTGGTTTTGATTAAAAGCAAATCACTAAGTATCAGTGAGCCGAAACGTAATGCGGCTGTAATGAATAAACTGAGAGCTGTCAGTGATAATTTTTTTAATTATGTAGAAAAGATAAACAGCAGTATGACAGGCACCAATTGGTCGCGCGACGCTAGTTTGCCAATTGAGCAACAATTACTATTTGAGCCTTGGCGAGTAGATGAAACAGCTAGAGGAATAAAAACAGATAAACAATGGGAAAAAACACTCAGTCAAAGTTATGGGCGCTGGCTAACAAAGTTACTTAAGCAAAAAAATAAATTACCACTAACCGTAATTCACGAAGCACTCTGGGCAGATGTTTTTGCACTTGAGCTACGAGAATTTATATCAATACAAGAGGTCATAGTATGAGCCAGTATCTAGTGCTAAGCCATATTGATATACAAAATGCCAATTCAATTGCAGGGTTGACTTGGGGGTTTCCTGCCATTACTCAATTTTTAGGGTTTACTCATGCATTAAGTAGGAAGCTTTCAAACCGCTATGAAGGCGAATATGATTTTGAGTTACTAGGCTGTGCTGTAGTGTCACATAACATTCATAACAAAATATATCAGCCTAAACAGTATGCTGATTTTGAGTTTTTACAAAGTAAAAATCCGCCTGTTTTATCCAAACATAAAAGTGCTTCGCCTCCGATTATTGAAGAAGGAAAGATGAACTTAACGGCAAGCTTAGTGATAGAACTAGATACGGCATTGGCTTTAACAACAGATCAAATCAAAGAATTAGAGGAAAAGGTACTCGCATTGTGTTATTGCATGCGTATTGCTGGTGGTTCAGTTCTAAATATTAAACAGGCTAAATTATTATCGGCCAGTACGCTAATACAACATGCAGATATGTTGAGAAAAATAAAGCGTCTCACTATGCCAGGTTTTGTGTTACTTGATCGTAATGACTATTTACAGCAGCACTATCAAGAACTATTAGCGCAGCATGATGAAGAGCAAAGTAACAAAGATAAGCCTCAACTTATTGATGCTTGGCTGGATTTCTCAGCTCTTAAATTTAAGTCTAATCCTGAGCTTTCTAAAGAGCAATCTGTGGCAGATGAAAATACGCCAGCTAACTGGGAATATGTAGCTAAGCCGAATGTAGGTTATTTAGTGCCTATTATGACAGGCTATAAAGCCATTAGTGAGCTGTATGATCCGGGCGATGTACAAAATACCCGTGATGAAATAACGCCTTCCCGTTTTGTTGAAGCCATTCATTCAGTAGGTGAATGGAAAGGCATGCATAGCACTAACTATATTTCTGACATTATTTGGCGCCACCACCACGACGAGAAATATGAACAATGGTATATCTGTAAACAAATTGACACTACTCAAGCGTTTGAAATGATGGGTAGTAACGATAATGAAACAGAAGAAACTCAAGTTGTTAATTTAAACGATGCACTTAACTTATTTTAAAGGAATTATTATGTCAGCTTTAACTTTACCCAGCGTATTAGCTTTTGACCGTAAACTAGAACCGTCTGATGCATTAATGTATTCAGGTGATTGGAAAGATATCAAGAATGAGAATGCGTGGCAGGCGATTGAGCTTTTTGAACGCCGCAACCGTGCAGTAAAAAGTAATTTCAAACAAGAAGTGCTGGATCATGAAGAAGAACTACAAAAACAAATCGCCGAAGCCAACCTTGCTTGGGGGGATGACGCGGCTCTTAACCATGAGAATGATACCTTAAAGGTCAGTTTTTCTTTACGTGTCGTCGGTGGTTTAGATAAACCATCGGTATGTAATAAGGTTGAATTTGAAAGTGCGTATAGTGAAAAAATTAAAGATTACATTGAATCCGACATAGCAGAGCTTGCTAATCGCTATGCATGCAATATTGCTAATGGCCGTTTTTTATGGCGTAACCGAGTTGGCGCACAAGACGTTAAAATTATTGTTAAACATATAAGTTTAGAAAATTCAATAGAATTTATTGCTTATGATTACCCTTTAAAAGAAACCACATCGGATAGTGCCTCAGTGATGGTGTTGGCAAAATTGATCAAATCTGGATTGACCGGAGATGAAAGTATATTGCTGTCTATTGATGCCTATGCATACCTGGGAAATGGGCAACGAATTTGGCCTTCACAAGAAATGGTTTTAAACTCGCCTAAAGGTGAAAAAAGTCGTCATTTATTTTCTATAAAGGTAAAAGATAAAAATATAGCAGCAATGCACTGTGAAAAAATTGGTAACGCATTACGTACGATTGATGATTGGTATCCGCAATATTCAGAAACACAGTCTCCGATTGCTATTGAGGCTTATGGATCAGTGACTCAGCGGGGTGTTGCTTACCGATCTTCTAAGAATGACTTTAAAAGCTTGTTGTTGAAATGGTTAAATTCAGATGGAACTGAAAGCATCTCAAATGGTGATAAGCACTTTGTGACGGCCATGCTTATTCGTGGTGGTGTATTTGGTGAAGGTGAAAGTTAGAGGAGGGGAGATGAAATATTATCTTGATATAACACTCTTGCCCGATACCGAAGCCAATATCGGTTTTATCTGGCAAAAGGTATACAGCCAGGTTCATCTTGCCCTAGTTGATAAAAAGCTCCCCAATGGCCAATCTGCTATTGCTGTTTCCTTTCCGGATTATGGCGCTGGCGCTTTTCCGCTCGGCAATAAATTACGTTTGTTTGCAGCAACGAGTGAAAAGTTAGAGCGGCTCAATCTTGATGAATGGTTAAATCGTCTAAGGGATTACACCCACTACACATCCATTAAAGAGGTTCCATCATCGGTAGAACAGCATGTGCGGTTTCGGCGAGTTCAGTTTGACACCAATATTGAACGCCTGGCGCGTAGAAGGGCGAAACGAAAGAATGAATCGATGGAAACGGCTTTAGCTCACTACTCAGGCTTCAAAGACCGACAGAGCAAGTTGCCCTTCGTCAATATTCAAAGCTTATCGAAGGGTGAACGGTTCCGCTTGTTTATAGAGCGGGAGTTTCTTAGTCAGCCAGTAGTTGGGGGATTTAGTTGTTACGGCTTAAGTACGGCGGCCACTGTTCCCTGGTTTTAAACCAACAATGAGGCTACACCATGGCAAAAGCAGCATCTCCAATCCGTCTGCAAGCAGAATTAATGCAGGCGGCCGAATCCACGGCAAAAAGGTATCATCGTAGTACGGCAGAACAAATCGAATACTGGGCTGACCTTGGTCGAACGGTTGCGGCAACCTTAGATCCTGATGTTTTGTTATCGGTTGCCTCTGGGCTGACGGTGATTAAAACCGAGCCGGTTTTTAGCTCACCCATTGACCCGGATTGTGTCTTTCAAACACTTGAAAATGATCGGAATTCGGGGGCGCTGCGTGACACTGTAACAACTAGTGCAATTCGTTATCAGGCTTCAGCAGAAAACCCGAGCTATCTGGAGAAAATTGATTCGAATGGCGATATTACGGTAGGACAATTTGCAAATGGCCAGTTTGTTGCGTTGAAGGAATCAGATTCTTGAAAAAGAATAAGCAGCTATGGATTCTCGCGGGAGGCAATGGCGCAGGAAAAAGTACCTTTTATAGGACAGGGCTTGAACCACTTGGGCTACCTTTTATTAATGCCGATATTCTCGCAAAACAGCTTTACCCAGATCAGCCAGAGCAGCACAGCTACGAAGCCGCTAAAATTGCAGAAACGATGAGAAAACAGTTGTTACAAGAAGGCCGCTCATTTTGTTTTGAAACTGTTTTTTCGCATTCCTCAAAAATTGATTTCATCGCTCAAGCAAAATCAATGGGCTACGACATTGTACTGGTTTTCATCCACCTCGATAACGTTTCACTTAATCAGGCGCGTGTCTCGCAACGGGTAAGCGAGGGTGGGCATGATGTACCTGGAGATAAAGTGATTAGCCGAATCCCCAGAGTCTTACAGAATATCAAACAGGTCTTGCCATTGTGTGACCGATGCTACTTATTAAACAACTCTCGCTTGGATAATCCTTTTCAACAGATTGTGGAAATACGCAATGGACAAGCAATATTGAAAGTACCCTCTTTACCCATTTGGGCGAAAAGCCTGTTAGAAGATTATTGTGATTAAAATAGGCGTGGCAACCTATTTTAATCACGCTCTTAAACAATGCAGATAAATCAATGAGTTACAAGATGTTGAAATACCATAGGTGTTTTCTAGGGAAAATATCTATGTGGTTGTTATAA
>JAESUM010000065.1 GCA_016763075.1 Pseudomonadales bacterium
CTGATGATGTCGAGCTTTTCCTGCACCTGTGCATCGGGGAAATATTCAACATCTGGGGCGATCGGCTGATAGTCGATATCAGGCATCGGGTAGGCCATCATGTCATCGGCCCGGAAAGAGTCGAGGGAGTCTTCGCCCTGGAACTCCAGTTGGTTGTCTGCTTTGCCGTCGCGTATTTCCACCTTTGCAGCGTCGGGTAGCTCCTCTTCAAGTCCCGAGTTACCCATGCTCCAACGTACTTTGTCGGCCACAAATAACCCAGTGCCGTGTAACACAATAGAGACCACCAATGGGATCAGTGCAAGACCAGCCCAATGTATTAGGTTGATTCTCTTCAATAACGGAGGAAGTTCGACTTGTTGCATTAATTACGCCAGTACAAAAAGGTTAGGCGACGGCATTAATCGACGAGCGAGTGAGCGCTGGAGGTAAGTGCTGAAATTCATAGTGCGTATTTATTATTGTTAGTGTCACGTAAATCGAGCATGAATCCTACCTGATTGATCCGCACTTTTGAACGTGATTGTTACATTGTTACATTAGGTTACATTTGCACCGATTACGCGGATATTTCGATCTCATGTCGGCATTCTATAGTGCGTTGAAGTGCTCTTAATAGTCTGAATTCCAGGCATAAAAAAGCCCCGGTCACATCGCTGCGAGCGGGGCTTTTGTAGAGCGGGTGACTAGTTACTTAGCCGCGTTGCGCTCTTTGGTCTCTGCAATAACTACTTCAGAAACGTTTTTCGGGCATGGCAGGTAGTGCGAGAACTCCATAGAGAACTGACCACGACCAGAGGTCATGGTACGCAGTGTGCCGATGTAACCAAACATTTCAGCCAGTGGAACGTCGGCCTTAACACGTACACCGGTAACGCCTTTCTCTTGGTCTTTGATCATGCCGCGACGACGGTTCAAATCACCAATTACGTCGCCAACGTGATCGTCTGGAGTGAACACGTCAACTTTCATGATCGGCTCAATCAGTTGTGGGCCAGCTTTAGGCATAGACTGACGATATGCGCCACGGGCAGCAAGCTCAAACGCTACCGCGGATGAATCGACTGCGTGGTAGCCACCGTCGTACAGTTCAATTTCAACGTCGAGTACTGGGAATTCAGCCAATGGGCCTTTTTCCATCATGCCTCTGAAGCCTTTTTCGATCGCAGGGAAGAATTCTTTAGGAACGTTACCGCCGGTCACGCTTGAGGTAAATACGTAGCCAGTACCTGGCTCGCCTGGTTTGATACGGTAATCGATCTTACCGAACTGTCCAGAACCACCTGATTGCTTCTTGTGGGTGTAGGTATCGTCGATTTCTTCGGTGATGGTTTCGCGGTATGCCACTTGTGGCTGGCCTACTTCTAATTCAACATCGTAAGTACGTTTAAGAATATCAACTTTAATATCCAGGTGAAGTTCGCCCATTCCTTTAAGGATGGTTTCGCCTGAATCGATGTCTGTTTCAACGCGGAACGAAGGATCTTCTGCAATCATTTTACCGATAGCAATACCCATTTTTTCAGAGCCGCCTTTGTCTTTCGGTGAAACTGCAATCGAAATTACAGGCTCAGGGAAGATCATTGGCTCAAGTGTGGATGGGTTTTTAGGGTCGCAAAGTGTGTGACCGGTTTGTACGTTTTTCATGCCCACGATAGCGATGATATCGCCTGCTTGTGCGCTGGAAATCTCGTTTCGGTCATCGGCGTGCATCTCAACCATTCGGCCGATACGCTCGGTTTTACCGGTGTAGGTGTTAAGAATGGTGTCGCCTTTGTTCAATACGCCGGAGTAAATTCGAACGAAAGTCAGTGCGCCAAAACGGTCTTCCATAATTTTGAAGGCCAATGCTCTGAAGGGCTCATCGATAGAAACCGTAGCTACTTCGCCAGTATCGTTGCCGTCTTCATCGGTCAGTGGCTGAGGCTTTACTTCGGTTGGGCTTGGCAGGTAATCAACAACCGCATCCAAAATAAGTTGAACACCTTTGTTTTTAAAGGCTGAACCACAGTATGTTGGGAAGAAGTCGAGTGCGGTGGTGCCCTTACGGATGCATCGTTTGATATCTTCCATGGCTGGCTCTTCGCCTTCCATATATTGCATCATCACGTCGTCGTCTTGCTCAACCGCCATTTCGATCAACTTTTCGCGGTACTCTTCAACTAGCTCAACCATATCCGCTGGGACATCGGAGACTTCAAAGTTTTCAGGTTCGCCGCTGTCATCCCATATGTAGGATTTGCGAGTTAGCAGGTCGACCATTCCTACAAAACCGTCTTCAACCCCAATAGGTAAGACCATCACCATCGGGTTAGCGCCGAGTACTTTTTTGACCTGTGTCACTACCCGAAGGAAGTCAGCACCGACTCGGTCAAGTTTGTTGACGAAGATAATACGCGCAACTTCAGATTCGTTCGCATACGCCAGTTGGTTTCAGACTGAGGCTCAACGCCGCCAGAACCACAGAAAACACCTACACCGCCATCGAGTACTTTAAGCGAACGATACACTTCAATGGTGAAGTCAACGTGGCCCGGGGTATCAATGATGTTGAAACGGTGATCTCTCCAGTAGCAAGTGGTTGCAGCTGACTGAATGGTTATGCCTCGCTCCTGCTCTTGTTCCATGAAATCAGTGGTCGCTGCACCGTCGTGCACCTCACCTGTTTTATGGATTTTTCCGGTGAGCTTTAGGATACGTTCCGTAGTGGTGGTTTTGCCTGCGTCAACGTGGGCGAAAATACCAATGTTTCTGTAGTGGCTTAAGTCAGTCATTGCTTTGCTCTGAGTTTGAAAGGGCTGAAAATTGCGCGGGATTATACCCGAAATTTGATGATGCGTACTACCGGATTTTAGTCTAAGTTTGGATAAATATTATCCAGAAAAGGCATTAATTTGAGGTATTCGGGAGGAATATCGAGACCAAGGCCAAAATAGCACGCGTTATGCTATCAGCAGTGCCTATGGTGGGCCACTGTTGATAGCTTCTTGTTCGAGTGCCTAATCGAGGTTTTGGTTGAAAGGTAGCCTGATCCAACCTTTACATTACCGGCTAATTTGCGTTGATTGAATCCATGTTAAGGATCAGCTGCGCGTAAAACTGAATCATTCGTTGGTAGTCTGCTATTTTTATTCGCTCATTAACACCGTGAATTCGGCTAAGGTCTTCGGGGGCCATTACGTACGGGGCGAACCGGTAGTTGTTATCAGCAACTGCTTGGTAGTGCACCGAATCTGTACCCCCTAGCACCAAACCCGGTGCAAATATAGAACCCGGAAATAATTGCCTTGCAGTCACCCCTATCGCTAAAAAAGCCGCGGTATCTGCCGCAGATATCGCCGAAGGTTCATTGTCGATACTGAGCATTGAGCGCTCAACGGTTACCGCCGAATTGGCAATGACCGCATTGGCGTGGCGGATAACATCTTCGGAAGTTTCCCCCGGGATGATGCGAAAATTCACCATGGCGGTTGCTTGAGAAGGCAAAACGTTCTCTTTAACCCCAGCATGGATCATTGAAACCGCGGTGGTGGTTCGGATCATCGCTGCTGTCGAATGTTGCTGCTCAAGAATAAAAGTAATCACGCCATCAAATAACCATCGATTGGCCAACAGAGTTTTTTCCACGAGGCTCATTTCAGGGCCAAGGAAGTTAAACATGTGCTCAGCGGCACCTGTAATGCCTGAAGGCCGCTGGTTTTCTTCAAGCGCTGTAATGGCCTTAGCCAACGTGCCGGTAGAGCTTATTGGTGTGGGCATAGAGGTATGCCCACCGGTTACTTTTGCGGTGATTTTGAGTGTCAGGTAACCCTTTTCTGCGATGCCAATAATAGCGGTAGGTTTTTTTGCAGGCGAAAGCCGCGAGTCCAACACCACCATACCCTCGTCGAGGGTGAACAAAGAGCTGATGTTATGTTTGGCCATGTATTGTGCAATGAACGCTGCGCCTTGGTCTCCGCCAATCTCTTCATCATGGCCAAACGCCAAATAAACCGTTCGAGCTGGTTTGAAACCCGAGGCGATAAGATGCTCGACAGCCTCTAATACGCCAAACACAGAGGCTTTGTCATCTAATGCGCCGCGGCCCCAAATAAAGCCTTCCTCTATTGCACCGGAAAATGGCGGATAGGTCCATTGGCCAATAGAAATAGCCTCTGGCGGCACTACATCGTGATGGGCCAAAAAGGTAATGGGTTTTAGCGCTGCATTTGAGCCAGGCCACTTAAACAGAAGAGATTTCTGGTTAATGAGGGTTCGCTCAAGATGTAGGGCAACCTGTGGGTAGTGACTGGAAATTAACTCAATCAGCTCTATAAATGGTTGGTCGGTGGCATCTTCCGGGTTTTGGTGTGAAATTGTTTTGAGTTGAACGGCGCTGGAGAGCCGCTGTGCAGCGGCCGCGGCATCCACGGATATGGGCTCAATTGCGCTGAAGTCAGGTTGCTTTGATGTGAACCGTAATGTGTTGACCAAAATAGCAGCTGCGAGGATAACGAACAGCGCAAGCGCAACTAGCGATAGACGCCTAGCAGAGGTACGAAATGACATGAGAGAACCTATTGAGCATCAAACAAATAATATAACAGTGTTTCTTTGGCGAGTGCTACTGGCTACTATATGCCCTCGCTGAGGGAGTAGTCTCTTTTGTTATCAAATGACTAGCAGGTAAAATAATAATGAGCGGTCAAGCCAATATTTTTGAAGACTTACGCGCAGAGGGCGAACAGCTTTATACGTTCCTCAAAACATTAAAAGAGGAGGATTGGTCTAAAACCACCACCTTTAAATCATGGACGATCAACGATGTTGTAGAGCATCTGCATTTCTCAGATTACATGGCCGTGACGTCGCACAAAGGTGAGGACGACTTCAAAGCGATGATGGCCGAAATGATGGACCCTAAGTTAAAAAAGGGTGAGTTCTCAAAAAAAGTGACCGGCAATACCAGCGGTGTTGAGCTGCTAGAGCGCTGGAAAGTATTGTTTGAAGATATGTGCGATCGCTTTGTAGCTACCGAGCCTAGTCGTCGTTTGCCATGGTTTGGCCCGGACATGGGCATCTCGATGTTCGCCACCGCACGATTGATGGAAACATGGTCACACAGCTGGGCAATCTACGATGTGATTGGTGTTCCGAAAGTATCGACAGATGTCATTAAAAACATCGTGACAATCGGTGTTAAAACCTACGGTTGGACTTTTGTTAACCGCAAAGAGACCGCTCCAGAGCCAAAACCATACGTTAAGCTCACGGCACCTTCTGGTGAAGTGTGGGATTGGAACGAGCCTCAGGCCGATAACATGGTTGAAGGCGATGCGGTTGAGTTTTGCCAAGTGGTTACCCAAGTGCGAAATATAGCCGATGTGAACTTAACCGTAACCGGCGGCCCTGCTAACCAATGGATGGACATTGCTCAGTGTTTTGCTGGCCCACCGAATGATCCACCTGTTCCTGGCAGCCGTCTTAAGTAAATAGCCGTCTTAAATAAATGGCCGGTTTAAGTGAGCCGCCGTGAATAAAATGCATGAACCGGCTCGTTTCATGTAAAGACTAAAAGAAAAAGTAACATCAAAAAAGCCAAGTAGATGAGGGTTGCTAAAACCCGATCCGTTTGGTTTTTTCGTAACGAACAGTAAGGCGTGGCCCCGCGTAAAAACCGGGCTTAGGTTTACGTACAAATGCTTTGGAAGTATCCCGAGCAACGATAAATGGTTAATTAAGTAGAGGAATAAGCATGAGTGTTGCAACTGCATCGAGCAGCGTAAAAACCGAAATAGCCGGGCATTTTGATGTGTTGGTCGTTGGCGCAGGTATTTCTGGCATCGACGCAGCCTATCATCTGAAAAAAGACTTCCCCGAGAAAAGCTTCACGGTACTCGAAACACAGGGTAGTTTTGGCGGAACCTGGGAGTTTCATAAATACCCCGGTATTCGCTCAGACAGCGACTTATACACCTTTGGTTACAAATGGAAACCTTGGGTTGATGCGCCAATAGCCTCGGCACCAGAAATTTTGAAATACCTAAACGAAGCCATAGACGAAAACGCCTTGCGTGAACACCTGCGTTTTCAGCATCAAGTAAAATCTGCAAGCTGGAGCAGTGAAGACAAACAATGGTACTTAACCGTTGAGCAGCTAGAAACCGGCGAAGAGATTTTCTTCACCTGCGGTTTTTTGTGGATGTGTCAAGGCTACTACAAATTTGACGGTGGTTACGTACCCGACTGGAAAGGTAAAGAAACCTTCAAAGGCGACCTTATCCACCCCATGGAGTGGAAAGAAGATTACGACTACGCCGATAAAGAAGTGATCGTTATTGGCTCTGGAGCCGCTGCGGCGACCATTGTTCCGGCTATGGCAGGAATCGCCAAGCACGTGACTATGCTGCAACGCTCACCCACTTACTTCAGCCCAGGCCGAAACAAAAACGAACTGGCAGACACCCTGCGTGATTTGGACGTACCCGACGAATGGACCCACGAAATTGTCCGTCGTCAGGTATTAAAAGAAGGCGCAACCATTACTAAATTGGCTTTCGAACAACCCGAAATGCTAAAAGAGCAGCTGCTAAATGGCGTGAAATCGTTCTTAGGCGAAGACTACGACGTAGCCAAACATTTTACCCCTACCTATGAGCCTTGGCGTCAGCGTTTGGCCTTTGTTCCAGATGGTGACCTTTTTAAAGGTATCAATGCCGGTGATGCATCCATGTGCACCGATAACATTGAATCATTCAATGAAAACGGAATATTGCTGCAGTCCGGCAAACAGCTTGATGCGGATATCATAGTCAGCGCGACGGGTTTTAAACTTTGTGTATTGGGCGATATCGAATTCAGCGTGGATGGCAAAGCGGTCGATTTCTCTAAAACCACGACCTATCGTGGCTGCATGTTCAGTGATGTTCCCAACATGGCGTGGGTTTTTGGCTACTTTAGAGCAAGCTGGACGCTACGAGCAGATCTAATATCAGAGCTGTTGTGTCGTATGTTTGGCCACATGAAAGAAAAAGGCAGCACAGTGGTGACGCCTGCGTTACGTGAAGAAGACAAAAACATGGCGAGCCTACCGTGGATCGACCCTGATAATTTCAACCCAGGCTACATGCAGCGCGGCTTACACAAAATGCCTAAGCAAGGCGATCGTGAACCTTGGATCTTTACTCAAGATTATGACCTTGAGAAAACAGAGTTCCCTGCTGCGAACCCTGATGATGGATCATTACTGTATACGTAGTTGATGAATGGCTGGTTGGCCTAAACTGAAAAACGCTTAACCAGCCGGTGACACTTAGCCATTTATATTTAAACGCCTCTCTAGCTAAACGCCTCTTCGCATTTCGTTGATAAATAACGGCCTGCGACGGGGCGTTTTCTTTGCGAAACCCTCCGAAATTGAGCCGGTCAAACACTCTTTACTGTAGACCTGATCCCCTAAAGTTCTGTATCTTGGACGCGTGAATTTAAAAACAGGAGCATTGGGTGCGAGTGCACTCGAAATGCTTTCAAGAATCCAAAGGAGAAGGATAATGACGGGAAATCAATCTAAATCGGCACAAAGTAGTCAACCAGCAGAGATCGATGTGCTGATCGTTGGTGCTGGTTTTGCAGGTGTGTATCAGCTTCAACAATTACGTAAGCGCGGTTTTAACGCCCAAATATTTGAAGCAGGAGCAACCCTAGGCGGTATCTGGTATTGGAACTGCTACCCCGGTGCGCGGGTCGACACACACGTACCCATGTACGAATTTTCCGACAAAGACTTGTGGCAAGACTGGAATTGGAGTGAGCGCTTCCCTGATTGGGCCGAACTACGCCGTTACTTCGCCTATGTTGACAAAAAATGGGACCTTAGCAAAGACATCAGCTTTAACACCCGCGTAATAGCCGCTGAATTCGACGAAGCTCAAAGCCAATGGTTGGTCACAACCGATGACGGAAAAGTGACTCGTGCTAACTCGGTGGTGTTTTGTACAGGCTTTGCCGCCAAATCTTATATACCAGAATTTGAAGGCCTTGAAGATTTCGAAGGTGTTTCCCATCACACCGCGCACTGGCCCCAAGAAGGGTTAGATTTCACCGGCAAGCGAGTCGGTATTATTGGTACCGGCGCAAGTGGCGTACAAGTTGCACAAGAAGCTGGCGGCACGGCTGCTGCGCTTACCATTTTCCAGCGCACCCCGATTCTTGCTTTGGCCATGCAACAAAAAAAGCTCGATGTTGCTACCCAAGATGAAATGAAAAAAGAATATCCAGCGCGTTATAAACGCCGAAACGAAAGCTCCGGTGGTTTCGATTTTCCTGAAACAGAGAAATCAGCGCTGGAAGTTTCTGACGAAGAGCGCAACGCTACCTTCGAAGACGCATGGTCAAAAGGTGGCTTTTCATTCTGGTCTAATACCTTCAACGATATTTTGTTGAACATGGAAGCTAACCAAACTGCGTATGATTTTTGGCGCAGTAAAGTACACGCTAGAGTAACCGACCCAGCGATAGCCGAAACCCTTGCACCAAAAATAGCGCCGCACCCGTTTGGTGTAAAACGACCTTCGCTTGAGCAAAATTATTACGAGTTATTTAACCAAAATAATGTTGCAGTGGTCGATTTAAAAAAGACGCCGCTAGAAAAAATCACTGCGGCAGGTGTACAAGTTGACGGAAAAGAACACGAACTTGATATCTTGGTTATGGCGACGGGCTTTGACGCAGTAACCGGCGGGCTAATTCAAATCGATATTAAAGGTACGCGAGGCGAAACTCTCAAACAACATTGGGAGAAAGGCGCAAAAACTCAGCTGGGTGTTGCAGTAAACGGTTTTCCAAATATGTTGCTGGTGTATGGCCCACAAAGCCCATCTGGTTTTTGTAATGGTCCAAGCTGTGCTGAAATTCAGGGCGACTGGATTATCAAGATGCTCGAAGATATGCGCCAGCAAGAAATTTGCCGATACGAAGCTACCGCTGAAGCCGAAGCCACTTGGACAGACCATGTCAATATGATCGGAGAAATGACCATGTTTCCAAAGGCTGATTCTTGGTACATGGGTGCAAATATCCCCGGAAAACCTCGGCAAATTTTGAACTACCCCGGTGGTGTTCAGCTTTATATGGAGCAGTGCAATAACGCGGCAAAAGAAGGTTATACAGGTTTTGTTTTGGAAGGTTTTAAATCGAAATAAAATACCACAAAAAGAACGAGAATATTGCCTCGGTAGTGTGCTCGTTTGAAATGAGAATGCAGGTAGGGACAGTACAAATAAAAAATTGGGACTGACAAATAATAATAAAACTAAAAGGAATCTTTATATGAGTAACGTTACAGAAGTAAATGAGTTAAGCGAAGCGATCGAGGAAAAAGAATTAAGCGCCGAACAAAAAGCGCTTAATGTTGCCAATTACGGCAGCCGGTTTTTTATTCTTGGGCAAGTCGGTGCAGTGATTGTAGTGATGACATCGCTACATCCATTCTTTGCTATATACAATATTCCTGCAGCTATCATGCTTACGCTAACCATTGTTTGGGATGTATGGGAAAGCGCAAGCAAGTCGGCTAAAAAAATGATTGCCCTTGCATCACTCGGTACTGGTATCGTTATTCAAATAAATAGTTTGGGTAAATTTATTCTTCCTGAAGTGGTAGACCCAGAACTAGCATACATGGCTACACTCACCATGACCGGTGGCGCTATTGGCCACTTGATTATGATTATTGCTGCAATCCAAGGGTTAAAAGCCGTTAAATATATGGATTAAATTTTTTGTGGTGCTTGGTGTGTTTTGTTGAACATGCCAAGCACTCATTTTCGTTTTTATTGGCGACGGCATATTACTGTAAACATGATAAATCCAGCGCTATGCGAACAAACCCTCAGTAATGCCTCAACTATTGGCGGGTATCGCCAACCACTTATAAGGCTCCATGTACAGCCTACCATCTAGCATTAGAGTGCCCAGCATTCGATTTTCTACTTCACCCAATAGATTTTTATGTAAATAACCACTAGAGTCCTGAGCTGGAATTCCAACATAAATATAAGAGGAATCGAGTAATGTTTGATCTAACTGGAAAAGTCGCGCTGATCACCGGCTCAAGTCGCGGCATTGGAAAGAGCATCGCTATGCAGATGGCGCTTAGCGGAGCTAAGGTGGTTATCTCTAGCCGAAAGTCAGAGGCCTGTGATGCAGTAGCCGCAGAAATAAACGATGCCGTACGTTCCGATACGCCGGTAGCCGTTGCGATCCCCTGTAACATTTCATACAAAGATCAGCTCCAGCAATTGGTTGACCAAACCCACGCCACGCTTGGCAAGATAGATATATTAGTCTGCAATGCTGCGGTAAACCCTTATTTTGGATCCTCTGCAACTATCCCCGATGAAGCCTTCGATAAAGTGCTCAGTTCAAATATAAAATCGAACCACTGGCTGAGTAACATGGTGTTACCCGATATGATCGAACAAAAAGATGGCGTGATCATTATCGTTTCTTCGGTGGGAGGGTTTAAAGGCTCCACGGTGCTGGGAACCTACGCAATCTCTAAAGCGGCGGATATGCAGCTTGCGCGAAACTTAGCGGTCGAACACGGTGCCAATAATATTAGAGCCAATGCAATTGCCCCAGGTTTAGTGAAAACAGATTTTGCCAAGGCGCTATGGGAAAACCCAGAGGTATTAAAAGCATCGCTTAGCCACACCCCGTTAAAACGTATTGGCAATCCAGAAGATATAGCAGGCTTAGCATTATTTTTGGCCTCAAAAGCAGGAAGCTTTATAACAGGGCAAACCATTGTTGCAGATGGCGGTGCATCTATCGCGTAGTTATTCTTGGTTGTACTCATATCGCCTGTATAAAAAAATAAAAACAGAAAAGGAACTCCATCATGACTACGTTACAGACAATAGAAAATAACTATGACTTCTCTGAAATGCATGATTCTATTCAAACGTATGTCGATAAAAATATATTAAGTGGTGCGTCGTCCGTTGTGTTAAAAAACAACGAAATTGTTGATGTAAAAATGTGGGGCCAAATGGACATGGAAAATAACAAACCCATGCAAAGCGACACCATCTTTAGGATTTTCTCCAATACAAAAAAAGTAGTGTCTGTTGCAGCCATGATTATGTATGACAGAGCTGCTTTTAATCTGGATGACCCGCTAGAAAAATATATTCCCGAGTTTGAAAAATTACGTGTTCTAAAATCTGGCGCAGAAGACCCCACGCAAACCGAAGCCCTCAATAGTGCACCAACAGTCAGACAATTGATGTGCCATAACGCTGGGTTTTCTTACGGAATATTTGTTGAATCAGCAGTGGATACTCTCTATTTGGACCAAAATATTTTGGATGCAAATAACACCCTTGAACAAATGGTTAAAAAACTGGGAGAGATTCCTTTAGCGTCGCAACCGGGCAGCCGCTGGCAATACAGCGTGTCGGTAGATGTATTGGGAAGGTTAGTAGAAATTTGGTCAGGCCTACCGCTGGACCAATTCTTACAAGAAAATATTTTCGAACCGTTGTCGATGAAAGACAGCGGGTTTTACGTGCCAAAAGAAAGCCATCATCGGTTGGCAGCCAACTATGTGCCAGTTAACCCGTTAGACCCAATGGAAGGTGGTTTAACCCTACAGCCCGATCACCCTATAGGCGCAACGACCACCCCTAAAAAGTTATTCTCGGGCGGCGCAGGCTTAGCTTCAACGCTCGGTGACTACACTAACTTTATACAGATGCTAATTGGCAAGGGAGAATGGCAGGGCAACCGAATTCTAAAACCAGAAACGGTAAAGCTGATGCACACCAATCAGTTGCCCAAAGGTGTTGGTTTAGTACTACCAAACTGGCCGATGGAGAATACTGGTTTTGGGCTTGGCTTAGCAGTGAAAAGCGCGCCGGGTGAAGGCGAGCCAGATGCAGCTAAAGGCGAATACCACTGGGGCGGCCTTGCGGGTACTCATTCCTGGGTATCACCAGAAACTGGAATTGCAGGGATTATATTTACCCAACGATTGCCGGGCTTCTTTCATCCTTTTAGTCAGGACTTCAAACGGTTGGTTTATGATGTGCTTGCTGAATAGTTATTTGTTTTTTTGGATGTTAACACGGTTGCTGAGAAACAAGATAAAGCGATGGAAATAGAAACAGCGCAAACTCTAATCGAGTTGCTTCAAGCAGTGCTATCGAAGCCAGATAGTACTGCGACAGCCGCTTATATCACAATTGGTGGAATGTTCGGCGTTGCCGCAATTACTGCGGTTACGCAATGGTTAGTTACTAAATCTATCATTCGTTCAGAGCATGCAAGACTCCATACACAGCTTCGTTCTGATTTTGAACTGAATCAATTCGCGAAATGGCAAGATGAAATAGTGACGGTGGTTTCTGAGTTGCTTACACATACTGACCTTGAAGTTTGCCCCGCACCGCAGCGTGAAAAGGTGGTGCCCTTAATACTAAAGACACAACTTCTTTTGAATTTGAATGTTCAAGTGCATAGGAATATCAATAATTTGGTTAATGAGTTGGGGCTCGCTGTAACTAAGTGGGAAGCACGTGGCGTATCTGAAATACTAGGTATACATAGCAGGCTACTGGAAGCTGCGCGTGAGGCCATTTATTTACCTGGCCGGCAAGCTCATTCACCTCGATGAGTTAGCTATAGGAATACCGAAGTTGAGCGATCAATATTGTATCGTTTTATCTCGTTCCCACGCTCCCGCGTAGGAATGCATACTAACTATTATCCATTAATATGCGGCTTATGCTGAGGTTGTTATCAACTGTAGTGATATCGAAGCTGAGCGATCAATATCGTATCATTTTGAAATTTATAAACGATACGGTGCTCATCATTAATCCGACGAGACCAATAGCCAGCAAGCCCATGCTTTAGTGGCTCCGGCTTGCCGATGCCTTGGTAGGGCGAGCGGTTAATATCTTTGATGAGGGTATTGATTCTTTTTAGCGTTTTTTTATCGGTATGTTGCCAGTAAAGGTAATGCTCCCAGGCGATCGAAGAGAACGTTACCTTCATTCAATAAGTTCTCTTTGGGTGCCTTTACCTGCCTCCAGCTCAGCAATGGACTCGAGTAATTGCCCGGCGTTAGCCGGTGAGCGAAGCAGGTACGTGGTTTCCTCCATTGCCTGATAATCCTCGAGGGACATCATGACTACTGGGCTTTCGCTTTTGCGGGTGATGATGATAGGTGCGTGGTCTTCGCAAACCTTCGCCATTGTACGGGCAAGGTTTGCGCGAGCGGCGGTGTAACTAATGGCATCCATGGAAGGCTCCAAAGTAGGCGTGTACGGTTATACGTACAGGCATCCTAGGTGGCCCCAGCGTTTAGGTCAAGTTGATTTCAGCATCCGTTGCATGGGCTGCGGATTTTTGGGTCATTGGATTTTGCGAATGCAGCACATGATGTATTAAGATATTACGGCTCCTCTACTTATGCCTGCAAGGAGTACGTTCTATTTATCCCAAACCGATGGTTTTACCGCCTTTGGTTCTTCAGCAGCTTGATCGCTTTCGTTTGAGGGTTTTCGGTATTTGATCTGAACGCCCTTCAAAAAATTACGTAATATTTGATCTTTACATTCACGGTAGTGGCTGTTGGTTGGCTTTCTAAAAAATGAACTCAGTTCATGTTCGCTCATTACAAAATCGGCGGATTCTAGAATCTCTAGTATTTCGTTTGATTTTAAGTTGAGTGCAATTTTTAGTTTCTTGAAGACAATATTATTGGAAAGTCGTTTCTCTGGCTTGGGTTGATCACCTTCCTTTTTTCCACGCCGACTAATAATAAAGCCATTTAAAAATGTCGCCATTTCTACGTCGTGGAATTTTTTAAAATCAGTATCTTCTTCTTTTTTTAACCAGTTACTAATTTCTGCACGGGTGACTTGTTTTTCAGCGAGCCGAAAAATAGCAATCATTTTGGTATCGCTAAAGTCAAAGGCGTAGCGAAGTCGGCGTAGAATATCGTTGTTAGTCAAGTCAAGCTCCGTGTAGGAAGTGGTGTTCTATTTTGTAGCGTGTAAAAAATTGGGTTGTAGCTGTTACGTTTCTATTTCTGTTTCTATTAAATAGATGCCGTCGGCCTCAATGCGAATCAAGCGGTTTTTATAAAGACCACCGATAGATTTTTTAAAGGCCTTTTTACTCATGCCAAGCTGATCGGCTATTAATTTAGGATCAGATCTATCATTTAACGGCGAGTAGCCTTTGTTGTATTTCAAGTGGTTGAGAATGGCTTTGGTATATTTGTCGCGGGTTTCTCTACCACCTTGAAGTGAAAGATCTAGCCTTCCGTCGGGTCGAACATATTTAACAAAGCCATCAATCTGTTGGCCAAAACTTAGCCGTTGGTGTACGTCGTTTTTGTAGAGCAGGCCCCAATGGCTATTGTTCACAATAGCTTTGTAGCCAAGCTCGGTACTGTTCGCAATAATCAGTTTTACCGGTTGTTGCGCCTTGAAGGTATGTGGTTGGTCGTCATCAATAAAGTTGTCTACTTTCGAGGATGCGGCAATTCGGCCATCGAGCCGGTCCAAATATAAATACACCAAATATTCACGGCCCTCTTCCATGGGGCGGTGCTGCTCGGCAAAAGGTACAAAGAGGTCTTTGTCTAAGCCCCAATCTAAAAATGCGCCAACTTGGTTGGTGTCTATCGCGGTTAAGTAGGCGAATTCACCTACGACAGCTTTGGGTGTTTGGGTGGTAGCGATCGGTCTGTCTTCTGAATCGAGGTACAAAAATACGTCTACGCTGTCGCCTTCTTTTAAGTTTTCTGGCGCTAGCTTGCGTGGCAGCAGTACTTCGCCAAGGTTCTGGGCGTCCAAATAGAAGCCGAAATCCAGCTCCGTTACGACCTCTAACAGGTGGCGTGTTCCAATGTTGATCATATCGTTGTCTCGTCGGCGAGCGCTCGCCCGCGTTTGGCGGTTGTCGCTCGTAGGGCGTTGTTGGCTTGTTTTAACAACCGTCATATTGAGTAAAGTCTAAATACGCGATTGCAACCGGTCGGCATTATACCGATCAATTACATCTTATATTACTCATCGGTGTAATTAGCGGCTAGAGTGCGTAAACAGACGGTTATTCAGAGCACACTTTAAGAGTGAGATTGCGTTTATCCGCAGTAAAAATGGGTTACTTTGTCTTAGTCTTGCCGGTGAATACTGCCGGCTTCAGCCGCGCTGAGTTCACGGTACTGGCCAAGCTCAAGATCGCCGAGTTGTAAATTACCCACTCCATAGCGGTGTAATACCAGCACCTTGTTTTGGAAGCGGCCAAACATGCGTTTAACTTGATGGTAGCGGCCATCGGTGATACTTAGCTCTACCATGCGCTCACTCAGTACGCGTAACTGTGCCGGCGCTGTGGTGATCTGTTCATATTCAAAGTAGATGCCCTGTGCGAATAGCTCGGCATATTCCGCAGTAACAGGGTTCTCTAATTCTACCAAATAGTGCTTTTGGATGTGGTTTTCAGGTAGTGATAAATTGCGAGACCAACAGCCGTCGTTGGTTAATAGTATTAAACCGGTGGTGTTGTAGTCGAGCCTTCCGGCTATGTGCAGCTCGTTACGAAAGGGTGCGTCTATGATATCCAACACCGTTTTATGCTGTGGGTCGGTGGTTGCACTAACCACCCCAGCGGGTTTGTTTAGCATCAAATAGCGGGGTTGGTTGTTCTGAATAGACACGCCATCAACGCTGATTTGGCTGAATTGATGAACGATTTTCTGAATATCACTCACCGCAACGCCATCAACCTCTATTCGGCTTTGGGCTAATAATAGCCGAACATCACGGCGACTAAACGACGTGTGCTGACTAATGAAGCGGTCAAGGCGTGTACGAGCAGATATCAATTGAGTTCCGGTATAGTGGTTTACTGGTTGCGTTGAGAGTAGGGGGTTGAGAGTAAGCGCGAGACACGACAAATTACATCTGTGAACCGCGCAGATCATAATTGTTTTAGCAGTATCAGACCATCGATACAGGCTAGGCTAGGCTCTTCGCGCTGATATTTTGAACGAGTATAGGTTCTGTCGTTATGTCCAAAGCCTCACGAATAAACCTTCGGGCAACTAATTTTTAATAAACGGTTGAACTCGATCAGTACTGCGCTACATTTCACAATGACAACATTTAACCGTATAGGAATATTTTCTTGAACCCAGCACTCCATTGCTCTTCCTTTTATAGTCGGCATTTTTCAATTCGAAGGTGGCTATCGGCGCTGCTGTGCAGCCTGAGCATTGGCATCACCAGTTCGTCTTTCGCAGCAGTTGGCCTTAATACCCGTGATGACAACCCCATGTTGCAGAAAATATACCTGCCAACATTGAGCGCATCAGACAATCCCGGCTGGCAGTTTTCTCATCTTGCCGTGGCTACTAATACTTATCAAAAAGAAATTGAGACATCAGAGTTTTTGATAATGGACGTTGAGTTATACCGGTACGAATTCTCGCTGGGGTATCAGTGGGATGATTGGCGTGTAACGGCTAAAACACCCATTATATCGTTTCAGTCTGGCGCGTTAGATAGCGTGATTGATCAATTTCACGACCTGTTTCAATTACCCGAAGGAGGTAGGCGACTAACCGCCAACGATAAAATAAACTTGGTTTATATGCGTAATGGTTTAGTGGTTTTTTCGCAAGATTTTCGTGATAGCGGTTTAGGTGATATTGCAGTTTCGTTGACGCGCCACATATCTCAGCAGAATAATATAACCAGCGAAATATCTATTGGTGTTGAAATTCCAACCGGTAATCGAGCTGTTTTTGGCGGTGGCGGTGGAATAGATTACGCATTATGGCTTACCCACATTAGAGAGCTAAACCCGTCGGTAATGGTCTATGGTTTGTTTGGTTTAAGTTACTTGGATACCAATGAATTTGTTGAACAATTCCAGACTAAAAGCGTATCGTTTTCTCAAGTGGGCATTGAATATAGTTTTACCCACAGCATAATATTTATTTTACAACTCGATATGCATAGCGCAATTATTAAAGACAGTGCGCTTAATGCCTTTGGTAGTTCGCTGCAAATGCAAGGTGGTTTTAAATTAAAAAGTTGGCTTAAACATTATGACGTTGATTTTTTTGTGGCCGAAGATATTAAAGTAGGCTCATCCCCAGATGTTGCTTTTGGAATGCGGTTTGTGAAAAAACATTAGGAAATTCAAGAACAAGATTTATCAAAAAAATGTTTCACCAATTGATAAAACCGAGTTACGTGAATCGGCTTTTCCGCGCTGAAGCGGTGAACCATGTAAAACGGCCAGAGCCTACCTTGGTGAGTAGGCAATATTTGAACCATCTGTCCGGAGTCTAAGTGCGGCTGCACGGCAAATTTTGGAAGCAAAGCAATACCCATTTCGTGCAGTACCATTTCTACAGCGGTGGTCAGCGTATTGGTATACGCTTTAAAATCTATATTCAGCTTTATTTCTTCAGACAATAAATTATTTCGATACAGGCTTACGGTGTTTTGTTGCCAAGGCGCAGAGATCCACCTGCGCTGTGGTAAATCTTCAATCGTTTTTATATCACCTAATTTGCTAGCCACCGCTGAGCTTGCGCAAATGATCTCGCCGACGGTGCCAATAGGCAGGGCGCGGTAATTGCTGTCTTTTAGTTCCCCAAACGACAACGCCACATCAAGCTGTTCGTCGATTAAATCCTTTACCTCATCTGATACCAGTATTTTTGGTTCGATATCTGGAAACTCAATGCACAGTTGGTTAAGAGCGGGTATGACAATTTGTCGTTCGCATGAGTGCGCAATGGTGATAGCAAACACACCGGATGGTTTTTCTAAGCCGCTGTTTATTTCTTCGAAGGCCAGCTGTACTTGGTCTTGTAATAGCTCGCAGCGCGCTAGCAATTTTTGGCCAACAGCGGTTAACGACATGCCGCGGGTATGACGCGACAACAGTTGTTGGCCTATTTGGGCCTCCAGGCGTTTAACTTGTTGGCTCACAGCAGATTTACTCATGCCGAGCTTTTGCGCAGCTTGCGTGAATGAGCTTTGTTGTGCGACTTCGGCAAACACCAGCAGGCTAGGTAGCAGCTTTATATTGTTCATATTATTAAACAAAGAGTTAAATAGTTGCCTATTGTAACGATTTGGCGGTCAATTTACGCTACACAGCCTTACAAAAACGGAGAAACGCATGACCGCACTTATTATTGTTGACCTAATCCCAATCGATAAAGACCAGATGGCTACATACAGCGCCTTGGCGGCAGAAACGTTAATACCTTTTGGCGGTGAGTTTATTGCCAAAGGCCCCATTAGTTCATTACACGGCGACAGCCACTTTGCGATGAAGGTAGTGATTCAATTTCCGGGCCGGGAAAACGCCGAGCAGTGGTATGCATCCAAGGCGTATCAAGAAGTTATCCCGATTAGAGACAAAGGCATGGAAAGCCAATTTCACTTGGTGGGCTGAGTTGGTGGGCTGAGGTGGCGGGTTTGCTGGGCGCAGACAGCTTAACCCTGACCTTAAACCTCAGCCGAACTGTTTTCCACTTATGATTAACGGCTGTTTTACAGATCATGCTTTTTTCAGGCGTGACCAATACATCAACCCAAATAAACGATAACTACTGACATCAGCAATATACTCAGTACTCGATAACCCGACTGAATTAACAACAGCTTTACACCCCAGCCGCAAAATAAGTTGTCGGATAGTAACGCTGGGAACACCACCAGTATTCCTAACGTAAGCCCTAGCGTAATGGCGTCATAAAGCTGCTCCACGCCTACCAGCGAAAAGACTACTGATACACCAACAGCCGTGAGCAAACTGGCAATCACGCTGCCGACCATGGGTAATGTGGGTGTGCCGATGGTCTCGGGTGTTTTATTGATAGATGCCATCCACTGCTTTTGAAATAGCAGCGGCGAATACCAAAGCCCGCCCAGCACCATGCCTGCACAAGTAGCCGCTATCACGGCGATTAAATTTAGACCTAAAAATTCCATGGCGTTGGTTCCTTTTTATTGTGGATACTTTAAAAATTACGTTCAAATAAGCCGCGTATGGGTTCGGTAATTTAGCTCATCAACTCATCAACTCATCAACTCATTCAAACAATCGATAATTCTACCCCATCCGCCTTCGTGATCTGCGCGGCGCTCTTCATCGATAAATCGAACATGGTTGAGTTTAATTTCGGTGCGGTTATTTTTAAGTTCTTTAAAGTTCAGGGTAACGATGCTGTTATCGATCGACGCGGGAGATTCCCATGTGAATACCAATTTTCCTGGGCGGTCGATCTCCAGATAGTTGCCGCAGTGGGGAACGGTGTTGTCACCCACCTGCATCAATATTTCAAATCGTCCATTTACCACAGGGTCGTTGGTGGTGGGGGATAACTGCATTTTAGGGGAGGGACGCATAAAATGCGCGAGCATTTGCGGGTCTAGCCAGGCATCGAATACTTTTCCAATTGGCGCGTTGATCTCTTTCGTAAGGTTTACGGATAGCTCGGTCATGATTATTTCTCCGTTTCGTTTTCCATAAGTTCGGTGAGTTTGTCGAGGCGTAATTCCCAGATCGACTTCAGTTCTTTAAACCAATTTTCTACGATTTTAATATTATCCAAATTGGCTTCGATCCAGTGGACTCGGCCCGATGTGGTGCGTGTAATCAGTTCGCACTTTTCAAGTACTTTTATATGTTTGGATACAGCATTGAGAGAGATATCGTAAAAAGCAGCCAGGTCAGTCACGCGGCAGGGGCCTTCCTGACATACGCGAGTTAACAGTGATCGGCGTGTTGGATCGCTCATACTTTTGAGTATTTCCGACAGTTTTGGGTTATCACTATATTCAACCATAGGGTTTAATATATGTGTTGGTCGGACCTATTGTCAACTGTTTGGTTGAATATTAATGCGTCTATAATAATTAGACCTTGAGCGCGATCTAGCAGTTTGGGTTTTTTAAAGCTGAATGCGCGGCGAGCGCTGTATAACGGCGTCTTACATCGGTAGAATAGGCGGGTTATATCGCATGCCTTCGTGCATCTATCGAATGCCATGCATAGCAAGTTATTGAAAGTAGCCCAGCAACCAAAGACAAATGCCGGCTGGGTGTTTTCAATAACCTGTTGAGCCTGCTGCTGCGCCTACAGTGAAATTAGCATGAAATGAATTCTTACCCCTTAACGACGAGTAAATCCATGAATACTGAATATCGCAAATCCCTACCGGGTACCGAGCTAGATTATTTCGATACGCAAGCGGCTGTCGAAGCCATTTCACCCGGCGCATACGCCAAATTGCCCTACGTATCACGGGTTTGTGCAGAAAACCTGGTGCGTCGTTGCGATCCAGCGGTACTGACCGATTCACTCAAACAGATCATCGAAGGTAAGCAAGACCTAGATTTTCCATGGTACCCAGCACGAGTCGTATGCCACGATATTTTGGGCCAAACCGCACTGGTAGATTTAGCTGGCCTACGTGACGCCATCGCAGAAAAAGGCGGCGATCCAGCCAAAGTAAACCCAGTCGTGCCCACACAATTAATTGTCGATCACTCGTTGGCTGTGGAAGCTGCCGGTTTTGATAAAGACGCCTTTGCGAAAAACCGCGCCATTGAAGATCGTCGTAATGAAGACCGATTCCACTTTATTAACTGGACCAAAAAGGCCTTCAAAAACGTTGATGTGATTCAGCCTGGCAACGGCATCATGCACCAGATCAATCTGGAGAAAATGTCGCCGGTAATTCAGTCCCGCGACGGCGTAGCCTTTCCCGATACTCTGGTCGGTACCGACAGCCACACACCACACGTTGACGCGCTGGGTGTAATTGCCCTTGGCGTAGGTGGCCTTGAAGCCGAAACCGTCATGCTGGGCCGTCCTTCCTACATGCGTATGCCCCACGTAATTGGTGTAGAGCTAACCGGCAAACCTCAGCCCGGCATCACCGCAACCGACGTAGTGTTAGCGTTAACCGAATTTCTGCGAGCACAAAAAGTAGTCTCCTCTTACCTTGAGTTTTATGGCGAAGGTGCTGCGGCGCTTACGCTTGGTGACCGCGCGACCATCTCTAACATGACACCAGAGTTTGGTGCATCTGCTGCGATGTTCTACATTGACCAACAAACCATCGACTACTTAAAGCTAACTGGCCGCGACGACGAGCAGGTCAAACTGGTTGAAACCTACGCCAAACACACCGGCCTTTGGGCAGAAAGCCTAAAAACCGCGGTCTACCCACAAGTGTTGAGTTTCGATCTGTCTAGCGTGGTGCGTACCATCGCCGGGCCATCCAACCCCCATGCACGAGTCCCAACCAGCGAGCTAGCTGCACGTGGAATTTCCGGTGTTGTCGAAAACGAAGAGGGCTTAATGCCAGACGGCGCGGTCATCATTGCCGCCATCACCAGCTGCACCAACACCAGCAACCCACGTAATGTGATTGCCGCTGCGCTTATGGCGCGTAACGCCAACAAACTGGGCCTCGAGCGTAAGCCCTGGGTGAAAACCTCCTTTGCGCCGGGCTCCAAAGTGGCTCAACTGTATCTGGAAGACGCAGGCCTGTTGCCTGAGCTGGAAAAGCTCGGTTTCGGGATTGTCGGTTTTGCCTGTACTACTTGTAACGGCATGAGCGGTGCGCTTGATCCAGTCATCCAAAAAGAAGTGATCGACCGTGACCTGTACGCAACCGCAGTGCTTTCTGGCAACCGTAACTTCGATGGCCGAATCCACCCTTATGCCAAACAGGCATTTTTGGCATCGCCGCCGCTAGTGGTGGCTTATGCAATTGCCGGAACCATCCGTTTCGATATCGAAAAAGACGTGCTGGGGCAAGACCAAAAAGGCAACGATATTCGGCTCAAAGACCTCTGGCCAACCGATGAAGAGATCGACACCATCGTAGCTGCCAGTGTTAAACCACAGCAGTTCCGTGATATCTACATTCCGATGTTTGATCTCAGTAAAAGCGAAGACGAAACAATCAGCCCGCTGTATGACTGGCGTCCGCAGACCACTTATATTCGTCGTCCGCCATATTGGGAAGGCGCATTGGCCGGTGAGCGCACCATGAAAGGGATGCGTCCGTTGGCAGTATTGGGTGACAACATCACCACCGATCACCTGTCGCCATCCAACGCCATTCAGCTTGATAGTGCTGCCGGTGCTTACCTGCACAAAATGGGCCTGCCTGAAGAAGATTTTAACTCCTACGCTACCCACCGTGGTGACCACCTCACCGCCCAGCGCGCAACCTTTGCCAACCCCAAGCTGTTTAACGAGATGGTGCAGGAAAACGGTGAAACCAAGCAAGGATCACTAGCCCGTATCGAGCCAGAGGGCAAAGTCAGCCGTATGTGGGAAGCGATCGAAATCTATATGGAACGCAAACAACCGCTGATTATTGTTGCCGGTGCAGATTACGGCCAGGGTTCATCGCGGGACTGGGCAGCCAAAGGCGTACGCCTTGCCGGTGTTGAAGCCATTGTTGCCGAAGGCTTCGAGCGTATTCACCGGACTAATTTGGTCGGAATGGGCGTAATGCCGCTAGAATTCAAAGCCGGCGAGAACCGTAAAACCTACGCTATCGATGGCACCGAAACCTTTGATGTCATCGGCAAAGCCAGCCCACTGGCAGCGCTTACATTGCGCATCAATCGTAAAAACGGCGAGTCTGTAGATGTACCCGTAACCTGCCGGCTCGATACCGCCGAAGAGGTACTGGTTTATGAGGCCGGCGGTGTATTGCAGCGCTTTGCTCAGGACTTTTTAGAGTCGTCAACAAACTAGTAAAGTCTTCAACGAGTCAATAAAGTCTTCAGCAGCTCGCTAAAGTAACGTTACTCGCTACACAAATGATGCAACAACGTTGAACGATTCAGCGTTGTTGCATCCAATAAACAACCCACTCTCAGCCGCACCCATTCAAGATCAGGATAAAACCCATGGCACATGCTCCCCAAATCAAAGTCCCCGCAACCTACATGCGCGGCGGAACCAGCAAAGGTGTTTTCTTTAGCTTGAAGGACCTGCCAGAGGCAGCGCAGGTCGCCGGTGCAGCAAGGGATGCGTTACTGCTAAGAGTAATCGGCAGTCCAGACCCCTACGGCAAACAAACCGATGGTATGGGCGGAGCAACCTCCAGCACCAGCAAAACCGTAATTCTGGCAAAAAGCCAACAAGCGGATCACGACGTCGATTATCTGTTCGGCCAAGTCGCGATCGACAAAGCCTTTGTAGACTGGAGCGGTAACTGCGGCAACTTAACCGCCGCAGTCGGAGCCTTTGCCATCAGTAATGGCCTGGTCGATGCGGATCGTATTCCCGCCGATGGCATCGCCGTAATCCGAATCTGGCAGGCCAATATCAAAAAAACCATCATCGCCCACATACCCATGACAGCAGGTCAAGTACAGGAAACCGGAGACTTCGAGCTGGATGGAGTCACCTTCCCCGCCGCCGAAGTGCTGGTTGATTTTATCGACCCTGCCGACGGTGACGGAGCCATGTTCCCCACCGGCAACGTAGTTGATGACCTCGAAGTACCCGGTGTCGGAACCTTCAAAGTCACCATGATCAACGCCGGAATCCCCACCATCTTCCTCAATGCAGAAGAGATTGGTTATACCGGCACAGAGCTACAGGAAGCGATCAATGGCGACCCAGCAGCGCTGGAACGGTTTGAAACCATCCGCGCCCACGGCGCAATCAAAATGGGCCTGATCAAAAACGTAGAAGAAGCCGTAGCGCGCCAACACACCCCAAAGGTTGCCTTTGTTGCCAAGCCAGTCGCCTACACCTCATCCAGCAACGAACCGGTAGCCGCGTCGGATATCAACCTGCTAGTACGCGCACTCTCCATGGGTAAACTACATCACGCCATGATGGGTACCGCAGCAGTTGCCATCGGTTCTGCTGCCGCTATTCCCGGCACATTGGTCAACCTGGCTGCAGGCGGTGGCAAGCGTAACAGCGTTACCTTCGGTCACCCCTCCGGCACCTTAAAAGTCGGTGCAGACGCGAGCGAAGTAAATGGTGAGTGGGCAGTGAATAAGGCCAGTATGAGTCGTAGTGCCAGAGTACTGATGGAGGGCTGGGTGCGGGTGCCTGGGGATCTGTTTTAGAGAATTGTTTTTTGGTGTTGATGGGTGAGGCTTGAATAGATGCAGCGAGATTAATGTTGCATTGCAAGGCTTCGTCCCAGTTGGTATATGAACTCGTTGGTATAGGTTGCGTAACAAGCTATCTGTTGCGGCTATTTTAGCTATATTGGACATAACAGCCATAACTGAGCTAACCATGCTAAAAACAATACCTGCGGCTGAAGCAAAGAATAAATTTGGCTTGCTGATGGATACAGTGCAACGTGAGGCTGTTGCAATCTCAAAGAAAGGCCGTACCAGTGCCATTATGATGCCTGTCCATGAATATGAAGAATATAAACAGCTAAAACTTGAAAAATTAAAGCGTCATGTAGCCGAAGGCATTGAACAGGCTAATCGTGGTGAAACCACCATCATCAACAGCGAGGACGAGCTTCACCTGCTTTTAACGTCCATCAAGCAAGAGAATCGAAGCAAAGAAGCCTAATAAATGAAGTTAGAGCTTGCTGACTTAGCCCTGAAAGGTTTATCCACCATCGAAAAGACACACGGGGAAACTGGGGAGAGCATCAGGCTGATGCTTATCAATATTCAATAGACTGAACAACCCAGAAATTGGCCCTCAGCGACCCGATATTGCAGAAAACTGTCGATACCTTCCCGAACAAAGCCATCTAATTTTTTATCATATAGACAATGATAGTGTCGTCATCTTAGTCATTCCCCATAGCAGCATGGATATAAAAAAACATGTCGAGCAGAAAGAGGGTTAAAGGAGCTAAGAACTGCAGCAACCTTGTACATAAAACATGATCAATTTAGGGTAATTTCTCACATCAATCGATGTCTGAACCCATTGATATCAATGGGTTCAGATTCACTGCTGGCCACTTATTTTCATCGTTTATAACAAAGCCAATTGCGGCGACTGAATGAACGTATCTGATGGTGGCTTGAATAAAGCGATCAGATTCCTTCGTGTAAATAAATTGATGTGGCTCAGGCGGGACGTTTGTTAGAGGTTGTGGTTAAACCGCATCTCGAGCTAAAGGTACGCCAAGATTAAATAAACACATAACGCCACAAATACTGGTGGCATCACGGCATTATCCGTAAGGCCGACAAATTATTTTATTTTGAGGTTTTGTTTGATCTATTTAAAGAATGACTCTACCTGCCAGCGCTGTGTGTGAATATCAGCAATCGTGTTAGCTGACCTATCCAGATGGTTGGTGATAAGCGCATGATTTTTCTGGGTTTGTGCATCATAAACCCCCGCATGCCTGACTGGCCTAAAGCGATTTCTACGTGACCGGTTTGAGGGATATTCAATGATTTGATCGCTGGTGACACCTTGTGATTGATTGACTGCACGGCGTTTCAATACACGATTTGGCATTACCTCTATTTGGGTTACCCAACATACCCCCTTTGCTCGCCAACTGGCTATGCCAAGTATTGTCCGTGTAACCCTTATCAAAGAGCAGAACACTGCCGATGGAAAAGTCCATCCGGTTAATCGTGCCGTCGACATGGCAATAAAGCGTGCCCAACGATTCGCAGCATAACTACGACGTGCTCGATCGCGCGTCTTTGCCAGCGAGGGCTCAGTTACCAGACCCGTAAATGACGACTGGCACTAAATGTCATAACAATGGCTGGCACAGTTGTAAGCGTACGAAGGCTCTTCTTTTATACTAGGGCTTATCAATCATGAGGGTGTGAATATGAGACGATGGGCATTATTAGCTGTATTACTGGTTATGACGATTTCGACTGTCGGCTGCAGCGGGGGCAGTTCATCAGTTCCAGCAACACCAGCAACAACTCCCGAGCCAACGCCAGAACCAGAACTACTACCTGACCATCAAGCGCAACAATTTAACGCAGCCTATTTTGATATCAGCAGAATGGGGTCACAGCAGAATGCAACAGAATGGGGTCAGATACCGTCTTAAAACTCAAGCGAATTTTGCATTAAATGGCACGCCATTCTTTAATACACCGTAAATCAAGTGAACCAACTTTCGCATGGCTGCACCCACAATAGCCATCTTGGATTTACCCACCAGGGTAAGCCGTTCCTTTAATTCCATGATGATAGGGTTGTAGCGTAGCGCAACTAAAGCAGGCATAAAAAATGCTTTTCTAAGCTGGGAGCGACCTGTCTTTGACATTTTCCCACGGTCTCTAAGTGAGGTGCCGGATTCCCGCACACGTGGTGCAACGCCAATAAACGCAGCGAGTGCTTTTGCATTTTTAAAACGATGAATGTCGCCAAATTCTGACAATATGACGCGTATGGTGGCTTCGCCAATCCCAGGAATGCTGGTCAGTAACCCTCTACGAGTTTCTAGATCTGGATGACCTTCGATCTGTTGATCGATCAGATTTTTGATCTGCTTAATTTCATGATCGAGGTAATCAATGTGATCTAATAAATGCGTTTGAATCACTTTGCTCGCTGCTTCAAGGCGATTCTTTTCTTGTTGGCGCATGCTTTGAAGTGCATCCAAATGTCTGACCAGGTCTCGTAACTCTCTAATTTCCTTTGGTAAAGGTGACCAGGTTTGCGGTTTCATGGCAAAACAAAAACGTGCAATAAGTCCTGCATCGGTCTTATCGGTTTTATTTCTCTGTAATTCGCTTTGGGAAAAACCTTTTACTCGCGCCGGGTTCACTACGCTGAGCGTATATCCAGCATCAAAGAGATATTCTGACAGTGCCTCACCATAAATACCCGTGGCTTCGAGACAAACATGAGCTTCCAGGCCATCTTGTTTAACAAGCCACTGATGTAATAGCTGGAACCCTTTTTCGTCGTTGGTGAATTTTTTATGCTTAAGTTTTTGATTAGAAAGAAGCGCTACATCAAACTTCTTTTTTGAAATATCAATACCCAGTGTTTTATGGTTGATCATATTTGTTCTCGCTAACCTCGTGATGCAGGCTCACCATGAATGGGGCCCAAGATACCGTTCGGCGTAATAAACAAAACGGTTGAGGCACCTATCTGACCCCCAGGTTCGAAACCTAAAGTCTTGGCGATGTCACTCAACCGTACCACTACTTCTATATTATATTTCAGTGGCGCAGTTAAGATGCGAGGTCTTGCAGTCCAGCATTTGGTTAGCCGGCAGCCTCAAATTCAAAGTGGGGTAGCAGTGAGTCTGATACTATTTTGATGAGTTAAAGAATCAGCAGGTATTTCCGTCCACGACTAGGGATGTGTGATGCACACCGTAGCACGCTGAGAGTGGCTAAGGCTCCGGTAAGTCGAGGCTGCGTGACCACACTAGTTTTGAGTGGGTTCTACTCCTTGCAGCTGGAGTGCTGCAATTCTGCGGCATTGATAACCTTGCTCTAACTTTAAACAGCTCTGAGCTTTAATGCGCAATAATATCTTTCAATATTTTACGAATAATAGGCCTGTGTTTCGCCGTGGCGTGTATATAGATATCGGAAGCAATCACGTATTTCAAGCGCCATTTTAGCTCGCTGGATGCAATGCTATTACTTGCCCATAAAAACAGGCTGCCGGCTACGGAGGCGGCTATTTGTTGGCTAACAAACGTGGCGTTGGTTTGCTGGGCTAGGGTCTTGTCGGTTATTTGCTGTTTAATCCATCCGTCGGCTATGCCTTGCATGAGCAGCAACAGCGGTTGGGTGTCCAGCTCTGGCGAGCTTTGTATGATGCCGCTAATTAACTCTTTGACGAATGTTTCTTTGGCCATCATGGCAGATTCTATTTTGTCGATATGACTAAACACCTCTAGCAGCGAATCCGAAGGGCTGGTAATCAGCTGCAGCTCTATTACATCGGTTAGGAAATCTTTAACGATGACATCTATCAGTAGCTGCCGTTTAGAGCCAAACAGGTTGTAGGGTGTGGTGGGGCTTACGTTAGCTTTTTTGGCTAGCGCCCTCATTGTCATTTGCGTCGCGCCGTGTTCGCGGATCATTAATTCCGTGGCTTCAATGATGCGGTTTCTGAGCTGGATGGTTTCTTCTTTGCTGTATCTGGTCATATGCCTATAAGACCTTAAAAACCTTTTCGTGACAAACCATTATTGGTGAAATATTGCCAACTAAGAATAACGCGTTACACTATAATGGTGGAGCGCGTTACAGTAATGCGTACATCTAGTGAGCTACCGCTTTTTTTTGTATCGGGTAGCTTGAATATGGATTGTGATTACAGGTTGTTGATTATGACGATGAGTAAATTAGGGCGTTTGGTGGTTGTGCTTTGCATATTCATTGGCCTGGCGGGCTGCGACACCGCCGGCACTGAGGGTTCATCGGGCTCGAATCAAACCAACACGGGGAACCAAGGTGGCGATTCGCCGGCTTCTCCGCCGCTAAAAGTACTGTTTATTGGCAATAGTTATACATCAGCGAACAACCTGCCGAGTATTTTTAGTCAATTGGCGCAATCAAACGGACGCTCAGTTGATGTTTCGGCTACGGCCCCCGGCGGTTATAAATTTGAAGACCATGCGGGTAATTCAGCCACGTTAACGGCGATTAACTCGCAGCAATGGGACTTTGTGATTTTACAAAACCAAAGCCAGGTACCGGGATGGCGACCAGGAGCGGTTACAACCCATAGCTTGCCCCACGCGCAGACATTAGCCCAGGCCATACAGGCCAATAATCCAGATTCAGAAATCATTTATTACGTGACGTGGGGCCGGGAATCTGGCGACCAACAAAACTGCGATTACTACCCCGTGGTTTGTACCTTCACAGGTCATACCGCAGCCTTGTTAGAGGGTTACAACATTTACCAGACCTCAACCGGCGGGACGTTGGCGTTGGTTGGGCCTGCGTGGGAAGCCGTGGTGAAAGACAGCGCAGCGGTGTTTGCTGCTGCTGATTTATGGTCTTCCGATGGCAGCCACCCCAGCGTGAGCGGCTCTTATTTGGCGGCAAATGTGCTGTATATCGCACTGTTTAAAGAAGCCGCCAATGGCGCAACGTATACCGCTGGGCTACCGGTTAATAGCGCAACCTACATTCAACAAATTGCCACAGCCACGATGTTTTATAACAACCAGGATGTCGACGGCGATGGAATACCCACACAAGGATATGTGGATGATTTTGAACAGGGTAATTTGGGCCGGCTTAACTGGAACCCGACTGGCGATGCCAACTGGCATGTCACCAATGAAGCAGCCCAAGAAGGTGCTTTTTCTGTAGCGTCTGGCGATATTACCGACAGCCAATCAAGCGGTCTTTCTATTGATGTTAATGTAACCGATAGCACGGTGAGTTTTTGGTATTTGGTTGATTCAGAAGAGGATTACGACTTCCTGCATTTTTATATCGACGGTGATTTAATGCTTGAAGCAGCGGATATATATCCGTGGGCTCGCTTTAAAGCTAACCTAAGCGCCGGAAGCCATACCCTAACCTGGACCTATACCAAAGACTCTTCAGAGTCCGAAGGCGCAGACAAAGCATGGGTCGACAACATTATAATATGGACTGATAACTGCCCGTTGGTAGCCAACCCCGATCAGGCAGATATCGACGACGATGGCCTGGGTGATGCGTGCGACGACGATAGCGATAACGACGGCGTGCCAGACATAGCCGATGCCTTTCCGCTGGACGATACCGAAACTACAGATACAGACAACGACGGCATCGGTAACCATGCCGATGGCGACGACGACGGTGACGGACTGCCTGATGCTTATGAGGCATTATACGCGTTCCTTAACCCTTTATTAGCTACCGATGCCGCGGAAGATTTTGATAACGACGGTTACAGCAACCTTACCGAATATCACGCGGTTACAGCGCCGGATGATGCAAGCGTACCCGCTTTAGCTTTAGATGGAGTCAATGGGTTTTACAAAGCGGTTGCCGGTGATGGAAAAACATTCGACTACTTTGGGCGCAGTGTTTCTATTGATGGCGACACCGCGCTGGTAGGAGCGGTGGGAGTTGACCCAAACGCAGAGATAAACCCAACTGCCAGCGGCGCAGCGTATATTTACGAAAGAGACTGGTATGGCCGTTGGATCATGCAAGCCAAACTGACGGTTCCACCGGGCGAAACAAGCATCAGCTTTGGGTACAGCGTGTCGTTACACAATGGTACAGCCGTAGTCAGCGACATACGAAACGCCGAAATCAGCACAAACTCCGGGGCAGCCTACGTATTTGTAAACGATGGCAACGGCAATTGGTTGTTCGAGACAAAACTATTGCCGTCATCCAATAGCGAAATTCAGACATTGTTTGGCGGTTCCGTAGCGGTACAGGGCGACACCATAATAGTGGGCGCGTATGGCGATAAACTCGGTACGCAATTTAATAAATATGGCTCGGCATATATCTACACAAGAGCTGGCGGAAGCTGGACTGAGCAAGCCAAGCTCACCGCTAGCGACGCATTCCCCCTCAATGCCTTTGGCCGTAAAGTGGCCATTCATAATAACCGTGTTCTTATTACCAGCGGTGGCGGCGTATACCTGTTTACCCGCGACGCCAATTCAACATGGACAGAACAACAAAAACTAGCCCGTTAGACCCGGTTAATGCCACCGTATTCAACGACAGCAATATCATGCTCAGCTCGCGTGCAAGTAATAGCCATTCAAGTGAAGCCGGCGCCGTGTACGTGTATACCGAGCACCCAACCGACGGTTGGCAGGTGGCAGAAATATTATTTCCTGGCAATATAAAAACATGGGATAACTTTGGTGCTGGCATAGCGCTAAGCGGTAACATTCTTGCAGTGAGTAATTCCCCCGCGAGTGATCCAATATCAGTTTATATTTTTGAAAAAGGCAACGACGGGTTTTGGCGCGAGCAAAACAAAATAAATGCACATGATGCTGGCGGTAACGAAAGCTACGGCGATGTGCTCTCAATAGACGGCGACACCGTGATGATTGGCGCGCCGTTAGATGACGACAACGGCGAAAATTCCGGAGCGGTTTATTTCTACACCGGGCTGTTATCCGATCTGGACCTGGACGGAATAAAAGATGCTATTGATAACTGCCCAGCGCAATACAACCCGGGGCAGGAACATGAAGATGGCGACGCCTACGGGGATGTGTGTGAGCCATAAAAAGTTATCTGAGTTCACAATTTGTAGGTGATCAGAAAAGGCCGAAAGCATAGGTTTTTGGTCGAAGTGTTATTTGTTTTTATTCCTGCTTGACCCTGAAGTATACTCCAGGGTTTATACTCCGTTGCACACACTTACTTGGAGGTATGCCCCATGCGTATTGGTGAGCTAGCAAAACAAAGCGGTGTAACGGTTGATACGTTACGTTATTACGAAAAAGAGGGGGTGATCTCTGCCCCGCCTCGTAGCGAGTCGGGGTACCGCGAGTATCTGCCTGAAACCGTCGACTTCCTGCGTTTTGTTCAAAGCGCCAAAGCGGTTGGGTTTTCTCTTAAAGAATGCCGGAACCTACTGGGGATTTTCCATAACCGAGACGCGCATACCTGCGCAGAAGTGAAGAGTTTATCCGAGCTTAAGCTTGCAGAATTAGAACAGCAGATGAAAAGCCTGAAGGCAATGCATCAAACCCTTAAAGCCATCTCTGATGCCTGTTGTGGAAGTAATGAGTCCGCTGTGAGCTGCTCTATTTTAAACCACTTAGAGGAGGCTTGAGTATCATGTTATTTTTAACCAATTTCTTAGAGCTGGCTCTTGAAGCCGCACCCTGGTTGGTGTTTGGTTTGTTGTTGGGTGGCCTGGTGGGCAGTGTTATCCCTACTTCATTTTTAGAGCGTCACTTAAGTGGCGACGGCATTGGTTCCATCTTAAAAGCCACGGTGTTGGGCGCACCTTTACCGTTGTGCTCTTGCGGGGTAATACCCGCGGCCATGGGGCTACGTAGGGCCGGTGCATCCAAACCGGCGACAGCGGCCTTTTTGGTTTCGACCCCGGAAACAGGGGTGGATTCAATTTCAATAACCTACGCTTTGCTGGGGCCGGTAATGGCGGTGGTGCGGCCAATTGCTGCGCTGAGCTCGGCTATCACCACAGGGCTGTTGGTCGCCATGTTTGACCGCGAAGAACATCGGTCAGACTCTAACGCCAGCAATCAAACAAGTGGCTCTTGTTGTTCATCTAAAGAACCGGAGCAATCAGCGAGCGAGTCAAAGCAGCAAGAGAGCTGCTGTGCGACCGAGAATAAACAGCAAGCCAATGAATCTGTTATTGCAAAAACATGGTGCGATATTCATTCAACCTTCACTGATTTACTCAATGGAATTGGGTTGTGGTTACTTGCTGGGATTGTATTTGCCGCAGCGGTTCAAACATATTTGCCGACGGATTTTTTGGCCGCTTGGGGGCAAGGTTTTATCGCTATGTTTGTAATGGTGCTGGTGGGTATTCCAATGTATATCTGCGCTACAGCCTCTACCCCGATCGCGGCAGGTTTAATGATTGCTGGAGTATCGCCGGGTGTGGCGTTGGTGCTACTGCTCACGGGGCCGGCTACTAATATATCCACTCTTGGAGTGATCTCTCAAGAGCTCGGTAAACGCAGCATGTGGTTGTACCTGCTAGGCGTAACAAGCACGGCAATACTTGCGGGTTGGCTAGTAAATAATATGATAGCGATATTCGAGATGGATATTCAAGCCCAAGTGCATGGGCTGCACAGCGGCGTACCCGCATGGCTGCAATGGAGTACGTTGTTATTGTTAGTAGCAGTGGCTTTGCAACAAAAAATAAAACCACATTTAGCCGTGCCAGCCAAAATAAAACTGTAATAATATATTCTGTTTTCTTGCGCATAGAATAAAAATAAAAGGCTGAATATGAACCGACGAACATTTATAAAAGCAACGGTAGCCAGTGGCGTATTGATGGGTTTCAGCACAGGTGCATTTTGGCTAAATGATGACTCAAACAGTGATGAGCTAATCATTACAGCGGCGTTAAACAAATTAGAATTATTAGGTAGTACAGCGGTGTCTAATGGGGTTTGGAACCCGACGCAAATATTTACCCATTGCGCGCAGAGTGTTGAATATTCGATGTCTGCTTTCCCGCAACACAACTCAAAAATATTTAAAAGCACGGTAGGCCCCTTGGCATTATCGGTGTTTGTATCCAAAGGCGAAATGAGTCACGGGTTAAGTGAGCCAATTCCTGGAGCGCCGCCATTACCAGCCGCTCAAAACCGTAGTATTGCTTTAGCTCGTTTGAAAAATTCCATGATTAAATTTTCACAATATGAAGGCTCGCTTGCACCGCATTTTGCATATGGGATGTTGACCAAACGTGAGTATGAAATTGCGCATGTCATGCACCTTTATAATCACTTGAATGAAATTTCACATGCGTAAGCGTTCACCTAGCCGTGTATTTATGCGGGTTATTTAGACGGGTGAAAGTATTCGGTCGTAGGGTAATGACCGTTATAGCGCTTAAATGAAACGTGTGAATCAAATACGAGCCGGTAGTGGTTAGTATCTGAAACGATAACTGAGTTGAAATAGTTCACCGGTTATTCTTAGCGGAATAACCAATCGTGGTTCGTGCTTGGCGTTCACTTTCGATGTATAAATATTCCATAATAACCACGTCTTTTTCACCTGTTTTAATTGAAAAAGTGAGTGTTAAAGCCTGGCCGGTTTCATTGCTATTATCGACAATCACCGTGGAGTTGTCGTCAGTGCTGAACCAGTCGTACCGTACGCTAGTGCGATACTCGCCAGTTTTTTTAGTTAGTAATAAAAATACAGCATCGTAATCCACGTCAATAATACGAGCATACCCAGCTATCTTGCCGCCCATATCGGTAGTGCCGTTCATATATTGTGAAATGAAGGTGTAGGTTTTCCAAAAATTAAATTGCAGGTAAAAATTAGCAGACTTGGTTACCCAGCCGTACTGGTGTTTATCTACATCTTCTGGATCGCTGCGGTTATCGCAATAGAGTACTCCCATTTGAAACTTACGCTGGTCTTTCCATTCTATAGTGCCGTAAAAACCCAGTGTGTTATCCACTTCTCTAATAGGTTTTACTTCATAAGGTTGTGGTGCAAAGGTGCTATTCAGGCCAATAGCGGGTGGTTGTGCTAGCGGTAACATCCCCAATGGCCCAGCCACGAAAGGCCAGTAATGTACCGGCCGGATCGTTGTATGCAAACGCGCTGCCGGTTACAAATAACTTGCCATAATCACTACGGTGTCTAAATGTTAGTTCTATGCCGGTGGTTCGAATCTCTTCGCCTACCTAGCTATTAATGGCTGAGGGCGAAATGGTGTATGGGCTGGCCCAGGCAACGCCGGTGTTCTCTCTAGATATTTTTGGAAAGAACACTCCAGCTTTTATTCGGTAAGAGATGTTCTAGTTCGGGGCAGGTTGGTATTTAAAATAGACCTCCATTAAATTTACTGCGTTTCTTTGCTCAGGGGTATTTTTCAGGTGTAAAAAACCTTCTAAATCCCAGCTGGGTTCCCATGTAGTAATTAAAGATGTTTCAGAAATGTGCATATCACTGGCGGTGCGGCCATTTAAACCTGCGCCATAACGGGTTTTACCCAATTGGCCATCCAGCCAGCTGGGCTCGCCTTTAGCAGGGGTGTAGCGCGCATCGATAAATAATCCGTTAGATACTGTATTTGCAGCGAAAATTGCCGGTAACATCAGCAGCAAGGAGGTCAAAAAATTAAATTTCATTGTGTGACTCTGACGCCAGAAATACCTCTGTTTCTTTAGGTGGAACAGGCCGTCAAATGAAATAACCTTGTAGCGTATCGCAGCCGTACTAGCGCAATAGTTCAACGGTTTCTTTGTCTTCTACACCTTTTGCGGTGACTTTTGATCCAAGGTTGTGAGCAAGCTCTATGGTTGAGCGTACAAGGGTTCTATCTTCGTCGCTAGTCGCCAAATTTAATACAAAAGCTTTATCGATTTTTAATTCACTAACCGGTAAGTTTTTCAAATAACTCAGCGATGAATAACCGGTGCCGTAGTCATCGATCGATAATTCCAGTCCAACGGCGCTGAGCATATTGAGTACTTCTAACGCTTCGCGTAGGTCGCTCATCATCGTTAAGCGGCCCATGAATTGTTCGTTGTTACCTTTTACATACTTGCATAACCCTTGGCTGAGGTGCGGGCTTGGTCTAGTGCCGAGTTAGCATATTGCATCAGATTCAACGGGTTTCGGCTATCTTCAGGAAAGTAGGTGAAGCTCATTTTTACCGAAGCATCAATCGCTACGCCGTTGACTTCAAATGGCGTAAGAAATGCATTCGATATCAGTGAAACCATGACTTGTGCTAGCGAAATATCATCGAGTAAAAAAATGAATACTTCAGTAGATAAACGCGATACATCGGTGTTTTAAATGTGGCTTATACGTTGGCCAATACCGGTTAATAGATCATTCACATAGTTGTGGTTCAGCATATTTATCAAAGTGGTTACTGCTGAACTTCGGCCACCACGACGATAAATTCTTGGTCTTCGGAAACGGATTTGGTGATTCGACTGAAAAACAATGCGGTTTCCCCGTTCTTTAACCGCGGCAACCATTAGCTTGAAATTTCGAGTCACAGCGGAGATCTCATCGCCTCTTTGGGTGCTGGCTACTTCGGTGTAATCCCCTTCAGCAATACGTTGGCTTGCGTGAGCTAAATCTCGCAGGGGTTTGGTTACGCTGTTGGCAATGGCCAGGCTTCCACCAATAAGCAATACCCAAGCCTAGGGCCATTAGGCTCGATAGCGCCAACGCCGCTGCAAAGTATGGCTCCAGTGCCTGCTCGATAGAAAAATACACCAGTGCACTGATCTGTTTATTGGAAGTGCCTTTACTAACGCCGGCTTTGTGTGTGAGCGGAATATGCCTAAACATGTAATCTTGACCGTTAAATGTGCTGCGAAACAACATCGCGGTGTTTTGGTCGATATGGCTGGTTACAAAGCTCTCCATCGGGCCACGCATGGAGGTCGTTGAGGACAAGTGATACCCTGCATGATTTTGGTATAAAAAAATTCGATTTCTAAATCGATCGGCGACAGCGATTTGATTTCTTGTGCAGCCACCTCGTCTAGCTCAACCCCGAGTGCGATCCAGGCAACGACGTTAGGGGCTTTATCGCCAAGGGCAATAATTTTCTCAGCAATGATTTTCTCGAAGACCGGTGCAGATGCCCCAAGTTGCCGTTCAACTTGTTGTCCTACGTTAGTGGTTACCGTGTTGTAAAATGCCAACAGCAATGCGCCCTGAACCGTTAAGAACAGAATAAGGAATACTAACGTGAATTTTGTTTGAAAACGCAGTTGCCCCGTGATTAATAGTCATCAGGCTCAGGGGGTGATTGCACGCGCCGGATCGAGCGCATTGCCATCGTCACTTTGAGATTAGCGGATTCAGTATGGATAACAATTCTTTGAGTATGGCTTTGCCTGCGGTCTTTTTGGTCGGGGTGCCAAATGGTCATTTGGTACGTGCCGTTTTTTACATTGGCAAGGCGAGTCATACCATTTTCATCGGTGACTGCGTAATAGGGTGCGTGGGTTATGTAAATATAGGTCAGCATGTTGTCATGAATATTACAGCCTAAAACCACCACTCCGGCGGTATCGAACACAACATGTTTGGACTCCTCTTTGCCATACAGGCGCAGTTCAAAGCGTTTGGGTTTTGAGTAGGAATATACTTGGTGCCGGAACTGATCGAAGTTTGGAAAACTTACAGGAGTGTTCACCGCTACTGACAGCACAAAGGGTTGGAACATAGCTTCGCGCTGTTTCATTTGCGCTGTTTGGGTAGTTACACTAGCCCCGTCATGCTCGAATAACGGGGCTAGTGTAACTACCGCATGGGTAACCACCGCATGCTCCGCGATGTTGGTGTTTGTAACCGTTACGAGAACTTCGAAATTACCGGCATGCAGGGGTAGAGCATGGCCGACGAACAGCAGCGTAAGCCATGACAACAGTGCGCGACGACTTTTAATAGTTGTAGCAATCACGTATTGACCCTTCAATATTTTTCTTAACCTACTGATGCGTAGCGTTGCCGATCTAGATTAGTTCAACAAAAAGGATGGTACGCGAGGAAGATGCTGCCAACGTGCGCGGAACAATTTACGCGAATAAATGCCGTATGTGGGTTTGCAGCGGCATTGAAGTTATGGTTGGATCATTAGCTACGCTCTGTTTCGACTAACATACTGACTAACGAAACGAGTGAAACAAGGCTATGGTCAAAAGCCTCGAGTAATGGATGTTGAAGTGATTTGCAAAGCAAAACGCAGCGTAACGGCAACCCTAAGCGTATTACTAACAGGATTAGTTATGATCGGTTGTAGCGCATACCCAAATACCTCAGAGCAAAACTTAAAGCGCATTCACGAGTCGAAACAATTCATTAAAGGAAAGTTTCGCAACGAGCTGCACACTCCAGGTTTTAGCATGAGTAAAACCTGGGCCATGGCAAAGGATTTTTTTAATAATAAATCGGCTAGCTCAGTGCCGGAACAAACCCTTCCCATTCAGGCGTTAACGCCGGGCATGTTTGACCTTACCGACAAAGATGCACTGCGTTTTTCGCGCTTAGGCCATTCCACCGTATTGATACAGCTTGCCGGAAAGTACTGGCTCACTGACCCGGTCTTTAGCGAGCGTACCTCGCCGGTTCAATGGGCGGGGCCAAAGCGTTTTCATCCCGTACCGATTGATATCGATTCAATAAAAGAGATTGAAGCGGTGTTGATTTCGCATAACCATTACGACCACCTTGATGCCGGCAGCATTAAAATGCTCAAAGATAAAGTTAAACACTTTGTTGTGCCGTTAGGGGTTGGCGGCAAGCTTGTGAGCTGGGGCGTAGACCCCAAAAAAATTGTTCAGCTCGATTGGTGGGAAAACGCATTCATCGACGACGTTGAGCTTGTATTTACCCCAGCGCAGCACTTTTCAGGCCGTGGCATGGGCGATGCTAACCAAACCCTGTGGGGCTCGTGGGTTATTCGAACCGATAAACACAGTTTGTACTTTAGTGGCGATACCGGCTATTTCCCGGGTTTTAAAGCCATTGGCGAACGCTACGGCCCATTTGATTATGCGTTTATTGAATGCGGCGCATATAACGAGTTATGGCGCGATATTCACATGCTGCCAAAAGACAGTTTGCAGGCCTTTAAAGATGTAAAAGGCAAAGTGATGGTGCCGATTCACAACGGCACCTTTGATCTGTCTACCCACGCTTGGTTTGACCCCATGGAACAAATCACGGCGTTGGCGAACGAAAGCAATATTGATCTGTTGATTCCGACCTTTGGTCAGCTGATCGATGCGGATAAAAAACCCGTCACGCCACCATGGTGGAAAACGCGCTAGTGGTTGGTTGGCCATTGAGCTAGTTGCTGGGATATTGTGAAGGTTTAAGGGGTCAGAGCTTCACCCCACTTTGATATTTAAGCCAAATAAAAAAGGAGGCCTAGGCCTCCTTTTTTATTCTAACGCTGTAGTGGGGTTTAAAAACTACCCGCCACGCACTTCAATGACGTCCCCTGAAAGGTAGTCATTTTCAAAGATATGCTGAACAGTTTGTGCAATGTTGTCTACGTCGCCAATACGCTGTACCGGTATTTTCTTAGCCATTTGGGCCAGAATTTCAGCAGGCATAGAGCGCAATAACGTAGTATCGATAGCACCGGGTGCTATCGCCATAGAACGAATACCAAAACGCCCAAGCTCCAAAGCCCACACTTTAGACTGAGCAACAATCCCAGCTTTAGCCGCAGAGTAGTTGGTTTGACCAAAGTTACCGTGGAATGCCATAGAAGCCATGCTAATGATGCAGCCTTCTTCGATGCCGCACTCAACCATGTGGCTGGCAGCTTCACGTGCACAAAGGAACGCGCCTTTCATGTGAACGTCGGTGACTAAGCTGTAGTTTTCAAGGGTCATTTTCTTAATGACTTTGCCGTCTTTGACTTTAATAAGCTGCGCATCACGTAAAATACCGGCGTTGTTTACCAGGCCGTGGATCACACCAAAATCTGCAACGATCTGCGTAAAGGTGCTTTCAACTAATGCTTCGTCCGCAACGTTACAGTGGTAGCCGCGAGCTTCAGAACCGGCTTCTTTAACCAGCGCAATGGTCTCAGTTACGGATTCGTCATCCAAATCCAACAGTGCAAGTTTTACGCCTTGTTTAGCTAGTCGAATCGCAATCGCTCGGCCAATACCTTTTCCGCCGCCGGTGATGGCAACTACCTTATCTTGTAATTCCATTTTATATCTCCTCGTTAGAGTCTATGTCAGTGTGTTGTGAGTACGGCCTCTACATGGGCTATACCCTATCTAGGGCGGGGTGATTCTGACCGAGTTTGCCAAGCGCAGCAACCATCAAATAATTTTCCGCTTTGGCAGGTGAAAAAACACATTACACAGCACTATTAGTGGTGATTGCGGCGCACCAATTTCCGGCCATGGGCGCATCATAAATAAATGAAGTATTGCTAGGGTATGGTTCGAACAATCAACGAGTTACGAATACGTTACCAACATCCTACAAAAGCCGTTAACGACAAAAAAAACATATGACAACAGAACCGCAATTGTTACCGTTTGCCCAACTATTGGTTGTTTTAGTGCCCGTGGCAGTCGTGATTGGTATTTTGTTTCAGTGGTCACTGCAAGGCTTAAACGCGTTGTACAGCGTGGGCCGCATGGCATTACAGCTGGCGCTAGTTGGTTTTGTATTAACTACTATTTTTAGCTCCGACAACCCGTGGGTGGTGGTTTTGGTATTAACTATTATGGTGGTAGCGGCCAGCTGGATAGCCCTTGGCAGCGTTACTGAACAACGAAAAGCGCTTTATCTTCGTGCGTTGTTATCGATAGGTATATGCGGCGGTGCGGTGCTGTGGTTAGTGGTGGGTTTGGTGTTGCGCCCGCAATCATTACTAGCACCTGAAATTGTAATCCCGCTCGGCGGCATGATCTTCGCCGGTGCCATGAACAGCATAAGCTTGGCTGCAGAGCGCTACCAAACCGAACGGCAAAACGGCCAAGCGCCACAGCAAGCGCGTAATGTTGCCATGCAAACTGCAATGATTCCGGTAGTCAATTCAATGTTTGCCGTAGGGTTGGTGTCGCTTCCGGGCATGATGACGGGGCAAATTTTGTCTGGTGTATCTCCGTTAGTAGCGGTGCGCTACCAGGTGGTTGTCATGTGTATGTTGTTCGGTGCATCTGGGCTGGCCACCGCAATGTTTTTGCAGTGGGTAATGCAGGTTGATGGTGCAACTAGCTCCGCCAAACCTAGCGAGAAAAGCACATAAGGTTATAACTGCAGCCTCGTAACCTATGTTTTATGTAAGTATTTATCGACGCGTTTATGAAGCTGCTTGTGCAGCCCTCTACTTGCGTTATTTCACATCAAACTCCGCTTCCAGTTACCACGATAAATTTAGCTGGAAGCCACCCACAATATTGTTTATAACATTACTCGTAGACAGAGCTCGTTTACATATTCGTTTAAAGCGCATATGTAAAAATAGATGCCAATACAAACAAACACATATTGATAAAAACAAACGGTAAAGCATTGAACCCATCGCAAACTCAATACGGCCAACAAGATACCTCCTACAAAGCAGCAGGACAGCTACCCGGCATTACCCAGCTGGTTGATCTGTTCTATGACAATATGGACTCGCTTGCAGTAGCTAGCGTGATTCGTAACATGCACCCGCAAGATTTAACTGAGTCCCGTACCAAACTGGCGTACTTTTTATCAGGCTGGTTGGGTGGCCCAAAGCTGTATTCGCAGCACTACAAACCCATTGGTATTCCAGCGGTGCATAAACATTTACCCGTTGGCCAAAGCGAAGCCGAGGCCTGGCTTCACTGCATGAAACAAGCTATAGATCAGCAGCCTTATGAAGAGGCTTTTAAAGACTACTTTATTAAACAGCTACGAGTCCCAGCAGAACGAATAAAACAGGTATGCTCCAAACAATAACTTATCTATAACACTCAAAATATACTGAGCTTACGAATCAAATCAATATATAAATCAACAGACAAACCCAATAAATGAATCAACAAAACCAAGGGCAATATGAAGCTGATTAACAACAATATTAAATGGATTATGCTGGTGTCGGGAATATTAACATTCTCTATGGTGTTTGCAGCTATAACACCTCAGCAAGCTCTAAACTCAATGTTTGGCCAAGGCCTTGGCGACCAACCATTAGCGCAAATGATTGTGCGCAACTGGGGTGCGCTTATTGCATTAATTGGCGCAATGCTGGTGTACGGCGCGTTTAACCAGGCAAATCGAAAGTTCGCGCTGGCTTGCGCAGCAATAAGTAAAAGCTTGTTTGTTGGTTTAGCCATTTATTACGGCTTTGGCCAGCAGCTGTGCACCGCTGCAGTGTTCGATAGCGTGTTGGTAGTTATATTTGTTAGCTATATTTTTACTGCTAGCCCAATGGTTAATACCGAATAAAATACGAATAGCCCATAGGGGTGCATAGAGGTGTACGGTGAAAATTAACAACATCGATCACACAACGCTATACGTAAACTCTATTGATAGCGTAATAAAATTTTACGCCGAGCTATTTGAATTTACAGTAACGCCAGGCGTTAGTGAAGATGGCCGTTATTTAATGGTAGAAAACGATCAGATACATTTCTTTATTTTAGAAGATGCATCTATTTCAAAAAAATTTATTGCCAAACAGCATTTGTCGTTTTCGGTGCCTAGTTTAAAACCTGTATATGAGCAACTAAAGAGTATGGGTGTTAGTTACCAACGGGGAACATTTAACGGTTTTAAGAAGCGTAATTTTGACTGGTGCGAATGGATTGACCCAGAAGGCATTCGCCTTGAATGCGTCGAGCATATTGATTAGTTGAATGCTTTAAAAAAACATATTCCGCACTAACGCTAAGGAAAACATCAAGGTGTAACTTGTGAAAAAAATAGTACTCAAAGGTTATATCACCATCCCAGCGCAAGATCTTAAAGCCGTACAGCTTGAGCTGACAACCCACATAAAACTCACTAAATCTGAATCAGGTTGTGTGGTGTTTGATATCACCCAAGATCAAAGTGATAAACATAAATACAGTGTTTATGAAGAGTTTATAAACCAAGAGTCGTTTTTGTTGCACCAGCAGAGGGTTAAAAACTCGGCATGGGGTAAGGTTACAACAAATGTTGAACGCCATTACAAAATTGATGGGTTAGATTAATCTGCGTAGCCAAAACGCGCATCAATAAATAAACAGGCAGAAAAACTAGAACCACGTTTAAACTGAACCTAATTAAGAACGTCACCTGAACACATTAAAAACCCTAATCGAGTGCCATACACCATGAGTCAAACCAAGCAATACCCAAAATTACTCGAGCCCTTAGATCTTGGGTACACCAAACTGCGTAGCCGAACCATTATGGGTTCCATGCACACTGGGCTAGAAGAAGACAGCGAAGGCCTAGGAAAAATGGCAGAATTTTTTGCAGCGCGAGCCAAAGGCGGTGTTGGGTTATTAATTACAGGTGGTTTTAGTCCTTCCGTAAGAGGCGGTTTAGGGCCGCATTCATCGGCAATGATTACCGCAGCAGATGCACAGCGCCACGAAATAGTTACGCGGCGTGTGCACGAAGAGGGTGGTTTAATAGCACTGCAACTACTTAACGCAGGCCGGCAATCATACTCACAAGAGCTAATTGCACCTTCACCGATTCGGTCGCCCATTTACCCTTTTGTACCGCATGAATTAACCGATGCAGAAGTAGAAAACGAAGTAGAGAGTTTTGTAAACGCAGCAGAGCTGGCAAAATCTGCCGGTTACGATGGCGTTGAAGTGATGGGCTCTGAGGGGTACATCATTAACCAATTTTTATCCGAGCGAGCCAACCAGCGTACCGACCAATGGGGTGGCAGTTACGAAAATCGTATGCGCTTCCCGCTAGAAATTGTTTCGCGTATCCGAAAGCGAGTGGGCGAAGAATTCATCATTGTTTACCGCCTATCCCTCATAGACTTAGTACCCGGCGGCAGTACCTGGGAAGAAGTCATTATATTAGCCAAGGCAATAGAAGCCGCCGGCGTAACCATTATTAATAGCGGGATTGGCTGGCACGAAGCGCGTATTCCTACCATTGCCACCATGGTTCCGCGCGCTGCTTTTACGTCGATAACCGCGCAATTAAAGAAAGAAGTTTCCGTGCCGGTTTGCGCAAGTAACCGCATCAATACCCCTGAAGTAGCCGAACAAGTATTAGAAGATGACGAAGCCGACTTAGTATCCATGGCGCGGCCAATGCTGGCAGATCCAGAGTTTGTAAACAAAGCCCGTAACGGCCAACGCGCAAATATAAATATTTGTATTGGCTGCAACCAAGCTTGTTTGGATCATACCTTTTCTGGTAAACGTGCATCGTGCCTGGTAAACCCACAAGCCTGCCATGAAACCGAACTGGTGTATGTACCAACCAAACAACCCAAAAAAGTAGCCGTAGTGGGTGCTGGCCCCGGCGGCTTAGCCTACGCACGAGTAGCCGCAGAACGTGGCCACAACGTCACATTGTTTGATGCCCAATCCGAACTTGGTGGCCAGTTTAATTACGCGAAGCAGATTCCCGGTAAAGAAGAATTCTACGAAACTATTACCTATTTTAAAGCAGAGCTTGAACAATACGGTGTTGATATTCGTTTAGGTAAAAAGGTTACGGCCAGTGAATTAATAAACGGCGGCTTTGACCATGTGATATTGGCAACCGGTATTGTGCCACGGGCACTAGAAATTGAAGGTATTAATAACTCAAACGTACTTTCGTACATTGATGTTATTCGTGATAAAAAACCAGTAGGGAAATCAGTCGCCATTATTGGCGCAGGCGGTATTGGGTTTGATGTTGCAGAACTGTTGTCACACGGTACAGCCAATACATCGTTAGATAAACAAGCCTTCTTTGAACAATGGGGTATTGATGCAAGCCTAAACTCAAGAAGCGGAATAGAAGGCGTAAAAGAAAACTTTGAAGCCTCCCCAAAAGAGATTTTTTTACTGCAGCGTAAAACCACTAAAATTGGAGCAGGACTAGGAAAAACCACAGGCTGGACTCACCGCACCACGCTAACGAACAAAGGCGTAAATATGATTAACGGCGTAACCTACCGCAAAATTGATGATGCCGGACTACACATCACAGTGAACGACGAAGAGCGTCTGTTAGCAGTAGACAACGTAATTATTTGCGCTGGCCAAGAGTCACTAAAAGAACTGCAAGCGCCATTAAAGGCCGCAAATGTTTCAGTGCAACTAGTGGGTGGTGCAGACTTAGCCGTAGAGCTAGATGCCAAAAGAGCAATAGATCAAGGCAGCCGTTTAGCAGCGGAGCTGTAGTTTTTGAACAAATAGTTATTGGGCTGTTAATTAGATAAGCTGTTGGGCTAGTTATAAAAATAGCCCTTCAGCAACTATCCAAACCGCTAGTAACTTAGAAAATACAGCCAATATATATGTGTAAACTTATAATTAGATGTTGAGCATACAGCCCAAATTAATCGCAATTATGTTGTTGGCTGTATTCGTTTCTTCCTGCGCCTTTGTACCGGAGGTATCCAGCACTCAGCACTATTCTGCTAACTGCAAAATGTTCACAAAAAAATTAATGCTCACTACCATCAGGGCAGATGGTGTGGGCTGCGCAGGCCACGGTCAAGCAAATGCCGAGGCCTGCTTGTTAATTTATGGCATCATTGTGCCTGCAGGGTCTTTCGTTATTTCTGGCGGTATTGTACTTACCACCAATACCTTGCATTGGCTGGAATACCAAGGTTCCTGTGATGATGGGGTTATTCTAAAAAGCGTAGAGAAACTCAAAAATACATTCAACAAAAGTTAGCTTTGTAACCGCATGAAAATGCCGATGTAGATTGGGTTTCACTGCTGCAAATAAGCATCCTGAAAAAAGGACCAAATCTCTTCAGCGGCAACAAAATCTTGATTGGTATTACCAAACAACTTGAACTCCTTTATTTTTGGGTGTGGTACGTTGTGACCGCCACCAATAACGCTGTATAGCGCGACAGGCTTAATTCCTAGTGCTCGCCAAAGGTTAATTTCCACCGTACTGTCATCATCCAAAGTATTATTTGGCAGAGTCATTTTTTCAGGGCGCTGGTGTGGCCAGCAAGGTTGGCCCAATAAAGTACGCTAGTTTTAGATGAAATAACATCACCCCTATCACCGACAAGCCCATATAAAGCAACTTTGCCACCGGCATAAGGGTTCATTGGGTCACCGGTACCATTCATTAAAAGAACAGCAGCGGGCTCACCTGATGCCACGCAATCCATGTTGTCGTCAGCGGGAATGCTCGTTGACACTAGTGCAACTGCGGTTATTAACTCTGGCGCCTCAAGTGCTAAGCGCAATGCCATCTGGCCGCTGTTAGAAAATCCTGTTGCATATACCGCTGCTGAATTAACGTTTTGCGTCGCCATAAATTTATCTACCAGCGCACGCATAAAACCTATGTCGTCAATATTGAGTGTATTCGCTTGATACGGCGCTTGCTTGCGGCAGCCGTTGTAGTGGTTTTTATAACCTGCTGGATACATCACTAAAAAGCCGTGTTCTTCTGCCAGGGTCTCAAAGGCGTAGCCAAATAATTCTCGGCTCTGTTGGGTATCACCACCTGAGCCATGAAACACAAAAACCAACGCCGGGTTATCTGAAACCCTAGACGGCGTGTAATAAGTATAGGTTCGCATATAGCCATCCCATCTGAATTCGGCGCTGGTCAAAACACCGGGAAGCTTTGGTTCTGGTGCGCGTATGAAATGAAATAGATAAAATATACTTACCAACAATAATGCTGCGCAAAGCATTAAAAATCGTTTCATACCTAGCGGCAGAGAATTTCCTTATTTAAGAAGTGGTGCGATTGCACAAGATGGCAATTTTACGTCAGCTAATATGCAGCGTACGCAGGTTGGGGTTTATTGCTTCGTATAATGTTATAGGCCTGGTTTCGAAGGGGTGTAGCCACCGGATAAAAGTTCAGGTCGCTAAACGCAGTATTTTAGACGCCAGAGTTCTGGCTTTAAATACAATAATAGCCGCAACAATAAGCTCTAACGCGGTGGCTGCCATGCTAGATTTTGTATTTACATCTAGGATTAGTGGGGCCGCCGAGTACTGGCTATTCAAACTCATTTGCCACCACGTTGCCCAATAAACAGAGTCTATCACTGCGTTATATAGGCTTAGCGAACCAATACCTAATATGAATACCGTTAATAGCTCTTTGGCTCGCATTGGCTCTATGGGGTGATCAATTTCGGGTTTCAATAGTATGTTTGCAACCGTACACGGGTATACCCACAAAACCACGGCAATGACCAAGGGGCATACGACAGTAGAAGCCACAAACACCGTGGAAATATCCATGCCGTTTATCCCGCCCGTACTAAACACTTCAATCAAAATGGAACTTTGTTTGAATGCATACAATAGTGAGAATAGGGCAAACACTCTTACCGCTACAGCTAAATAATGGCTCGCTTTCATGGGTATGCCTTTATAATGATTGGATAATAGACTGCCAGTGGAGTTTGCGGTTATCGCCGCCGGCAGGGAATTGATAAAGTTGTTATCTTGTTATCTTGTTATCTTGTTAGCTGAATCGAGTTAATGCGAACGAATTCTTCCGCGACATATATGAGTAAAGGTAATTTCTATCTTTCACATTAAATAAAACATTCGGAATAGATTAGGGTTTTCAACCCCGGAATTCGAATAGGTGCTAGTAGTATGATAATTCAAAAAGGCTAGATTATTTTTGTAAAAAAGTTCTACCCATTTTTATTTTAGTTTTTCTAGTGTTCGTAACAGGTAGGTTGGGCTTAGCTAGCGAAGCCCTGCAATGTGTAGTAGCGGTTCCCCTGTTGGGCTTCATGCTTGTTCCCACCCTGCGCGCTAGAATAAAACATATTCGGAATCGCTTCGATATTAAGGTACGTTGACTATCATTCTGAAGAATATAATTTGGCGGTCAGCTGAGTTTTAATCTAGGGAAGTGTTGCATTGAAAGACCTGACCGTGAATTTTTTTGGCTTTTTAAATATTGTGGCAGTTGGTCATTGTGAGTTCATAATCTTTTCTCACGTGGAATGTTTTGCTGACCTCTTGCTCGGAAACCTGCACCACTATTTTCCAGTCTCCTTCCACGAGTTCATACTCTGCCTCGAAAAAAAACATGGCACCGCCAATATGACCGCCATTTTCAAAATGAGAAGTCTTCGATTGCCAAACATCGATCTCAGTACTTTTTCCATCATAACCAGAAATGGTGGGGTGGTGAGTTTCGACGGTAACGGGTATGTCTATCAATGTTTTATCTAACCCAACTATTTTATAGTGAATCCCAAATGTAACACCGAGTTTCATCGGAATTTTGTCAGTTTGGCATACTATCTCCGGGTCAGATGTTGTTAGTCGTCCACTTGTTGAATTTTGGTCAATCTCGCTAATAGGCTTATATGCATCTTTTATAAAGACACCGCTATGAGTTATTTTGAGGTCAGCGATGGGTACTTGCGTACAGCCCGACAAAAGTATTGCGGCCAGGATTATTTTCTTCAGGTTTTAACCTTGTGTTGAAAGCATGTAGATGGGGTGGAAAATCTAGGGATACGATACTTCATAGCCTCTATAGAACTCGAACAGGCGCTTGTGGAACCGTACTCCAAAACTCCGGATCATGCCCATAAAAAATCTCAGCGCCCTTCGCTTCAAGTTCCTTGAGCGCCCGCAAAGATTTAAGCATTTGATCGGCATCATGTACCAACGCCGGTAATTTCATCTCCTCTAATGTACGACGCAGATAACAGGCATCCCCTGCCAATAATATCTGTCGTTTGCGGGTTTTTATAAAGAGCGATTGATGGCCTGGGGTGTGGCCGGGAGTGGGCACTAAATTTACCGATCCGTCGCCAAATAAATCAAGTGCGCCGTTGATCAGCATCATATCCTGCCCCAGGTCATATTCTTCTGGGTTGTAGGCAAAGGATTCAATAAAGTCTGGTTCATGGGCTGCATCCCATTCATCTTTTTGTACCAGAATACGGGCGTCTGGAATAAACGCGTTGCCACCGGCGTGGTCAAAATGCAGATGGGAGTTGATGACCATGTCGATATCACGGACATCGACATCCATTTGCTGCAATCGGCTTTGGATATCTTCATCGTTAGCGAAATTAACTTGTATAAACGCGCTGGCATCACCCAAAAACCCTGCTGGGTCTTGCTGTGCTTTTAGACTCATGCCGGTATCAAAAAGCATGGTGCCCTTCGGGTGACGAATTAAATAACTCGGAATCGGTATTTTAATATTGCCCTCTTCACCGCCAATCATGGTTTGCATTGGCATGGTGAGCCAGCCGCAGGTCATCGCGTAAAGTTGTAAGTCCATTTTAAATTTCCGTTTTTATGGCTTCTATCTATTTTGGTTTGACACGTCTGCGGTTAGAAAAATGCCTGGATGTCGGTTTGTGCCCGGCCAAGAATCAGCGCATGAATATCGGCGGTGCCTTCGTAGGTATTGACGACCTCTAGGTTGAGCATATGGCGCATGACTGGGAACTCGTCGGATATGCCATTGCCGCCCAACATGTCCCGCGCTACCCGGGCGATCTCTAATGATTTTGAGCAGTTGTTACGTTTCATCATCGAGATTAATTCAACACCGAGTTGGCCCTGGTCATACAGCCGGGTGGCCTGTAGTGCGCCCAGTAAGCCAAGATGAATCTCTGTTTGCATGTTGGCCAGCTTAAGCTGAACCAGCTGGTTAGCAGCCAATGGGCGGTTAAATTGTTTGCGATCAAGCACGTATTGGCGGGCGGTTTTCCAGCAGGTTTCGGCTGCGCCAAGTGCGCCCCAAGAAATGCCCAAGCGTGCACCATTGAGGCAACCAAAGGGGCCTTTCAAACCTTTTACGTTTGGTAGTAGTTGTTCGTCAGAAACGAATACTTCGTCCATTACTATTTCGCCGGTGATGGAGGCTCGCAATGCCAGCTTGCCTTCGATTTTTGGCGTAGACAGCCCCTTCATGCCTTTTTCGAGTATAAAGCCGCGAATCACGCCGTCGTCGGTTTTGGCCCAGACGATAAACACATCGGCTATTGGCGAGTTGGTGATCCACATTTTGTTACCCGAAATGCTATAGCCGCCATCAACGGTTTTGGCGCGGGTGATCATGCTGCCCGGGTCTGAACCGTGGTCAGGTTCGGTAAGCCCAAAGCAACCTACCCATTCGCCGGTGGCTAGTTTTGGTAGGTATTTTTCGCGTTGGGCTTCGCTGCCGTATGCGTGAATGGGATGCATGACTAGGCTGGACTGAACGCTCATCATAGAGCGGTAACCGGAATCTACCCGTTCTATTTCTCTGGCAGCTAACCCATAACTGACGTAATTAACGCCTGCGCAGCCGTATCCTTCGATGGTTGCGCCAAGCAGGCCCAGTGCGCCCATCTCGTGGAATATATTGCGATCAATATCTTCATTACGAAAAGCCATCTGCACATTAGGCTGTAGCTTGTCTTGCGCATATTGGCGTGCGCTGAGCATAATCATGCGTTCATCTTCGCTGAGCTGTTGCTCTATTTGGAAGGGGTCTTCCCAGTCAAATTTTGCTAGTTTGCCGGCCATGATTAAGCTCCTGTGATTAACGCGGGTTCAAGCGGATAGTTCGCCACCGTCTACGGTAACAATGGTGCCGCTTGTGTATTGGTTTTGTAGCAGGTAAATATACGCATTGGCTGCCTCAATTTGGGTGCCAAGGCGTTTTGCTGGGATACGAGCGCTTAAGCTCTGCACCATATTCCAGCGCTCGGTATCGTCGCCGAACCGTTCAATAAACCCCGGTGTTACGGCGTTTACTCTAATGGGTGCTAACTCAACCGCGAGGGATTTAGTGAGTGACTCGATGGCCCCGTTAATAGCCGCAGTGCATGAAAACCCTTGGTATCCTCTAACCGCTGCAATACCGGAGGTAAATACAATACTGCCTTTTGCCGAAATCGTATCTAAACAATAGCGCGCTAAAATATATTGCCCCCAAAATTTGGCATCAAAGGCCGCGCGGGAATCCGCCGGTGCTGATTCGGTAAATGGGCCGGTGAGGTGATCTGGCCGTATGGTCACAACCAAGTGATCAAACTCGCCAAGCTCAGAATAAAACCCAATGACCGCTTGTTCGTCACCGGCATCTAATGGATACGCCGATGCAGCCGTTCCTAATTCGGTGCAAACCCTCTCTAGTTTTTTAATATTGCGCGATGCAATAACAACCTGCGCACCCATATCAATTAATTGCTTCGCAAGGCAAAGGCCGATGCCCGTGCCGCCGCCAACAATGAGTATGCGCTTGCCTTTCATTGGGCCAGATTTTCCTGCTAATTATCTTTGGTTGTAAAGCACAACAGATGCTTTGGCTAGCGTATGAAAACTCAAATTAAACCCGACCATTGCGGGGGTTGTATTCTGGCTGAGACCCAGTGTTTTAACATCTAGCGCAAATGCGGTGAACGTATATTGATGAGGGCCGTGGCCTTTGGGTGGGCAAGAACCACCAAAACCGACGGTGCCAAAACTAGTGGTACTTTGAACGCTGCCTTTTGGCGCAATAGATGCGCTCAAGTTGCCTGCATTGGTTTTAAGTGATGTGACATCGGCGGGGATATCAAATATCAGCCAGTGCCAAAAACCGCTACCGGTTGGTGCATCTGCATCGAACAGAGTAATGGCAATGCTTTTTGTTCCTTTTGGGACATTTTTCCAGGTCAGCCTTGGGGAGATGTTTTTTCCGTTACAACCAAAACCATTGAATACCTGATCGTTGGTTAACTGGCCCTGTACGTCGGGGCTTTCCAGTGTGAAGCCGTCGGCATGTGAAAAGCTTGAAAATGCTAATAACATTATTGTGATTAGAGAGTATTTTTTCATGGTGAGTCCTGAGTGTTTATTTTGAAAATCAGATTAACATTAGAAGTTAAAATTAATCGGTGTTTGCTCCAAATTCTAACCAATGGGCAAGTTCCGGTGTGGCGTGTTCTTTAAGCTGCTGATGGTATACGGCAATATCTTCTTCAGAAAGAAGCCCGCGCCATTGCTCGCTTTTCCCGCTATTAAAAAAACTGGAATTATTATTCCACAGGTTTTTTTCAGCATCCGGTGCAATGTTGTCTGCTTTAGATTTCATGTTTTCGAAGGTGGCAGCAGCTACTAATTCGGGCCATTTTTCTTGTGGTACTTCTATATTTAAAATATTAGCAATCCTTTGCATCTCTTTAGGAAGATCCGTTTTAAGATCGTTGTAGTGAATAAAGTTAATGTTGGAAAGGTGACGGTATTGCCAGAAAGTAGAAACAAAATTCATTACCGAAGGTGTGCCTGCATCATCACGTTCGCCGGGTTTTCCAGAAGCGCTCATCCAGCGTTGAAACCGAACGCCCAAGTCGTCTTCACTCATATCGGGTAAAACGACTTCGTGGGTAGCGTTACCCATCATGGTGACGAATGATTTTGGATTCATATTCTTTAAATGTGGCTGCATCGAAATAAATGCGTCACGTGGGTCGCGGCCAACGCATAAATAAGTCACGTCATCAAAGTAGGGTAGGCCATCGAGGGGTGTGTGGGTTTTAATAAACCGCCGGTGTGTTTGTGCGCTTAGTTTTTCTAGTACGTCGTCGA